>JBGTAJ010000061.1:0-10064 GCA_041749915.1 Flavobacteriales bacterium
GCTGTACAAGAACAAGGGCTGCATCCTGCAGATGGGCGGCAGCGACCAGTGGGGCAACATCACCACCGGCACCGAACTGATCCGCCGCATGGATGGTGGCGAGGCCTTCGCCATCACCACGCCACTGCTCACCAAGGCCGACGGGACCAAGTTCGGCAAGAGCGAGGGCGGCAACATCTGGCTCGATGCCAAGCGCACCTCTCCTTACAAGTTCTACCAGTTCTGGCTCAACAGCAGCGATGCCGATGCGCCGCGCTTCATCCGCATCTTCAGCACCCGCGGGCAGGAGGAGGTCGAGGCCTTGATCGCCGACCATGGGACCGCACCGCACAAGCGCGTGCTCCAGAAGGAACTGGCCGCCGAGATCACCCGACGCGTGCACGGCGAGGAGGAACTGCAGGCTGCGTTGCAAGCCTCGGATATACTCTTCGGCAACGCTACGGCCGATGCACTTGCAGCGCTTACCGAACAGCAGTGGTTCGACGTCTTCGAAGGCGTTCCCCAAGCGGAAGTCTCCCACGATGTGCTTACCGCTGGCATCCACATCGCCGACCTGCTCAGCGAGGTGGGAGGCTTCTTGCCCAGCAAGGGCGAAGCGCGCCGCGCACTGAAGGAGAACAGCATCGCCGTGAACAAGGAGAAGGTGGGCGAGGAGCGTGTGGTGAACGCCGATGACCTGATGGGTGGACGCTTCATCCTGCTGCAGCGCGGAAAGAAGAACTACTTTTTGGTGAAGGTGGTTTGAACCCATGTTCAAACGGCCGTTTTCTTTCCAAGGGCGAATCCGCAGGTTGGAGTTCGTGATCAGCACTATTATGCCCATCCCTGTTGTGCTTGCCAACGGCATTTACTACTCGCCCCAATTGCCTCCGTGGTATTCCGGCGTGGCGCTTTTGCCATTCCTCTGGTTACATCTGGCACAAGGAGTGAAGCGCTGCCATGATCTGGGGAAACCTTGGTGGTGGTTCTTGATCCCCTTTTTTGTGCTATGGATGTTGTTCGCAGAGGGCGAGCTTAGGGTCAACGAGTATGGACCTGCACCCAAGAAATAGGACTTTTCTCTCATTCGGAGGGCTCTTCAGCATTGCTCTCCCAGTGAGGAGACGATCGGATACTGCAGGTTAATGCGCCCGAAAGGCTACTCCTACGCCATCTGCTTGATGGCCCGGATGGTCAGCTAGAGGAGCCCCTGTCCCCTAACTCTCCACCATCAGATTACACCCCCGCAGATCGCTGTTGTCGAAGCGCCCCAGCACTTCGAAGCTGCCGTCGGGATGCAGCTTGCCCAGGTCCTGTGTGGCGATGAAGGGGCAACTGGCCACATTCGCGAGGTCGATCACATTGATGCCTCCCGTGCGCCCAGGTCCCACTTCGGTGAAAGGGTCGTTCACATCGCGCAGCTGCACCCGCATCCAGGGTGGGCAGCGGTAGATCCCGTCGCCGGTGCTCCAGGCCTGGGAGAGGAGCTCGGTCATGCCGTACTCGCTGTGGATGGCGGGCACGCCGAACGCGTTCTTCAGGATCCGGTGCAGCTCCTCCCGAACGATCTCCGGGCGGCGGCCCTTCATGCCGCCGGTCTCCATGATGGTGGTATGCCGCAGGGGCATGGGCTGCTGTTCGGCCAGGTCCAATAGGGCAAAGGTGACCCCCAATAGCAGGGTCTTTTTTCCCTCTGCCTCCGCACGACGCAGGACGTCCGCCAGTTCATCGTAGCGGTAGAGGTAGGTCCCGCTGAGCGGGTCGCCCGAAGCAACAATGAGCTTCTGGGCCATATACACCAGCGAACTGCCTTCGCGTTCCAGGTAGGCGGGCAGCAGCGCCAGGATCCGCCAGTGTGAAGGGTCGCCGTAGGTGGCGGCGAAGGAGCTCATGAACGACCGTTCGTAGACCCGCGGAAAGGGCACATGATGGCGGCTGGTGACGGAGCCCGTGGTGCCGCTGCTGGTGAAGAAGCTGGAAGGGTCGAGGTCCTCCAGCAGCACCCGGTGGTTGCGGAACAGGCCGATGGGCAGAAAAGGGATCGCCCCGACCGTGGTCACACGCCCTGGATCCACGCGCAGGGCCTCCAGATAGGCCCGGTACACCGGATTCTTCCGCGCATGGACCTGAAATAAGTCGAGCGCCAATGCGTTGAACTCCGCAGGCCCGTCCACGGTGAACGGCCGATCCAGGAAGGAAGGGTCCAGGGGGGGCTGCGCCATACGACGGTGACCTGCTTAACTTTGGTGCAATGCGAATGGACGAACGGGCCAGGGTAAAATTAGGTCTGCTCACCGGCTTCGGTGTGCTCCTCCTCAGCGGTTGCCTCAAAACGGAGGCCTTCCCGCCCGAGCCGGTCATCACATTCAAGTCGCTGGAGCAGTTCGGTGATTCAGCCTCCCTGGTCATCGGGTTCACCGATGGTGATGGGGACATCGGTCTGGACGCCTCGGATATCCAGGCGCCTTTCGATACCGGTTCCGTGTATTACCACAACCTGTTCGTGGGCTACGCGGAGCTGCGCAACGGGGTGTGGACGGATGTCGACCTGCTGCTGCCGCTGAACTACCGCATCCCGCGCATCACGCCCGAGGGACAGAACAAGGCTTTGGCAGGAGAGATCGCCGTGGCGCTCAAGCCCTGGCCCATCGTGCCGGGTAACGCGTTCGATACGGTGCGCTTCTCGGTTCGAATGGTGGACCGTGAACTGCGGGAGAGCAACACGGTGTTCACGGATGCCGTGAAGGTGCAGCCCTGATCACATCTCACCGGCCACGGCCTCGGAGACGTTGATGACATGGTCGCCCACCTTTTCGCAGGAGGAGAACAGGTCGTTGTAGATCAGTCCGCTCTTCACGTTGTAGCCACCGGTCTCTATGCTCTTCAAGTGTGAGCGGCGCAGCTGATCGCGCTTCAGGTTGATCCGTTGTTCGGCCTCCACCGCCTCGTCCAGGAACACCTCCTCGGCGTCCACGTCCAGGTTGCGGTGCATCACCTCGAAGGCGCGCTCCAGCAGGTCGAGCATGTCCAACAGGTGTTGCCGTTGCTCGGGCGTGAACCAGAGCCGCTCATCCACCTTGCGTTCGATCGCCTTGCTCATCTGGAAGAAGATGTCGCCCACCCGTTCCAGGTCGCCCACCATCGCCAGCATGCCCTGGATCTGGGAGGAGATCTCCTCGTTGCGCACTTCCGTGCTGGTCTTGGTAAGGTACTTGCCCACCTCCACCTCGATCCGGTCGGTGATCTGCTCGTACTTGGCGATGCGCTGCATGAGCAGCACCCGTTGTTTGTCCTCCTTCACGGTGACCAGGTCACGCACCATCCGAAGCATCTCGTGCGTCACACGCCCGAATTTGGAGATCTCCTTGCGCGCCTCGATCAGCGACACTTCCGGTGTGAGCGGTATGTCGGCATCGAGATACTCCAGCCGATACTCTTCGTCGAGCTCGCTGCGTGTGGGCACCATCCAGGTGACGATGCGCTCCAGATAGGGGATGAAGCCGATGAGCAGCAGGGTGTTGAGCACATTGAAGGAGATGTGCAGAAAGGTCAGGGCCCACTTGATGGAACCGGCATTGTCATAAGGAGAGGAGCCGAAGGCGGTGGTGACATATCGGTCGATGACACCGAGGTAGGGGTTGAAGACCAACAGGGCCCACGACACACCGATCAGATTGAAGAGCAAGTGAGCACGGGCGGTTCGTTTGGCCCAGGCGTTCGCCACCAGAGCGGCGATGTTGGCCGTGATGGTGGTGCCGATGTTCTCTCCCAGTACCAGCGCGGCCGCCATGTCATACCCGATGGTGCCGTTCTCACACAGCACCAAGGTCAGGGCGATGGATGCGCTGGAGGACTGGATGACCATGGTGAGCACCGTGCCGATGGCGACGAACAGCAGGACCGACAACATGCCCATGTCACTGAGGTCGTGCAGGAACTCCAACGCCTGTGCCGAGGGTACCGGAATGGACTGCTTCATGAACTCGAGTCCCAGGAAGAGCAAGGCCGCACCGATCAGGAACTCCGCCAGGGCCCGCGAACGCGGCGTCTTCAGGAAGAGAAGGGGGAACGCCAGCCCGATGATGGGGATGGCAAGCTTGGTGATGCTCAGGTCGGTGAACACCGCCCAGCTGAAGAACAAGGCCTTGATGGTGGTGCCGATGTTCGCACCCATGATCACACTGATCGCCTGGCGCACCTTCAGCAGGCCGGCGTTCACGAAGCTCACCACCATCACCGTGGCCGCACTGCTGCTCTGGATCACCGTGGTGCTCAGGAATCCGGTGAACACGCCCATGAAGCGGTTCGAGGTCATGGCCCGGAGCACGCTCCGCATCCGGCCTCCGGCCACCTTTTGGAGGCCCTCGCTCATGACCTTCATCCCGTAGATGAACAGGCCCAGGGATCCCGCCAGGGTGAGGAATTCGAGTAGGCCAAAGGTCATGGGAGCACGTGCCTTGCAAGGCAGCGGGCGCCAAAAGTATGACCGGCATGTTTCGGGAATGTTAGATCATGCGCGTGCTCCCCTTCAGCCCGCCCATCTGCCGCAAGGCCGGCCTGTGGCGGTCTATCTTTGAAGCGCACCGTGAGTAGCTCCGGTGCACGAAAGCTTCCGAACAGGACCATGGGTCAACTATCTCCGCGACAGGTCAGCATACTGGCCGCTTTGGTGGTGGCCGTCGCCGGCGGCTTGTTGGTGGCCATCGGCTCCTCTCCGGTCGGGGACCGCTACCAGGCCTGGGTGGCCATCCTGGCTGCCGGCGTATTGTTCGGTGTGGCCTATGGCACCTTCTCCTTCGGTATCGAGCGCTTTATCCACACCCGCATCAAGGTGCTTTATCGCACCGTTCACGATCTGAAGCGCAGCCGCATCGAACAGAGTGACGAGGGGGCGAAGGCCGATATCCTGGACGAGGTGAACGCCGAGGTCGCGGCATGGGCCACCGAACGTCGTACGGAGATCCGCGAGCTGCACGAACGGGAGAAGTTCCGCCGTGAGTTCATCGGTAACCTGGCCCATGAGCTGAAAACGCCGATCTTCAACATCCAGGGCTACATCCTGACCCTGCTGGAGGGCGGATTGGAGGACGAGAAGGTGAACCGAGACTTCCTCGAACGGGCCTCCAACGGCGTGGACCGACTCACGAAGATCGTGGAGGACCTCGACCTGATCACCAAGCTCGAGAGCGGTGTCATGGACCTGCGGATGGCCCGCATGGACCTGCGTGCATTGGTCGATGAGACGATGACCACCATGGAGATCCAGGCCCGTGAACGGGGCATGCGTCTCGTGGATCAGTTGAACGCGCCCACCATGGTGCAGGCCGATCGCAACCGCTTGGCGCAGGTGTTCACCAACCTGCTCGGCAACGCGGTGAACTACGGGCGCGAAGGTGGCACCTGCACGGTGAGCAGCTATTCCCTCGGCGACCAGGTGGTGGTGGAGGTCAGCGACGACGGCATCGGCATCAGCCAGGAGCACCTTCCCCGCCTGTTCGAGCGCTTCTATCGCGTGGGGAAAAGCAGGGCCCGGAACGAAGGCGGATCGGGTCTGGGCCTCGCCATCGTCAAGCACATCATCGAGGCCCACGGTCAGACCATCACCGTGACGAGTTCCGAAGGGAAGGGGACCACCTTCAGCTTCACCCTGGAAAAGGCCTGAGGCGCTCGGCCTCAGCGGATCGCCTCGTCATACAGCACCACCTCGCTCTCGTTGTTGATGCTGATCCGCGGGATGTCATCGAAGATGGTGACCTTGCCCGTGACACACACCGTCTTGTTCACCAGGAAGACCTCCGGGTCATAGCTGAAGTTGGGCCCGTTGTACTCCCAGATGGTGGCGTAGAAATCCTGGTGCGGATGCATGCGGTCGAAGTTCAGGTAGATCGCCTTGGCCTTCGCCGTTTTCCGGGAGCTCACCACCGTGCCACAGACCGTGGCCGTCTTCCCGATGTGGTACTTGGCCTGCACCGTGTTGAACATGCCCTTTGGCAGGGGCACCTTCAGGGGTTCCTTTTCCCCGAAGAAGGGGTCCCCCTCGGCGTACCAGTCCTCCGGCTGGCGCATCGCCTCCAGACGAGCCTCCAAAGCATCATCCAAAGCGGGGAAGAAGTCGATGCCGGTGATGCGCTCCACGCTGTCGATGGGCACGGCGTAGCTGATCGTGGGGTATTCGTTCGCCTGGTTGGACTGCAGGAATGCAATGGCCTTCGGTGTGGGCCCGTCGAGGTCCGCGATGACCTTGAAGAACTGTTCCGGAATGCTCACCTCGTTCTTCCGGTCGGCCTTCTGCATCACCGGCAGGCCGTCACGCAACACGGGACCGGTCACCACATAGATCCGGCTTTTACTGAAGTTCACGTAGCGCCGCACCCAGTCCTCCAGGTCGGCCCAGGAGTTCCGGTTCAGCTCGGGGCGTTGTGGACTGATGTTGCTGTAGAGGTAGGTGGCCTGCAGCGCGGTGGCGTTCCAGCGCATGTCCGCACTGGGCACCAGGTGGCCCCGGTCGAAACCACTGTTCCAATAGTCCGCCGTCACCGCCGTGCCCGTGCTGACCAAGGGGTCCGGCAGGAAGGAATCGATGCGGGCCAGGTTGCCCGTGATCAGGTCAGGCGTGGCGATGTGTGCCACCCACTTGGCCTGTTCGTGCTGTTCGTCATAGACCAGCATGTGCCCCGGATGCTCGATGACGACATCCCCCGCTTCCAGCTTCGGCAAACCGGTGCTGCGCAGGTCCCTGCGGATGATGGCCAGCTTTGCGGAATCCATGCGTTCCACATGGGCCAGCTTGCGTTGTTCCAACTGGAGGAACTGTTCCTCCAATGAACGCAGGTGGGCATCGAGGTCCTTGGTGTTGACCGGCTGTTGCGCATGGACCGGTCCAAAGGCAAGGACGAGGGAAATGGATACGAGCAGATGGAGGATCTTCATCACTGGCCGAAGGTAACGGACCGGCCTCAGCGCAAGATGCCTGCCAGATCGCTCAGCGCCGCATCCAGCAGGCCGTGATCCTGCTGGGCAGGCGCTACGGGGACATTCTGAAGCGCGCTCAGGGCGGCACCCAGGTCCATGCCCTGCTGTTCTTGCACCACGAACCGTCCGGTCCGTGCGTGCAACGCGCCGAGGTACTCCTGCTCCGCCTGGCCAGGGGTGGGGATCAGCAAGGCCGTGCGGCCGATCGCCACTAGGTCCATCAGGGTGGTGTAGCCGCTGCGCGAAACGATGTGCTCCGAGGCCAAAAGCCGCTCGGCAAGTTCGCTGGCATGCAGGTGGGGCACCTTGGTCACCTTGCCTATCCGTTGCACTTCATGGACCTTGGGAAGCCCCCGGACCAACAGGTGTTCACCGGGCACGCGTTGCAGTTGGTCGGTGAGCAGGTCCTCTAACAAGGTGCGTTGGGGCTCCGGGCCGCTGATCACAGCCACGACCCGATGGTGCTCCGTCGGGACCGGTCCGCCCTGTCGCATGCGGCTGAGCACGCCGATGTAGCGGGCGTTGGGCGGCATGGACGGGCCATGGGAAAGATCGCCGGCCAGTCCTGGGGCCTCCGGCTCATCCATGACCCAGCAGCGGTCGAAGCGGGCGATATGCCGCAGGTTCACCTTGCGCAGGGCGTTCTGGGCGAACGGCGTGAAGGGGAAGAGCTGGTGTGTGATGATCACGCTGGGCAGGTCGCTGCTGCGGATGCCGAAGCGTTGATCGCTGATCACCGCGTTCAGTTGAAGCTCCTGACGGATGCGGTCGAACTGTGTCCGTTCCCGTTGCACGCTCTGCACCATCGCAGGGAACTGGCGGGCCATGCTCCAGAGCTGGCTGCGGCCCGCGCCGTAACGGATATTGACGCCGGGGATCCGCACCTTTTCCAGCTCCGGGAATTCATCGCCCAGCAGGGCCAAGGGGCCTCCATCGGCACCGATGATGGGCACCGCGCCGAGCTCCAACAGGCGGTGGATGATGGGGATGCAGCGCGTGCTGTGCCCCAGCCCCCAATCAAGGGGCGCCACCAGGATGCGTGCGCCATGGAACATCTGGGGACAAAGGTGCGGTGCGCGGCTTCAAGCCAGCGTTAAGCCAGTGCGATCTCGTCGGTGTTCCTTCACATCGGCTTCACCCTAAATTCGCGGCCCTTGTGGTGAAGATCGTTGTTCGGCCGGTGATCGGAGAATGATCGGTGAGCACAGACCAACGTAGTGCGAACAACGAACAACGACTCCGCCCCATGGGCAAGAACAAGATCTCCCGCTTCGCTGAGAACCTCACCTTCGAGCACGTCGTGCAGCCCTCGTTCACGCAATTGGTGAAGGAGGGTCTGCCTCAGCGCGGGCACTGGAACGAACTGCTCTTCAAGCGTGATGCACCATTGGTGCTCGAACTCGGCTGTGGCGGTGGGGAATACACCGTGGGCCTGGCGCGTCTGAACCCTGGTCGGAACTATCTCGGCGTGGATATCAAGGGAGCCCGTCTGTGGCGTGGCGCGCGCATCGCCAAGGAGGAAGGCCTGACCAACGTCGGCTTCCTCCGCACCCATGTGGATCATCTCCTGAAGTGTTTCGGCCCGCAGGAGGTGGATGAGATCTGGCTCACCTTCAGCGATCCGCAGTTGGGCAAACCCCGCAAACGCTTGACCAGTCCGTTGTTCCTGGCCCGCTACAAGGAGGTGCTGAAGCCGGGTGGTGTGGTCCATTTGAAGACCGATAGCCCGGACCTGTACGAGTACACCTTGGAGATGATCGCTGAGCACAAGCTGCCGGTCTTCGAGCAAAGTGCCAACGTGTACGCCGACCTGGTGAACAGGGTATCACCGGAGGAACAGGCCGTGCTGAACATCCGCACGTACTACGAGAGCATGTGGCTGGAGGAGGGACGGACGATACACTATGTACGTTTCGGGATGGCATGAACGCCGAGACATCGATCGTGGCACCTGTAGCGTCGACCCATTTGGTCGACCTGTAGGTGCCCGGACCCACGTATTTTCAGCCCATGGCCAAACGCTTAGTCATCAACGGCGCCGTCCAGGAACCATCCCTACCGGGAGGCAGGCGTGATTTTTTCGCCGACGTGATGGCCGTGGTGCGTCAGGTCCCCAAGGGGCGTGTGACCAGTTACGGTGCCATCGCGAAGTACCTGGGTGCCGCGCGCAGCAGCCGGATGGTGGGTTACTGCATGAACAATGCGCACCGCGTGAAGCCCGGAGTGCCGGCGCACCGCGTGGTGAACCGCATCGGCTTGCTCACCGGCAAGCATCACTTCGCCACGCCCACGCAGATGCAGGAGTTGTTGGCGATGGAAGGAGTGCGTGTGAAGGACGACCAGGTGGTGGAATTTGCACAGCGGTTCTGGGACCCTGCGGCGGAGCTCGGTTACTGAGCCGCTTATCCAAAACGTTCGGGGATCGAGGCGATCGGCCGTATCTTCAGGTCTTCAACGCGAGCCGCCATGACCATCAACATCCTTCACGACGACACGGATGCCACCATCGATGTGCATCCAGCACAGCGTTTGGTGAGGTTAACTTGGAAGCGACCGGTGGCTGGGCCCGCCTACAGAGCCCTGTTGTTGCGACTGCTGGAAGTGGTGAAGGAGCAACAGCTCAAGCTTTGGCTGAGCGACGGACGCAAGGCCGGGCCGATCCTCTACGACGATCAGGTGTGGACCATGCAGGAATACACGCCCCTGGTATTGGCAGCAGGTCTGCAGCGGATCGCGATCGTCAACAGCAAGGACGGCCTCAATCTCCTGGCCGTGGACCGTATGGTGAACGCCACACCGGAGGGAGCGCCCTACGACATCGGTTTCTTTGAGGATCCGGCCATCGCCCAGTTGTGGTTGATGGACCCGTCGCGTTCCAAGGTCGATATCGGCGTACCACCGGGGCCGGAGGAGGCTGAGCGCTGAACAACGGAAGTCGGCCAGCGGGCGGGCTTAGCTTTGCACCCGCCTGTCGGCAGTCAGGTCCCCACCATGAGCTTCACCAAGGACGCCGTCCTCTCCGCCCTTTCCCGCATCATCGAACCCGACCTCAAGAAGGACATCGTGGCCCTCGATCTGGTGCGCGACATCAAGATCTCCGGCAACACTATCAG
>JBGTAJ010000062.1:0-3255 GCA_041749915.1 Flavobacteriales bacterium
TGCATTGCCGGAACATCACCCTGTTGCTGTTCTCCATCGGTCTCTTCGGCATCGGTCGCACGGTGAACGCCCAGGAGCATCATCCTCTGGACGGCGCCCTGCTACCCACCCGCGCCACCTTGCGAAGCATTGCGGTGGAACAGTGGCAAGGACTTCCCAAAGGATACAAGCTTCCCGCCCACGTGGACCTCAGCCCCCTGCTTCCTCCACCCGGCGATCAAGGGCGGCAGAACTCCTGCATCGCATGGGCCCTTGCGTATGGTATCGGATCGTACCACCGCGCACTCGGTTCCGGTCTTCCTCCCACGGACAGCAGTGGTGCCATGGAACCCACACGGGTGCTCAGTCCGGCATTTCCGTACGACCTTACCAAATCCACCTTCGATACCACCGACACCCGCTGTATGGGGAGCTACTTCTCCAAGGTCTTTAGCATCCTGATGGAAAAAGGCTGCTGTACCTGGGAGCAGTTGCCCTATGATCCATCGCCCATGGGCTGCTTCAACGCGCTTCCCGAAAGAGCTTTGCACGCTGCACACGCCAATACCATGGCGCCACCACTGCGCATATCGCCCTATGCCTTGGACCAGGTGCGCTACCATTTGGCGGAAGACCGGCCTGTGGCTTTCGCCATGGGCATCGACACCGCCTTCAAGAACGCTGGGAAAAGGGCTGCCAAGGGAGCGTCATTTCGGTGGAACCCCGAATGTGCACAACCCATGCCGGGCAGCCACGCCATGCTCGCAGTGGGTTACGACGATAGCGACAGCAGCCTCCTGATCATGAACTCCTGGGGATTGAAATGGGGCAATGGTGGCTTCTGGCGCATGTCCTACGCCCAGTTCGACTGCCACGTGACCGAAGCGTACATCGTTCCTTCACCCACACCTGCCGTATCCGATCTGGTCCTCCAGGAGCCTGAGAAGAGCACCGATCGCCCCCGCATGAAGGTCAAACTACACCAAGGTGAACACGCCGAGGTGCAGGGCTTGGCATTGGCCTTGGCGCAGCTTGAACCCAAGGCTGATCGAGCGGTCCTGTTGGTGAAGAACGCTGGCAACCCCGACAGTACATCGATCTCGCGGCTTGACCTGGTAGAGGACCGCCCGCTGCGTTTTTTCGTGGGTGAGGATATCGTGTCGGTGACCTATACCAGGGCGTCCCGAACGCACGATGTGCGCCGTACAAGGGCGCACATCGTGGCAAAGGTGGAAGAGGCGGGAACAGATCCCACCGAGGAAAGGGCTATCCTTCTTTCCGATCGTATCCGCTCGGCGAGAGCTGTTCGTCCGTGACCTCGGTTTCAACAGTGTCCTCCAATTCATCACCGGTGCTCTTCTTTGTCAGGACGTAGGTGTTCGTGTTGCCGTCCACCACCATGCTCACTTCGGTGCTCCATCCATCGCTGTTCACGTCGGTCTCCAGGAACCACACTTCCCAGTACTCCGTATTCGCAGCCTTCACTGATGCGTCCTTCACCACCACTACTTTCATCATGTCGTAGTGTGTGCTTCCCTTGGCGGGAAGGCTGCCGCTTTGTTTGGTATCCACGCGCATGCCGGCCGGGGTGGAGTAGCCGAAGACCATGCCGTACATGCCAGGGTTGCCATTGGGTAACATCCCGGCCACCGAAACGTCGATACCGTTCGGTGCACCGGCTGCTGCCATCAGGTTCACTCCGATGGTGCCTTTGAGGTTCGAGGGTTTGTTCGTGCCCAGCGGGGTCTGTCCTTGGATCGTGGTGTATGCCATGGTTTGTTGGGGGGTTAGTGTTGATTGAGACGGCAAGCTATCATCATGGATGGCCCATCGCCATACCCACAAAGGGTGAAATTGCTACTTGGCCGGTCAGGTATCTCCCAGTAGATCCTTCGATCGGAACACCGGCCTCGATGTGGGACTGCCACACTTGCCAGGATGTTCAAGGAGGTCCGGTTCTTTCGCGCCTCCGCACCTGCCTTCCGCCCTCCGGCCTTGGTGCAGAATGTGGCCACAGGCTAAGCCCGGCACGGTGGCCATTATCCAGCGCCACCAATGCGCCTCACTTCGGAAGCGCGCGCACGAAACCCTGTGAGCTTTCCTCCCAGATCTCCCAGATGATCCGATCGTGCAAGGCCAACGCGTCAAGAGTGACGTGCGTCCAGTTCCCGTTCACCAGGCCCACCATCAGGGCGGGACCGAAAAAGGGCCGGAGTTGCAGCCCATCGGTAAGGCGGAAGCGGACGGGATGGTCGGCATAGCGCAGGTCATCTCCGATCAGTACGGTATGGTGCTCGTCCAGGTCGACCGTATCGATGCGCACCGTCCCAAGCAAGTTGGCTATGGCCTCGGGCTCCACTTCCACCAGGGTGATGGTGCGATGCTCGGGGTCGATGTGCAGGGCTTGCATTGGGCGGATACCTTTCTTCGGACGGGGCGAAAGATCCCCGTCGGCTTGTGGGACGTGCGTACTACAAGCGTTGGATGAGGGCCTGGACCTCCTCCGCGCTGAGGTTGAGCCTTTCCTGGATCCGAGCAACCAGCTCGGCCTCCTGTCCTTCCAGGAACAGCAGGTCCAGATCCGCATCGTGCAGATCTGGACCGACCGCAATGGCGACGGGCGCGCGGACCGTGTCGAGCTGTTCAATCGTGACGGGGCGCGCGTGCGTGTGGTCGGGCAATAGTCGCCATCCGTACAAGACCGGACGCCCCACGCGATTGACAGTGCCGACCGGAAGGCAGTAGATACGAGAGACAACCGATTCACGTGGTCTTTTGCCGCCTCTTGCCGCCACGCTAAAGAACGAGCTAAAACGCGAATGCCCGGCGGCTTCAGTGCGCCGGGCTTTGTCGTATGTGGACGGCATCACCGAGACCGTGAGTTGCACATGTCCCGTCTACCGATCGCGATCCATCACGAGCATCCCGACTGGTTCCGCCCGCTCTTCACCGAGCTGGAACGTCGCGGCATTCCGTACGAACGGCTGGATGCCGCGGCGCACCTGTTCGACCCGGCCGAGACGACGGCCCCGTGGTCGCTGGTGTTCAACCGGGCCAGCCCGTCGGCGTACCTGCGCGGGAACGCGCAGGCGACGTTCCACACGCTGCACTGGCTGCGTCACCTCGACAGCATCGGTGTGCCGGTGGTGAACGGCGCGGCCGCCTATGCATACGAGCTGTCGAAGGCGACGCAGCTGGACCTGCTGCGTGAGCTGGGGCTGCCGTTTCCGCGGGCGCGTGTGATCAATCACGCCTCGCGCGCGGTGGATGCCGCGG
>JBGTAJ010000063.1:0-16480 GCA_041749915.1 Flavobacteriales bacterium
ATGTCCTGCAAGAAGGACAGCATGGTGGAGGAACCCACCGTACCCGTGGACCCCACGCCGCCCACGGGGGATGGCGTGAACTTCAACGCGGATGATGCACCCTTCCCGGTGCTCTCCACCTACCGTTTCTTCACCGGCACCATGGCGGACCAGGAGCCGAACGAGGGCGTGCTGCCCTATGCGCCGATCACTTCCCTGTTCACGGATTACGCCAAGAAGAAGCGCTTCGTGTGGATGCCGGAAGGTGCTTCCGCCGCGTACAACGGCGACCATGATATCCTGAACTTCCCGGACGGGGCGGTGCTGATCAAGAGCTTCTACTACGATAACGTGCTTCCGGGCAATGTTCGCCGGGTGATCGAGACGCGCCTGCTCTTCAAGCGCAGCGGCAACTGGTTTTTCGCGGACTACGTGTGGAACGACGAGCAGACGGAGGCTTTCCTGGACATGAACGGCAGCATGACGCCGGTGACCTTTGTGGATGAGGAAGGGACCCAGCGCAGTATCCAGTACCGCATACCGAGCTCTGCCGAGTGCCAGACCTGCCACAAGGTGAGCTTCGACCCGATCCCCATTGGCCCGAAACCGCAGAACCTGAACGGCCCCTACGCCTTCTCCGACGGTGTGCGGAACCAGTTGGAGAAATGGGTGGAGGTGGGCTACCTGCAGGCGGGCTACCCCGCGAACATCGCGACCACGGTGCGCTGGGATGACACGGCGGAACCCTTGGACCTGCGCGTACGGTCCTACCTGGACATGAACTGCGCGCACTGCCATGCGGACCTGCGGCACTGCAATTATCGGCCCATGCGTTTTGCCTTCAATGAGAGCGACGACCTGGTGAACCTGGGCGTGTGTGTGCCTCCCGATGACCCCGTGGCGCCGGAATACACGCAGATCGTGGCGCGCGGCAACCCGGCCCGGAGCATGATGCACTTCCGGATGAGCGCCACCGACGAAACGGTGCGCATGCCCCTGCTGGGTCGCACCATCGCCCATGACGAAGGCGTAGCACTGATCACCGAATGGATCGAAAGCCTGCCCGGAACCTGTCCTTGAACCACTGCTCCTTAAACACCCGATAAGAACCATGCGTCTACCCCTACTCTTCGGCCTGGCCTGCCTGCACGCCGTGCCTGCCATGGCCCAGAACACCTGCGCCACGGCCTTACCGATCGTCCCCGGCACCTACGCGGTCACCGCGGTGGACGGTACCGACGCGATCCCCTTCACCTGCGCGACCAACGGGGGAACACCCACGGCCGCCGAATGGTATACCTACACGGCCACCGCGGACACCACGATGCGCATAAATACGGATGTGCCGGGCGTGACCTGGGTGGACACCCGGGTGAACGTGTACACGGGCACCTGCGGCACGCTGAACTGCCTGGCCGGCGATGATGACGGTGGAAGCAACCTGACCTCGCTGGTGAACTTCCCGGTGACGGCAGGAGTGACCTATATCATTGCCTTCGACAACCGGTGGACGAGCAATGGTTTCAGTTTCCAGTTGGCCTTCGCGGTAACCCCACCTCCCCCTCCTCCACCAGTGGGCATCATCACCTTCGGCAACGTGACGCAGAGCGTCAGCGGCAGCGGCATGTGCGTGGTGGACATGAACAACGACCAACTGGATGACATCGTGGGCAGCAGTACCTCCAACGTGAACATCCTTTACCAGCAGCCCGGCGGCACCTTCCAGTCCGTGAACATCATCACCACGCCCGCCGACCACACGGCCTCCTGGAGCATTGCGGCAGGGGACATCGATGGCAACGGGTACAACGACCTGATGTACGGCGGTGGCCAGGGCTCCACCTTCATGTACGCCAACAACACCGGTACGGGCTTCACGGAGGTCTCCTTCCCCAACTACATCTTCAGCCAGCGCACCAACATGGTGGACATCAACAACGATGGTCACTTGGACGCTTTCGTATGCCACGATGTGGATGCGAACGTGGCCTTCTTCAATGACGGGGAGGGCAACCTCACCTTCAACCAGGGCCTGCTGGGCCTGACCTGCGGCAACTACGGTTCGCTGTGGACGGACTACGACAACGACGGCGACATGGACATGTTCGTGGCCAAGTGCGGTTGCGACCCGGTGGACCTGCTGATGCGCAACAACGGCGATGGTTCCTTCACCAACGTTGCGCCCGAGCTGGGCTTTGCGGACAGCCACCAGAGCTGGAGCAGCGCCTGGGGCGACTTCGACAACGACGGTGACATGGATGTGCTGGTGGGTGCCAGCAGCAGCGGCTACCACAAGCTGATGGAGAACAACGGCGACGGCACCTTCACGAACGTCACCGCCGGATCGGGCATCGACACCTTCACGGGCCAGAGCATCGAGTGGACCACCCACGACTTTGACAACAACGGTTATCTGGACATCCTGGGCGGCAACGGCCTGCTGATGAACATGGGCGACATGACCTTCGTGCAGAACGGCTCCTCGCCCGGCAACGGCCCGATCGGCGACCTGAACAACGATGGTTTCCTGGACGTGTACACGGGCGGCACCATCCGGATGAACAATGGGAACGACAACAACTGGCTGAAGATCGCCACGGTGGGTGTGATCAGCAACAGCAACGGCATCGGCGCGCGCATCACGGTGGTCACCCCATCGGGGACCTTCACGCGCGAGGTGCGCAGCGGTGATGGTTTCCGCTACATGAGCAGCATGATCGCCCACATCGGCCTGGGTGAGGAGACGGAGATCACCTCGGTGACCGTGGCCTGGCCTTCGGGCATCGTGGATGTGCTGGAGAACGTGGACATCAACGGCACGCTGGTCATCACCGAAAGCCTCTCCACCGGCGTGAACGAGGTGGCGAGCGCGGAGCTGAGCCTCTTCCCCGTGCCGGCCCAGGACCACCTGATCGTGAACGGCCTTGCGGCGGAGAACCAGCCCGTGCGCATCCTGGATGCCACCGGCCGTCTGGTGCTGCGCACGTCGCTGAGCACCGAGCGCCTGGCCATCGGCGAACTGCCCACCGGCGCCTACGTGCTCCAGATCATCACCTCGGCAGGACCCGTGCAGCGGACCTTCACGAAGGAGTAAGATCACCACAGTGAACATGACAAAGGTCCCGGTCAGAAGGCCGGGACCTTTGTTATTTTGTGGTCCCCCGGAACCTGATCCGCCTTTGGATCGTTCCCTGTACACAAGCCATGCGCAAACTTCAGTTCTCCGTCGTCGCCCTGCTCCTGTTGGTAGTGCTGTCCTTCGCCTCCTGTTCGAAGGAAACCTTGGAAGAGACCCTGCCGACCGGGGCCTCGGGCACCAACAAGGTGGACTTCGACCTGGACCAGGTACCCTATCCCACCCTGTCCGCCTACGGCTTCTTCCAGGGCAAGATGGCGCTGATGAAGCCTGCGGATGGCGTGCTGCCCTTCGAACCCATCAGCGCGCTGTTCACCGATGAGGCGAAAAAGGCCCGTTTCGTGTGGATGCCACCCGGCGTGCGTGCCAGCTACAACGGCGACCACGACGTGCTGAACTTCCCGGACGGCGCGATGCTCCTGAAGAACTTCTACTACGACAACGCCCAGCCCGGTGGCCAGCGCAGGCTGATCGAGACACGCATGCTGTACAAGCGGGCCGGCCAATGGGAGATCTACAACTACGTGTGGAACAGCCAGCAGAGCGAAGCGAACCTGGACCAGGTGGGCAGCACCATCCCGGTGAGCTGGATCGACGAGGAGGGCATGACCCGCAACATCCAGTACCGGATCCCCTCGTTGGTGGAGTGCCAGAGCTGTCACCGGAAGTCGGGGCTGAACACCCCGATCGGTCCGGAACCGCAGAACCTGAACTCGGACAAGTGGTACGCGAGCGGCCGTGAGAACCAATTGAAACAGTGGGTGCGGCAGGGCTACCTGGAGCCGGGTTATCCGAAGAACATCACCACGGTGGTGGATTGGAAGGACCCTTCGCAGGACATCGATCTGCGCGCCCGGTCCTACCTGGACATCAACTGTGCGCACTGCCACGATGAAGGCCGGAGCTGCTCCTACCGCGCCATCCGCCTCGCCTTCGACCGCACGGACGACCCCGTGAACCTGGGTGTGTGCGTGGTGCCGGAGGAGCCTGTTGCCCCCTATTCACACATCGTGGCCCGTGGCAATGTGGGGCGCTCCGTCCTGCACTTCCGGCTGACCACGGATGATGAGGCCTTGCGCATGCCGCTGATCGGGCGCAGCATCGTGGACGAGGAGGGCGTGGCGATGATCGAGGAATGGATCAATTCGCAGGGGCCGCCCTGTCCTTGACCTGACGGCAGGCTGCATGGGTCGATCCCATCACTTGTGATCCGGGGGCCCTTCCGGGTCACGACCCTGCTGGAACGGAGCGTGCCCCTTTGCGTAGAGATGAGCAGAGCAACCTCGGCCCTGGCAACGGGGTTCCGGTGGAACCACCCTCAGCGCACCACCGTAACGTGCCCCCGACTGCTCACCTCGTTGGTGGGTTCGCAGGGGTCGCGGTGCTTCATCGTGTAAGGATAGACCCCGACGGGCACCTGGCCTCCGGAAGCGGTGCCATCCCATTGGGCAGCGGGGTCGGTCGCGCTCCACACCAGGATGCCCCAGCGGTCATACACCGCCACCTCGTAGCCCAGGGCGGGGATATCCACCCGGTCGGGCCAGCGTTCGTTGATGCCATCACCGTCCGGGGAGAAGGCGTTGGCCAGGAACAGCGTGGGCTCCGTGCGCACATCGACGGTCACCTCCAGGGTGTCGTTGCATCCGTTGGGCTGCGTGGCGTAGAGGGTGAAGGTGTGGAAGTCGTAGCGTTGAGCGTTGAAGCGGATGTAGCCGTTGCAATCGTTCGTCACCAGTTCATCGCCGAAGAAAAAGGCACAGGAGTCGGTATCGCTGCCCAGCAGAATGTCCAGCTCCGGGGTACAGGGGATCTGTGTGGCGGTGAAGATGGCGGGCACCTGTGCCTCGATGTAGATGCTGTCCAGCGTGGGTAGGCTGCCACAGCCCAGCGTGTCGAAGGCCTGCAGGCTGATGGGCTGGTATCCGCTCTGCGTGAAGGAGATGAGGTCGTTGTACTCGTTGCTGTAACCATCCACGCCCCATCGCCACACCAGCGAATCACCATTGGTGGCCAGGGTGAGGACCTGCACCCGCACATTCTGGCAGGCGGTATCGGGGATCCCCATCACTGCCGTGGGGCTTGGCATTTCGATCAGCTCGAACTCGAACTCCGCTTCGCAACCATCGGCATCGATGGAGTTCACCGTGAACATGCCTTCGGTGCCTGCGGGAAAGGCGAGCGTGTTCGTTGTGTCACCCGTGGACCATGCATAATAGAGCGGTGCGTAGCCGCCGATCGGTGTTCCGGTGAGCACGGGAGCATCGGCAGGGCAGTAAACGAGGTTACCCAGGGCGATGATCCCGGGATCCTCCAGGATGACCACCAGCTCGGAGATGCACATGGTCACGGGATCGGCGACGATGACGGTGTAGATACCCGCCGGCAGATCGGTGATGGTGGCATCCGGGCCGGGCAGACCGCCGTCCCAGGAATAAACGAAGGGGCCACCTGAAAGGGTCTCCACAGTGGCGGATCCATCAGCCTCACCTGCACAGCTGATGGGCGTGGTGGATGTGGTGACATCACATTCCTCCTGACCAAAAAGGGCGAGGGGCAGCAGGGCTATGATCAGAAAGAGATAACGCATCATCGTCCATAAAGGTGATGGGACCCCCACGGGTAATGTGCGAAGATCGTACATCCGGGCCGAACCGCGGTGGGAAAGCGTGAGGAGGGCCGTTCGAAGAGCTCCGCAGCCCTGGAAACGAGCGGGGGCGCGCCCCCCCGGACGCGCCCCCGCTCATTCATCACCAGGTGTGTTCAGCCCGCCTGCAACAGCCGCTTCACCAGGGCCGCGACCACGGATCCATCGGCCTTGCCGGCCAGTTGCTTGTTCGCCTCGCCCATCACGCGGCCCATGTCCTTCATGCCGCTTGCCCCCGTGGAGGCGATCACCGCCTTCACAGCGGCCTCGATCTCGTCCTCGGTCATGCGCTGGGGCAGGTAGGCCTCGATCACGGCGGCCTGCACCTCCTCCTCCTGGGCCAGGTCGGCCCGGCCTTGTTGGTGGTAGATGGCCGCGCTCTCCTGCCGTTGCTTGTACAGCTTCTGCAGGATCTTGAGGCCCGCGCTTTCATCCAGCCCGGCCTGGGCGCCCTCCTTGGTCAGTTCGAGCAGGATGGCGCTCTTGATGGCCCGCAGGGCATTGAGCCGGTCCTTTTCACGGGCAAGCATCGCCGCCCTGATGTCGGCATCGATCCGCTGTTGGAGGTCCATGGGTGGTCGTTCGTGAGCAGGGTTGACGGGTCCGTTGACTAGTCCACGTTGTCGTGGAGGTAGGAGTTGTTGCGCTTGATCTCCACGCGGCGCTCACCGTTCTCATCGGTCTCCTCGCTGAGGGTGTAGCGGCTCACCGTGCTGTCGGCGCTGTGCTGGGCGTCGGAAAGCTGGATGTTCTTGCGCTTGTAGGCCGGCTCGCGCTCCATGTCGCTCAGGCCGTTGGGCGAACGGAGCTTCTGGGTCATCTCACGGACCTTGGCCACGCGCTCCTCCACACGCGCCTGGTGCTGGTGCGGGCTCAGGCGTGCTTCGCTCACCTCGGTGGATGCGGACGCCGTGGAGCTGGTGGTATCATCCCAGAGGCCGTGCACCACCTTCTCCTCCTGCTGGGCCGGAGCGCTCTGCACGGGCTCGGATGAACGCTGCACGAACTGCTCCACTTCGAACTCGATGGTGCGCTGGGGTGGCACGGTGATGCCCGGCTCCGATACGCTGACCGGTGCTTCGGGTGCCTTCAGGTAGGGCTCCTCGAAGGCGGAAGGCACAGGCGGGGCAACAATGGCCACCGGGGCGCTCACCGACACGGGGTTCACGATGGGCTGCGTGATCATGGTGGGTCGGTCGGCATCCAGCGGGATCAACTTGCGCTCCTCGGAAGGGCGGATCATCTCACCGGTGTGCGGATTGGTCTGGAAACCGGTCGCGATGAGCGTGATGCGGATCTTCTCGCCCAGGCTCTCGTCCTTGCCGTAGCCCCAGATCACATCGGCGCTGCTTCCCGCGGCCTCCTGGATGTGCTCGGTGATCTCCGAGATCTCATCCATGAGGATCTCCTTGGTGCCGTAGGTGATGTTGAAGAGGATGTAGCGGGCGCCACGGATGTCGTTGTCGTTGAGCAGGGGCGAATCCAGGGCCTCCTGTGCGGCGCGCAAGGCGCGGTCCTCGCCTTCGGCCTCGGACATGCCCATGATGGCCACACCGCTCTTGCTCATCACGGTCTTCACGTCCTCGAAGTCCACGTTGATGGTGCCGGTCTCATTGATCAGGCTGGCGATGCCGCGCGCTGCGGTCGTCAGCACATTGTCGGCGTGCTCGAAGGCATTGTCCAGGGAGAGGTTGCCGTAGAGGTCGCGCAGACGGTCATTGTTGATCACCAACAGCGTGTCCACGGCCTTGCGCATCTCCTCGATGCCGGCCATGGCCTGCTGCTTGCGCTTGCGGCCTTCCCACTGGAAGGGGCTGGTGACGATGCCCACGGTGAGGACGCCCATCTCGCGGGCGATATCGGCGATCACTGGTGCGGCACCTGTGCCGGTACCACCGCCCATGCCGGCGGTGATGAACAGCATTTTCGTGCGGGTGCTGAGCAGTTGGCGCACCTCGTCCAGGTTCTCCTGCACGGCATCGCGGCCACGCTCGGGGATGGATCCGGCACCGAGGCCTTCGGTAAGGCCGACGCCGAGCTGCAGCTTCACCTGCACGGGGCTGATGTCCAGCGCCTGGCGGTCGGTGTTGCAGACGATGAAGTCCACGTTCTTGATGCCTTGCTCATACATGTGGTTCACGGCATTGCTGCCGCCGCCACCGACACCGATCACCTTGATGATCGAGGCGAGCTCTTGGGGGATGTCGAATTTCATTGCTTGGGGGGGTGTTAAAAGGTCAGGGGTCGAAAAGGTCGTCTTGGGAAGGGCTCAGTTCTCGTCGTCCTTCAGGATGCTGTTGGCGCCGGACATCACGCTGTCCAGCAGGCCGCTGAGGATGCCCTTGGAATGGCCCTTCACGGGGCTCTTGCTGGCGGCCACACGGGCCTCCACGGGCTTGGTGCGGTGGCGCTCCAGGTGTTCGAAGCCCTTCATCACCAGGCCCACACCGGTGGCGTGCAGCGGGCTGGTGACGTCCTCCACCGCGCTCTTCGCGATGTGCTCGTTGGGGTAACCGATGCGCGTGCTCATGCCCGTCATCAGTTCCACCAGATGCTTGAGGTGCTTCAATTGCGCGCCACCACCGGTGAGCACGATGCCGGCGATGAGCTGCTTCTCCATACCGGAGTTCTTGATCTCGAAGTAGACGTGCTCGAGGATCTCCTCCATGCGGCTCTGGATGATCTCGGCCAGGGTGCGCAGGCTGATCTCCTTGGGTTCGCGTCCGCGCAGCCCGGGGATGCACACCACTTCATTGTCCTTGTTCTCCGAGGCCAGCGCGCTGCCGAACTTGGTCTTCAGCTGCTCGGCCTGTTCGCGCATGATGCCGCAGCCCTGGCGGATGTCCTCGGTGACCACGTTGCCACCGAAGGGGATCACGGCCGTGTGGCGGATGATGTTGTCGAAGAAGATGGCGATGTCGGTGGTACCACCTCCGATGTCCACCAGCACCACACCGGCCTCCTTCTCCTCCTGGCTCAGCACCGCATCGGCGCTGGCGAGGGGTTCCAGGATCAGTTCGGTGACGTTGAGGTTCGCGCGGTGCACGCACTTGTTGATGTTGCGCGCTGCGGTGACCTGCCCGCTGATGATGTGGAAGTTGGCCTCCATGCGGATGCCGCTCATGCCGATGGGGTCGCGGATGCCCTGCTCATTGTCGATGATGTACTCCTGGGGCAGCACGTGGATGATCTCCTCACCGGGCGGCATCACCAGGCGGTAGGTCTCCTCGATCAGCTGGTCGATGTCCACCTGTCCGATCTCCTCATCGAGGCTCTCGCGCATCTTCATGCCGCGGTGCTGCATGCTGCGGATGTGCTGTCCGGCGATGCCCACGTTCACCGTTCCGATCTCCACACCGGCGCTGTCCTCGGCCATGCGCACCGCAGCGATGATGCTCTCCACGGTCTTTTGGATGTTGGCCACCACTCCACGGCTGACCCCATCGCTGCGCGACTTGCCCATGCCGAGGATCTCGATCTTGCCTTGTTCGTTCTTGCGCCCGACGATGCAGGCGATCTTGGTCGTGCCGATGTCCAGGCCGGCTACGATGTCTTGATGTTGGTCCATGGTCTGTGCGGAGTGTTAGGGCGTTGTTCGTTTGGTGCATACGACCTGCTCGGCGAAGCGCAGATCGATCCGGTCATATCGTCGCCAGTCGGCCAGGGGCATGCCCTTGGCGTAGAAGAGGCGCAGTTTGGCAAAGCGCTGGTCCAGTTCGGACCCATCGCCGATGAGCACGCGGTGGCTGCCCACCTTGGGGATCACTTCATACTCACCCTCAGCGTTCACCACCAGCTGGTCCACCAAGGCGTTCCAGAACGGGTCCTTTCGGATGAAGGTGGCGATGCGGTGGATGTCGTCGGAGCGGAACTGTTGCTGGAGACTGTCGTTGCTGAAGATGTCGAGTACACCGTCCCGTGCTCCGGGTTCGTTCAGGGTGCCGGTCACCACCAGCACCCGTGCGGCATGGGCCAGGTCGGTGGGCATGGTCCATCCTTCGCGGTCGATGTAGAAACCGGTCCCATCGCTGTTGATCACGCGCACGATGGGTTCGCGCTGTTGGACCTTAACGTGCAGGACGCCGTCCATGGTATGGTACACCTCGGCCTTGGCCACGCAGGGGATGCTGCGCAGTCGCTGCTCGATGGTGGTCACATCCACTTCGCCGATGGTGCTTCCCATCACGGCGATGCCCTGATCGAGCACTTCGCGGCGCACGGAGGCCTCATCGATGAAGTGCACGCCCTCCGCCCCCGTCACGTGGACCCGAAGGTCGGTGATGGGCGTGCGGTCGGCCGTGCGCTCCACAAAGCCCAGGGCCAGCGCGATCATGAGGACCCCCAGACCGATACCGAGCGGACGGATGTATCGCTTCAGCTTTTTCATGGGAGATGGCGTTCGTTCAACAGGCGTTCAATGGCAGGGACCGAACGATCGATGTCGCCGGCACCCATCGTGAGGAGCACTTCGATCCGGCGATTCTTCACTAGTTCCAGCAGGCCTTCCTTGGTACTGATAACCTTCGCTTCCATGGGCACCTGCTGCAGCAACCACTGGGAGGTGATGCCTTCGATGGGCTCCTCGCGTGCGGGATAGATGTCCAGCAGGATCAGTTCATCCAAGGCGGAAAGGCTACGACCGAAGTCGGCGGCCAGGTCACGGGTGCGGCTGAACAGGTGGGGTTGGAAAATGCCCGTCAGTCGTTTTCCGGGATGCAGTTCGCGCGCACTGCCGATGCAGGCGTCCAGTTCCTTCGGATGGTGTGCGTAGTCATCGATGAACACCACACG
The DNA here is from genome assembly GCA_041749915.1 of Flavobacteriales bacterium. Lineage (GTDB taxonomy): Bacteria > Bacteroidota > Bacteroidia > Flavobacteriales_F > PHOS-HE28 > PHOS-HE28. The sequence goes on from JBGTAJ010000063.1 coordinate 10,551, forward strand.
CGGGGTGTTGATGCGCACCTCGAATCGGCGCGAAACACCGCGGAAAGAGGCCAGTCCATCGCGCAGCGCATCCGGTGTGACACCCTGGCGCAAGGCCATGGTGGAGGCTGCGATCGCGTTCTCCACATTGTGCCGGCCCGGCATGCCCAGCTGCAGGTCGCGCAGGGTGTGGCCTTCGCTGACGAGGTCGAAGACGTAGCGACCGTTCTCCACGCGTACATGCTCGGCACGCGGTTCACCCGCATGGTCCAGTGCATAGACCACCGCCCGGGGATGTGTCGTGAAATGCGCGGCCACCCGCTGGTGCACCAGCAGCATGCCGGTGCTCAGCGCCGCGAACTCCGTGTAGGCCGCGAACATGGCCTCCGCCGTGCCGTAGATGTCCAGGTGATCGGGGTCCATCGCGGTGATGATGGATTCGCTGGGATGCAGGCGCAGGAAGCTCCGGTCGTACTCATCGGCCTCCACCACGTTCACCACGGCATCATCGTTCAACAGCACGTTGGTCCCATAATTCACCGCGATACCGCCGAGGAAGGCGTTGCACTGGACACCACCGGCGGTGAGCAGGTGTGCCAGCATGGTGCTCACGGTGGTCTTGCCATGGGTGCCGGCCACGGCGATGGTACTGCGGTCCTCGGTGACCATGCCCAGCACCTCGGCACGTTTCAGGATGCGGGCGCCATGGTCTTCCCAGTACTTGAGCAATGGGCTGGAGACGGGCACCGCCGGTGTGCGCACCACCATCACCTCGCCGGGTGCGGCGCTGCGGAAGGCCTCGGGGATCAGCTGCGGGTTCTCGTTGAACTGCACCTCGATGCCTTCGCTCTGCAACTGGTTCGTGAGCTCGCTGGGGGTGCGGTCGTAGCCGGCCACCTCGGCACCGCGGCGACGGAAGTAGCGCGCAAGTCCGCTCATGCCGATGCCACCGACACCGATGAAGTAGAACCTATGTCCGCTCAGCCTGCTCATGCGCGTGCCAGTCGAATGACCTCAGCGGCGATGGCCTCCGCCGCGTTGTGTGTACCCAAGCCTGCGATGGCCGTGCGCAGGCGTTCCAATGCTGTCCGGTCGGTGATCAGGGAGATCACCAGGGGCCCGAGCTGTTCCACGGTGTCCGAGTCGCGCAGCAGCACGGCGGCACCACGATCGGTGAGGGCGCGGGCGTTGTGTGTCTGGTGGTCCTCCGCCGCAGTGGGCAATGGCACCAGGATGCATGGCTTCTGTACGAGGGACAGCTCGCTCACGCTGATGGCCCCGGCGCGGGATACCACCAGGTCGGCCACAGCGTAGGCGAGGTCCATGCGGGTGACGAACTCGTGGACCTTGCAATCCGTGTAGCCGATCGCCGCGACGGCCTGCTGTGCCTGCTGAAGGAATGGCGTTCCCGTCTGCCAGATCACCTGGATGCCGGCCTCCAGCCAGCTCTTCAATGCGGCTTCCACGCCCCGGTTGACGCCACGGGCGCCAAGGCTTCCACCGGTGATGAACAGGATGGGGCGGCCTTCCTGAAGACCGAACTCCTCCATTCCGCGTGGGCGTTTCCCGGTGAGGCGCACCACGTCCTGGCGGACGGGATTGCCGGTGAGGAGCACCTTGTCCTTCGGGAAGAAACGGTCCATGCCGGCATAGGCCACACAGATGCGCTTGGCGCGGCGTGACAGGTGGATGTTGGTCCTGCCCGGGAAGCTGTTCTGCTCCTGGATCAGTGTGGGCACACCCATGCGCTGTGCGGCGGCGAGCAGGGGACCGCTCGCGTAGCCACCCACTCCCACGGCCACGTTCGGGCGGAAGGACCGGACCAGCGTCCGGGCCTTGAGCATGCTGCGGAGCACCTGCCAGGGCAGCGCGAGGTTCTTGACGATGGAGCCCCGTTGGAAGCCCCGGATCGGGAGGCCTTCGATGCGGTAGCCGGCCGCCGGCACCTTCTCCATCTCCATCCTTCCTTCGGCGCCCACGAACAGGAACTCGGCAGAGGCCTCCCGCTCGCGCACCGCATTGGCGATGGCGATGGCCGGGAAGATGTGACCGCCGGTGCCTCCACCGGAGATCATCACCCGCAGGGTGGCACGTTCGATCCCGTCCCGGCGGCGATCGGACGCTTGCTCTCCCGCGGCCATACTTCGTTGCGTCTCGGTCGAATACTTCAATCCAGTATTCTCGCCTCCACGCGCCTCGTCTGGCCGCACGATAGCTTCGCGCGCCATCCGGTCGGAACCGACCGTACCACCCTTAAGCGACTGATGTCCTTGGGCGTTGTTCATCGGTGGATGGGGTGAAGGGTTCTTCGAGGCTTCGGCTCACGCTGAGCACGATGCCGATCGCAAGGCAGGTGAACCAGACCGAGGTTCCGCCCATGCTCACCAGGGGCAGGGGCTGTCCGGTCACGGGTACAAGATTGACGGCCACGGCCATATTGATCATGGCCTGGAGGACGAGCATGAGGCTGAGCCCGACGGCGACGAGCGAGCCGAAGGGCTTGTCGCAGCGGTGTGCGATCCGCACCGCGCGGAGCAGGAGGATGAGGTAGAGGAGCAGGAGGCCCAGACCGCCCAGGATGCTGCCGTACTCCTCAATGATGAAGGCATAGATCATATCCGAATACGGATGCGGCAGCCAGTTGCGTGAGGCACCACTGCCCGGCCCGTTGGGCAGCAGACCACCCGAGGCGATGGCGATCTTGGCGTGCTCCACCTGGTAGTTGGCATCACTGTCCGCTTCACCGAAGCTCGAGATCCGCTTCTCCCAGGTCTCCACGCGGGGAAGCACGCCCAGGTCGAAGGCCTCGTTGACCATGATCAGCAGCATGAAGGCCCCCACTGCGAGACCCACGATGGAGAGCAACCATTTCATGGGCACCTGGCCGACGAACATGATGATCATGCAGAGCAGGAACAGCAGGGCCGCCGTGGAGAAGTTGGCGGGGAGGATCAGTCCGCAGATGACCCCCACGGGCAGCATGAGCTGGAGCACGACATCGCGGAAGGTCCATTCCTGGCCATGGTGTTTGCCCAGCACCCGCGCGAGGTAGACGATGAGCACCACCTTGGCCAGGTCACTCGTCTGAAAGCTCTGGTTGATGATGGGGATGGTGATCCAGCGGCTGGCGTCGTTGATGTTGGAGCCCAGCAGCAGCGTGAGCAACAGCAGGACACCGGTGATGGGAATGACCAGCTGCGAGAGGCGCGAATAGAGGGTGTACTTCACCGTGGAGGCGTAGTACATGATCACGCCACCGCTGAGCAGCATGAGGCCGTGCTTGAACAGGAAGTGCAGGGTGCTGCCTCCCTCACGTTTGAAGGCGAGCGAACTGATCGAGCTGTAGACCGCGAGCAGGCTGATCAGCCCCAGGAAAAGGGCCGTCATCCAGATCACGCGATCGCCGCGCAGCTTATTGATCAGTGTGTTCATCGTTTCGTTGTCGTTCCGTTCAATGGTCAGAGGTCCCTCACAGCGCGCCTGAACTCGGCTCCGCGCTCCTCATAATTGGCAAAGCCGTTGCCGCTCGGACAGGCCGGACTGAACAGCACCAGTTCGCCGGCCTTCGCCAGTTCGCGCGCCAGGAAGACGGCCATGCGCACGTCATCCGCGAGGAACACGTTACCGCCGTCGGTGAAGCCCTGCTCATCGGCGGTCACACCGAACAGCACGATGGCCGAGACGCGCTCGGCGAGCAGCTCCTGGGCATAACCATCGGCGAGGTCATCGCTCCACGCACCGGCGATCCACACGGCCCTGCGGTCCAGCGAACCGAGCGAGCTGAGGGTGGCATCCAGGAAGGTCGAACGGCTGTCGTTGATATACAGCACCTCGTTCACCGTGGCCACCACCTCCATCTGGTGGGGAGCACCGGGGCCGGCCAACGCTGCGGCCTTGCGTGCCTCCAGCAGTTGTCCGCCCACCACGCGTAGTGGGGCTTCCAAGGGGTTCTTTTCGTTGCTCATGGTCGTGTGGGGATCAGAGTGAACGGACCGCGGCCTTGAAGCGGCGACCGCGCTCCTCGTAGTTCTCGAACAGGTCGAAACTGGCGCAGGCCGGGCTCAGCAGCACCACATCACCCGGTTCGGACAGGGCATAGGCGGCCTGGACGGCATGCTCCGCGCTCTGCGTTTCCACCATATCCTTCACCAGGTGGGCGAAGGCCTTGTGCAGTTTCGCATTGTCGGTGCCCAGGCACACGATGGCCTTCACTTTCTGCTTCACCAGTTCCACCAGGGTGCTGTAGTCATTGCCCTTGTCCACGCCGCCCACGACCCACACCACCGGCTTGTCCATGGTCTCCAGCGCGTACCACGTGGAGTTGACGTTGGTGGCCTTGGAGTCGTTGATGAAGTCCACGCCGTCCACGTTGGACACATGCTCCAGGCGATGCTCCACGTTCTGGAAGTCGCTCAGGCTTTCGCGCACGGTCTCCTTGCGGATCTCCAGGACGCGCGCAGCGATGCCGGCCGCCATGGAGTTGTAGGCGTTGTGCCTTCCTTTCAGTGCGAGTTCAATGATGGACATGTCGAAGGTGGTTTGGTCGGTGGTGATGTGAATGCGATCGTTGGCAAGCCAGGCCCCATGGGTCAGGGTCCGTTCAATGGAAAAAGGCCACAGGCGGGGCTTCACGGCGTGTCCGGATAGCCAGGCGTTCGTTTCGGGATCATCCGCGCAGTGGATGAAATGGTCCTCCGCCCGCTGGTTCATCAGGATGCGGAACTTGCTGGACACGTAGTTCTCCATCCGATACTGGTAGCGGTCCAGGTGATCGGGGGTGATGTTGAGCAGGATGGCGATGTCCGGGCGGAAAGTGCGGATGCCGTCCAGCTGGAAACTGCTCAGTTCAAGCACGTACCAGGCCTTGTCGCCATCGGCAACGAGGCCCGCGAAGCTGGTGCCCACGTTGCCCCCCACGGCCACGTCGATGCCGGCCTTCTGCAGGATGTGATGGGTGAGCAGCGTGGTGGTGGTCTTGCCGTTGCTGCCCGTGATACCGACGATGCGGCCCTTGCAGTAGCGGTAGGCGAACTCGATCTCGCTGATCACGGGGATGCCCCGTTCGTTCGCGGCGACCACGAGGGATGCGCTGTCCGGGATGCCGGGGCTCTTCACGATCTCCGTGGCCTCGAGGACGCGCTCCGCGCTGTGTCCCTTCTCCTCGAAGGCGATCCCCAGGCGCAGCAGTTCATCGCGATACTTGGGCTTGATCACCCCGGCGTCGCTGACGAACACGTCCAGGCCGCGTTGCTGGGCCAGCCGCGCCGCGCCCACACCGCTCTCCTGAGCACCGAGGATCACAAGCTTCGTCATCGGAGCTTGAGGGTTACGATGGACAGGACGGCCAGCATGATGCCCACGATCCAGAAGCGCGACACGATCTTGCTCTCGTGGATGCCCTTCTTCTGGAAGTGGTGGTGAAGCGGCGACATCAGGAAGATCCTGCGCCCCTCCCCGTACTTGCGTTTCGTGTACTTGAAGTAGGAGACCTGCATCACCACGCTGAGGTTCTCCACCAGGAAGATGCCGCAGAGCACGGGGATCAGCAGTTCCTTGCGCACCAGGATGGCCAGCGTGGCGATGATGCCGCCCAACGCAAGACTGCCGGTATCGCCCATGAAGACCTGGGCCGGATGGCAGTTGAACCAGAGAAAACCCAGCCCGGCCCCGAGCAATGCGGCACAGAATATCGAGACTTCCCCGGCCAGAGGATGGTATGGCAAGAACAGGTAGTTGGCGGCCACGGAGTTCCCGGCCACGTAGGAGAACACCATGTACGCGGCCGCCGTGGTGAGCGTGCATCCCGTGGCCAGGCCATCGAGCCCATCCGTCAGGTTCACCGCGTTCGAACAGCCCACCACCACCACGGGTAGGATGAGCACCGCGAAGATCCCCATGTCCTTGATGACCGGATCCTTCAGGAAAGGCACATACAGTTGGCGAATGAACTC
>JBGTAJ010000064.1:0-9392 GCA_041749915.1 Flavobacteriales bacterium
GCTCACCATCTACGTGTACCCGGAGAACGAGTGGAGCAAGACCCTGAAGCTCCTGGACAGCACCAGCCCCTATGCCCTCACCGGCGCCGTGTTCAGCCAGGACCGTGCGGCCATCGTGGAAGCCACGGATGCCCTGCGCAACGCGGCCGGCAACTTCTACATCAACGACAAGCCCACGGGCGCCGTGGTGGGACAGCAGCCCTTCGGCGGAGCGCGCGGCAGCGGCACCAACGACAAGGCCGGCAGCTACCTGAACCTCATCCGCTGGGTGAACGCGCGCACCATCAAGGAGACCTTCGTGCCGCCGACGGACCACCGGTATCCGTTCATGGGCTGAACATGCCCGACAGGGCAACCATGTCGCCCTTTTCCACGTAGGAACGCACGCCGAAGCCATCACTTCGGCGTGTTCCCGTTGTGACCCTCCCCATCCGAACCACCACCCATAAGGTCCTGCTGGCCGTGTACGCCACCTTGTTGGTCCTGTGCGTGGCGGTGATCGTGGTGTTCCATCGCATGGAGCAACAAGCGCGCTTCAAGGAGGCACAGGTGGTGCTGAACAGCGTCACTTCCGCGCTCACGGAGCAGTTGAACGCCGACCACGTGGACCTCCTGTTGGAGAAGTATGATGGCCGCGGCACCATCATCAAGAGCACCCAGGATGCCTGGTACTACGTGATGCACGACCACCTGCGTCGCGCTTCGAAGGGCCAGGGGCTGACGCTGCCCGTGCAGGTCCTGGTGTATGACGAACAGAAGCAGGAACTGCAGGTGGTGGTCACTTCGGACCAGCAGCCCAGCTACCGCATGCCCTTCCAAGGGACCTCAGGGCCGATCCTTGAGCGGTATGCACAGGGCGGTATCGTGGAGCTCATTCAACCCGAAGGCACGGTGCTCACCCATGTGGCCCCGCTCCGTTCCCCCGACGGGCGCCAGACCGCGGTGGTGGTCGCCCGTCTTTCAAGCGCCATGATCGAGGCCGGATCCATGGGCAGCCTGTGGCGCAACATCCTCATCGCAGTGGTCCTGTTCGGGGCCGCGGGTGTGGTGCTGTTCCGCTCGGTGGGCCGCTGGTTGCGCAGCGACGAACGTGAACGTGAACGATTGCATGTCGCGCATACGGGCATCACGGACAGCATCGCTTACGCGGGCAAGATCCAACGCGCACTGGTTCCCTCGGCCACGGTGTACGCGGCCTTGTACAGGGATGCCTTCATCATCGACCGACCCAAGCATGTGGTGAGCGGCGATTTCCACTGGTGCCATCGCATCAGCGAGGACGTGAGCCTGGTGGCCACCGCCGACTGCACTGGCCACGGGTTGCCGGGTGCCATGCTCGCCGCCATCGGCTGTTCGCTGTTGAACGAGATCGCCATCCATCACGCAGACAAGGACCCGGCGGAGATCCTCGGCATCCTGAACACCCGCCTCACCACCACTCTTCACCAGCAGGGTGTGAAGCGCGGTGCCGGTGATGGCATGGACATCGCCCTGTGCCGCATCGACCGACACGAGCGCGAGATCCTCTTCGCCGGTGCCATGCGCCCGCTCTACTGGCTGCACCAAGGGCAATTGACCGTCATCAATGGCGACCGAAGGCCCATCGGCGGTTCGCAGCATGAATTGGACCGCCGCTTCACCTGCCATCGTCTCGCCTTCGCCGAGGGTGACCGGATCTACCTCTTCAGCGATGGCTACGTGGACCAGTTCGGTGGCCCGGAACGCAAGCGTTTCATGGCCGCGCGGCTGCACACCCTGCTCTCCGCACACCCCCATCTGTCGATGCCAGAGCAGGCCGAACTCTTGGAACAGGCCTTCCTGGATTGGAAGGGCGGCGAGGAGCAGGTGGACGATGTGTGCATGATCGGGCTGGCCGTATAACGTTCCCTTTACAGTGGTACCGGGGCATCCTCCTATCTTTGGAACGGATGGACGGAACGCTAGTGTCCATCGTATCTCGCATGGCAACGAAAGCAGAGCTGATCCATCGGCTCGAGGAACTCATCGCTCAGGAGGATGTCGAACAGGCAGCCGAAGCGGTGGAAGGTGTGAAGGAATCGTACGAAGCCCTTGTCGCAGCGATGCTTCAGGAGCATCCTGCGGACACACCTGAAGTGAGCACGGAGGATACGAACGAGGCCAGCGTGCCCGCCGAGGCGGTGCCCATGGCGATCGAATCGGCACCGCTCCATGACGAGGAGGACAAGCGCTTCAAGCAACTGCTGGACACCTACAACCAGCGGGTGAACGACATCCGTCGCAAAAAAGCGAAGGCCGAGGCCGACAACCTGGCCGCGAAGAAAGCGATCATGGAGGAGCTCAAGGCCCTCATCGCCAGCGAGGAGAACATCGCCAGTGCCTTCCAGCGCTTCAATGAGCTTCACGAACAGTGGAAGGCCGTTGGGACGGTCCCCGGCCAGAACTACCGCGAACTGCAGAGCGACTACTCGCACCTGCGGGACGAGTTCTTCTACCACATCCGCATCTACCAGGAGCTGCGCGATCATGACCTGCGCAAGAACACGGCCCTGAAGCAGGCGCTGATCAGTGACATGCAGAGCCTGGCGGCCAAGGACAACATCCGCGAGCTGGAGCAGATGGTGCGCGAGTACCAGGAGAAATGGCAGCAGGTGGGTCCCGTGGTACGCGAGGAATGGGAGGCCATCCGCGACGGCTTCTGGAACGCCACCCGTGCGGTCTACGAAAAGGTCCACGAGCATTACCGCGCCCGTCGCACCGAGCATGAGGTGAACCTGCAGGCCAAGCAGAACCTCGTGGACAAGGTGAGCGCCGTGATCGAGCGGACCGCGAACGCCGGTGCCAAGGAATGGAAGCAGCTCACCGAGGAGGTGCTTGAACTGCAGAACGCGTGGAAGAGCATCGGCTTCGCCACCAAGAAGGAGAACGAGCGCATCTGGAAGGAGTTCCGCAACACGTGCAACACCTTCTTCGATGCCAAAAAGGCCTACTTCGATGCCCTAAAGGACCAGTTCCGGGAAGCCCGCGAGCGCAAACAGGCCCTGCTGGAAGAGGCGCTTACCCTGAAGGACAGCCAGGAATGGAAGCGCACGGCCGAACGGTTGAAGGCCCTGCAGCAACAGTGGAAGGAAGCCGGAAGTGCCGGGCCACGCGATGAGAACCGCCTGTGGACCCGCTTCCGTGAGGCCTGCGATGCGTTCTTCCAGGCACGCAAGGACACCTTCGCCCAGATGGATGCCGAGCAGGCCGTCCATGCCCAGGAAAAGGAAGCCTTGCTGGCGGAGATCGAAGCCTACCAGCTCACCGGCGAGCGCGGCAAGGACCTTGATGCCCTGAAGAACTTCTCTCAGCGCTGGATGAACTCCGGGCGTGTGTCACCCAAGCAGTACGATGCGTTCAGCGAACGGTACCGCGCAGCGCTGGACAAGCAATACGGCCAGCTGAAGATGGAGGGCGATGAACGCCGACGCATGCAGTTCCAGGACCATGTGGAGACCCTCAAGACGGGTCCCGATGGCAAGGACCGCATCGAACGCGAGAGCCGCTTCGTGAAGCGCAAGATCGAGGAGCTGCAGATCGAGATGCGGCAGATGGAGCAGAACATGGGCATGTTCAACTTCAAGAGCGCCAGCGGCGAGGCCATGCGCAAGGACATGGAGAAGAAGATCGAGCGCCTTGGACGGGATGTGGAGCGCCTGAAGGGGCAGCATCGTGACCTTCTGAAGGAACTGCGTTGAGCGCGGGCTACCCGGTCTCCATCACCTTCCCCATCGCCTGGGGCGAACAGGACGCGTTCGGACACCTGAACAACGTGGCCTACCTGCGCTATTTCGAGAACGTGCGCATGCACCTGCTGGACCGGGTGGGGATCCTCCGCTCCCACCGCGATCACCAGGTCGGTGTGATCCTGGCCAGCACCACGTGCAACTTCCTTCGACCGGTGCATTGGCCGCAGCAACTGACGGTGTCCACCGCCTGTGACCACATCGGCCGCACCAGCTTCCGGCTGACCTACAGCATCACGAACGAGGCCGGTGAGGAATGCGCCACGGGCATCAGTGTGCTGGTGATGTACGACTATGCCGCTGCGCACAAGGTGGAGGTCCCCGCATCGATCCGTGAGGCCCTTGCCTCCACGATGCTGCGTTAACTTGCGGACATGGTCCATTTCCGGGACGTGATCGCCTCCGCACGGATGGCCCACTGTGCGTACACCACGCCTCTATCACGGCCTGTGGGCCTCATCCAGCCTGCCACCCACCTGGCCTGCCCCTCATGAAGGACCTGCGCACCCGGATCCTGTCGGGCATCAGGCAGCTGACCACGGCCAGCGTGCCCTTGATCGCGCTGCTGCTCATCGGCCTGGTCTTCTTTCTCGGCATCCGCACGGAACGCACAGGCTTTGTGCGGGATGTGCTCGACCCAGGGATCAAACGGATCACCCGACCGGTGCTGAACGCCTTTCGCGGTTCACCTCCGGAGGTTGATCAGCTGACCGTCCTGCTTTCGGCGGAAGGGCTGGACAGCCTGATGGTGATGCGCGATTCCGCCCTCAGCGCGGGCTACCTGGAACCCGAGCGGAACCCATCCTACGCTGTTCAGCTGATCACCGGCAATGACAGCGTGAACGGGCAGGCCGAACTGGTGGCCGGGCGGGTGGACCATCTGCGCTCGAACAAGTGGCAGCTGCTCATCCAGGGGGAAGGACCGACAGGTCCGATGAACTTCACCCGCTTCCAGCTGGACGACCCCACGCGCACCGGGCATCTGCACAGCTGGCTGCTCCACCGCGCGGCGGAGCAGTGTGCACTTCCCTCGCTTTCCATCGGCCTCACGGAGGTGCAATTGAACGAACGATCGCGTGGACTGCATACGGCGATCGAAATGCCCGACAGCAGCACGCTGCAGCGCTGGTCCTTGGGAAACGGACCGGTGGTGAGCTTCGACAGGACCATGCACGACCGGGCCACCGTGGGTCTCGCCGGTCTTCACTTCACCGCCCTCCCCCTGCCACAGGAACAAATGGCCACAGCGGCAGTGATGATGATGCCGACCGGAACAGCCCCGACCACGGAGCGGGCACGCCGGGCTGTGAACCTGTTGATCGCCCTGCAACAAGGTTCCAAGCCGATCCGCGAAGTGCTCGATCTGGACCGCACTGCGGCACTGTTCGCCCTGCATGATCTGTTCGGGGCACAGGCGGCACTGAGCTGGACGAACATGGCCTTCCTGCTGGACAGTGCAGGTACCCGGCTTATCCCATTCATCCTTCATCCGCTGGCCGGTACACCGATCGCGGCCATCGGCTCCTTGGAGAACGGCATCGAGCCTGATGCCTTGGCCCAACGGATCCACGCGGACCGGGACTTCCGACCGCTCTATCACAGTTGGCTCGACACGCTGAGCGCACCGGGCTGGATGGAAGATCTGCAGATGGGCTTGGACAGCACCGTGATCCGGCTGGACCGCATACTGCAGGTGGAATACCCGGACCGCCCCTTCGACAAGCGTGTGCTGGCCCATGACCGCGCCGTCATCCGCCGGTCACTGTATCCGAAGGACATGGCGATCGCGATCGCACAGGACGGTCCCGAAGGCTATGCGATCCGCATCGCCAACATCCACGTCCTGCCGCTGGAGGTGGAGGCCATCCTGATCGATGGTGATACGATCCCGCTCGCCACACCCTTGCTTCTTCCCGCGCGCTTCGCCGACCGCCCCTTGGACTACTGGGATATCCCCTTGCCTGAGGGAGATCACCGGGGCGCCGCTCATGTCCTGCTGCGTGTGGAAGGGACGCAACAGGCCCGGGCACAGGCCATCCGTAGAAGGAGCACCTTGGATGCACAGGTCGGTCAGTGACCAATAGTTACATTCGCCGATCAACCAACCAAAACCACAGCACCCATGGGCATGATGAAAGAATTCAAGGAGTTCGCGATCAAGGGAAACCTGATCGACATCGCCGTCGGTTTCGTGATGGGTGCCGCCTTCGGCAAGGTGGTCTCCGGCTTCATTGATGGCATGGTCATGCCGCTCATCGGCCAGGTCACGAGCGGCGTGAATTTCAATGACATGAAGTATGTGATGCAAGCCCAGGTTACGGATGCTGCCGGTGTGGTCACCCAGCCGGAGGTGGCGATCGCCTACGGTGCGTTCATCACTACCATCATCAACTTCATCGTCGTGGCCTTCGTGATCTTCATGGTGGTGAAAGCGGTGAACAAGGCGAAAAAGGCCGAACCCGCTCCGGCTCCAGCTGGTCCTACCAACGAAGAGAAACTGCTGATGGAGATCCGCGACGCGCTCCGGAAATAAGCCACCTCATCCCTCTTGAAAAGCCCTCCGCATCGCCGGGGGGCTTTTTATTTCCCGACCGGCCTGAAAGACGAGGATGCCGCATCGAAGCGCATGCCCGGGACCGCGAAGGCCTCTTGCAATCGGCCCTCTCCCACCACCTCAGCGGGAGTGCCGCACCACACCGCATCGGCCGTCACCAGGACGATCGTGTCGGCCAGGTCGAGGGCCGCCTGAAGGTCATGGGTGGTCAGCAGTACCAGCTTGTCCAGGCCATGCGCCACCTGCTGCAGAAGGTGCATGACGCGCAAGCGGTTCACCACATCCAGAAAGGCCGTGGGCTCATCCAGGAATGTGATCGGTGTTCCCTGCGCCAACACACGGGCGATGAGCACCTGCTGGAGCTCACCATCGCTCAAGGCCCGCAGGCCTCGCGTCGCCAGTGCCGTCACTCCGGCGCGTGCCATGGCATCGTCCACCGTTCGTTCGTCCTCCTTCGTCAAGCGACCGAAATAGCCGGTCCACGGCTGGCGGCCGAAGGAGACCAGCGTACGCACGTCCAGCATGCCCATGTCCGGCCGACCGGGCAGCACCACACCGATGGACCGCGCACGTTCCATCGCCGATAGTGCGTGGACCGAGCGTCCATCCACGCGCACCGAGCCCCGCAAGGGAGGTTGCAGACCGGCCATGGTGCGCAGCAACGTGGATTTTCCGATGCCATTGGCACCGACCATGGCGACCAGCGAACCGGAGGAAAGCTGCAGGGAGACCGCGGGCAGCACAGCGCGTTCGCCATGACCGACCACCAGGTCCCGGGTATGTAGCAGGATGCTCATGCTGCGCGGGACCAACGTTTACCATGGAGCAGCACCCAGACCACCACCGGCGCGCCCAGGAGCGATGTCACCGCATTGAGCGGCAATGCGCCACCCACGGAGGGGAGCCGGCAAAGGATATCGCAGAACAGCGCCAGGCATGCGCCCAGCAGCATGGTCACGGGCATCAGGGGCGCGTGGTCGCTGGTGCGGAGCAGGCCGCGCGCCACATGCGGAGTGGCCAGTCCCAGGAACGCGATGGGACCGCAGAACGCCGTGACCGTGCCGGCCAGGATGCCCGTGATCCACATCACCCGTTGGCGTGTGGCGGGTACATCCACACCCAATGATGCGGCCTGCTCGGTACCGAGCAACAGGGCGTTCAGCGGTTTCACCAGCAACAGCGCACCCAGCAGCCCCAACAGCACGGGCACCACCAGCCATGGCAGCCGGTCGAGCCCCACGCCCGAGAAGGAACCCATGCCCCAGAGCACGAAGCCCTTCAGTGCAGCGGCCGGACTGGCCACCTGCAGCACACTGATCAAGGCTGAACAGAGATAGCCCACCATGAGCCCCACGATCAACAGGGTCACGGCATCGCCAAGCCGACGATCGGCCAGCAAGATGAGCAGGAGCACCAACACAGAGCCCGCCATGGATGCGATCACCAAGGTCAGGTCATGCGGCACCGGCAGCCCTGTCCAGACAGGCTGGGCCAGCATCAGCAGTGCCACGCCCAGGCTGGCGCCCGAGCTCAGGCCCATGACCGATGGGCCGGCAAGCGGATTGCGGAACAACGTCTGCATCAACAGCCCGCTCGCCGCCAGGCCACCGCCCGCGACGAGGGAGGTGATGGCACCCGGCAGACGTACCTCACGGATGATCCGATCGAAGGTACCTGACGATCCACCGACCAGCCCGGACCACACGGCCGACGCCGGAATGTCCACACTGCCCACCAGGAGATGGACCAGGAACAGCGCGATGCACAGGGCCAGCAGCAGCAGTACAGGCCCCATGCCCCGGTTTCGCATGTCGGCGAATTTACGGACGCCCGTGGGCCGATCCGGAACGACATTTGCAGACCGCAAGCACTCCCCCGCCCCATGCGCGCTGTGATCCTCCTCTCCCTCCTACTGGCCGCCTGCGGTGCGGGTCGCAAGCACATGGATCGGGCGGCCACCTACGAGCAGGAGGGCATGTATCCCGAGGCATTCGCGGTGTATACGGAACGGTATGAGCGCAACGACCGCAACGTGGAGGCCCATGTGGGGATGAAACGCTCTGCGCAGCAGATCTCCCAACGCACCCAGAACGAGGCCAGCGGCCACTACATGGCACACGACTTCGACGCCGGCGAACGCATCCGCCAACAGGTGGTGGCCTACCACGCGACCATGGCGCGAAAAGGCATCCAGCTGGAATGGTCGCCGGAGGTGGAGACACGCCGCCGGGAGGCCATGCTGTACGAGGCGGACCTGGCTCTGGGCAAGGCCCGGGAAGCATTGAGCGCCGATCGTTTTGAGGAGGCGGAGGAACTGGCGCGGCGCTGCCTGAAATTCGATCCGGAGCGCACGGAGGCCGAATACGTGGCCAAACTCGCCGTGATCGAGCCCTTGTACCGGCAGGGACAGCGGGCCATGGAACTGGGACTGTGGCGCGATGGATACCGCACCTTCGCCCGCGTCACCGACCGCGATGCGGGCTACAAGGACGCCTGGACCTTGCAGCAAGAGTGCAGGGAACAGGCACAGCTCGTCATCGCCTATGTGCCCTTGTACAATGGCTCCATCTATGCCAACGAGTTCAGCACGATGCTGGGCGGGACGAGCGTGGAATCGCAGCTCGCCGCCACCATCAAGGAGGCCATCCTCAAGCTCAACGACCCTTTGATCGTGCTGGTGGACCGCGACAATACGGACAGGCTGCTCGCTGAACAACGCAGACAGATGAGCGGTGTCTATGATGACCGCTACGGCGCAGAGGCCGGCAAACTACTGGGCGCCACCTACGTCCTCACCGGCAAGGTGCTCCGCTTCGATGATGTCCTGTCCAAACAGATCGAGGTGCAGGTGCAGCTTATCGACACGGAGAGCGGTCGCATCCATCTCTCGGAGCTCGTTCGGGTGAACAAGCAGGAACTGGCGCGGGGCGCGCCTCGCGCGCAGTTATTGGAGCGTGCCTCCAAACGCGCCGCGCTGCGGGTGGCGGAGTTCGATCCGCACAAGCGATAGGGCACGATGGTGTGAGGGTCGGTGGTGCTCAGTGGATGTGTGTCCTACCTTCCAAAATGACCAG
>JBGTAJ010000065.1:0-6894 GCA_041749915.1 Flavobacteriales bacterium
TGCGGATTGATCTGGAAGGGGACGAGATGCATCGCCCGAAGAGACGGAGGTTCCACCACGGGCATGTCGTTGGTGGTCATGATGGTGGGGCAGGCCACATTGCTCCCTGCGCTCCAGCCCAGGTAGGGCAAGCCTTTCCGAACGCGATCGGCCACGGCCCGGACCAGCCCCGTTCGGTACATCTGACGGAGCAATAGGAAGGAATTTCCCCCTCCGACCGCCACGGCATCTGCACTGTCCAGCGCCGCTGCCATGTCCATCTCACCCATCAACGGCACCAGTTCCACGTTCATTCCGGCGAACACAGCAGCCACCTTGGCCACATAGTCGGCCTGCTGTTCGGGAACGGCGGCCAGGGGTACGAAAGCCAGGCGCTTTTTGCCCTGTAGGAAGGTCGCCACATGGGCGGTCGGCCATTGGAAGAAGGGCTCGCCGGGCAGGGTGGAGTTGGAGAGGAGGAGCAGTTCCATGTGGGCTAAGGTATCACCGTGCCCAGGATGATCAGCTCAACCTTGTTCGGCACGCCATCGGTGGTGATGGTCACCGTGCGCTTCAGGCTTCCGAGCGGTGCACGGCCGCTGAAATGGATGGACACCGGAATTTCGGTTCCGGGGCGAATGGCATCCTTGGGCAGTTCTGCAGTCGTACAGCCGCAGTCGGCGGCACTCTCCAGCAAACGCAAAGGCCGCGACCCTTCGTTCCGGATGGGGAACAGGATGGTGCGTTCCTGGTCCTGTTGGATGTTCCCGAGGTCCTGGGTGATCCGCATCGATCCTGTGGTGTTCATCGCGCGTTCCACCAGGTCCACGGCGATCACTTCGATCCGTCGTTCACGCGCGGCCTCCACGCTGTACACCGAGCGTTGGAGGTCGCCGATGTCATCGCTGACATCCGCGGCCGAGCGCTCCTCGCCGAAGGGCAGTTCACGCACCTGCAGCGTGGCACCGTTCGTGGCAGTGCCGTTCAGGTAAGGGGCCAACGCGCCCGCATTCACCATGCGCAGGTGCTGCCGCAGGCTCTCGATCCGGCGGCTCGACAGGTTCCGGTTGTAATCGTTGCGGGCCAAGGGGCTGGCGTGTCCCCGTACGTCGAGCGTGATGCTGGCACCTTGTTCCAATTCCTTGGTCAGGACCTCGACCAGTTCGCCGAGCGCTTGGAAGCCACTATCGACCTCCTCCCGAAAGAAGTCCTCCAGACGCTGCGGGTCCTTCTGGTCGCGGAGGTAGTCGGGCACCAGCTTCTTGTAGCTTGTGTAGGTGCTTCCATAATCCTGCGCGGTGGTCAAGGCCCACGAGCGAGGCTCCGGTTCGTCGTTGTGGAAGTAGAGCTTCAGGGGAAAGCGACGACGGATGTCGGCGATATTGCTTGCGGCCAACGGCCGTTGAACCGCAGAGCTGCTGTCCGGAACCAGCGCGACGGGGCCTTTACCGGGGCCTGGCAGGGTCCAGCGAAACAGGTCATTGCAGCAGGTTTCGCCCTTTGCGGCGAATGATCCGACACGATTACTGGTCAGCCAGCCTTCACCACGTTCCGGAAAGATCGCCGGGTACAGGTCGTTGGCGGGGCTGTTGATCGGGATGCCGGCATTGATGGCATCGGTGAACACGTCATTCTCCAGCGTGGCCGTGAAGATGTCGTATCCGCCGAGGCCGGGCAGGTGGTCCGAACTGAACCATAACGTATGGGAAAGTGTGTCGTACCAAGGGCTGCGTTCGTTGCCCGGGCTGTTCACCGAAGCGCCGAGCGGGTACACTTCCACGGCACGGCCGTTCTCCAGCCGCGCCTGCCAGATGTCCGTTCCACCCTGCCCGCCCTCACGGTCGCTGACGAAGAGCAGCATCTCACGGTCCTCCCACCTCACCACCATGGGTTGGGTGCTCATGGCCTCTCCCAGGCCTTCTAGCGGTGTGGCGATGATGTCCGTCGCATTGAACGGGCTGTAGTGGATGCGGCAGGGCCCATCATCCGGACACAAGGTGAACAGCATCCACTTGGAATCGATGGTCCAGGCGGGATTCGCAAGGTCTCCCTGTCCGCTGATCGGATCCATGATACCAGGCTCTTTCCATTGGTCGCCATCGCCCGTGCTCCGGAAGATCCTGGTCCTATAGGTGGCCGGTTCAAGCACTTCTCCCTCGGGGTTCAGTGCTCCCCGAAGACTCGTGAAATAGAGCGCGCTGTCCGGACCGATGCGTGCCCCGAACTCACTGTCGTAGGTATTGATCGGCGCGGTCAGATGTTCAAGTTCCACGTGCGATGGCTGCATGTTCACCGTACGCGCAAGCTGGATGCCGGCCAGGGCATTGGTCGCCCGTGAGGCCAGTACCGACCGCTTGTCCTTTTCCTTCTGGAGGACCTTGTTCCAGGTGCGCTCGGCATCGTCGTATGCACCCATCGACAGCTGCATCTCTCCCAGCCTGCGCAGGGCTTCGGGGTAGGTACGTCCCATGTCCTTGCGCTGCACCTTGTCGTAGAGCGCAGCGGCGCGGTCATATTGGTTGCTCAAGCGACAGGCTTCGGCCTGTTTCCACTGCAGGCTCATGCGTCCGGGTTCCAACGCCAGGGCACCATCATAGAAGCGCGATGCTCCGTAGTGCTCACCGCGGGCCATGGAGGCGTCGCCCCAGGTGGTCCACTGCTCCAGCGATTGCCCCACGATCGTTCGGGCGGCCAGCATGAGCGCCAGCAAGGTGAGGGTGCGGAAAGTGAAGGTGGAAAAGGCCATTGCTCAGCGTTGATCGGGACAGGCCTTGAACTGCACAGGGATCAAGGGGCGCTGCTTGAAGATGCGCACCACGGTGAATTCGATGCCCCCCCGGTTGCGGCTGGCCGGCACCAGATCACTGGTGTTCACATCATAGCTCACGCCGAAGGTCCAATCGTCGTATTCCAGTCCGGCATGCACATACCCGGCATCGGCGGCCCGGTAATGAAGCCCCAGGACGAGGGCTCTGGTCAGGGCGAAACGGTCCAGGAGGATGTATCGGAGGTTGGCGCCCAGGTCCAGTTCGGTGAAGGTTCCCTGCGCCATGTATTGGGCCATGGGCAGCAGGTCGAGCTTGGTGGCGATGGGGAACTGGGTGATGGCATGCACCCCGATCCGGCGGTCGAGCGGTGATCCCGGGCCGCCCAGAAAACCGATCGTGGGAGTGGTGAGATTGAATAGCGAGAAACCCAGCTGCAGCAAGCGTCTCGCATCGGGATGGTACCGGTATACCGCACCCGCATGGACATCGGGGTGAAGGAGGCCATCACGGGCGAAGGTCTCGCCATTGTCGCGCTCTGGGTCGTAGTAGAAGCCGTTGTACTGCGCATCGAAGGAGAGGCCTCCGTTGTCCAGGGTCAGGGAGGTGAAACCGGCCTGGAGTCCCGCGGTGATGCTGTGATCGGCATCGCTGCCGAACCGTTCCGTCCAGCTGGCACCGATGCTCAGGTGGAACTGGTTCAGACGGCTGTCCCCTGCGCGGTCATTGAAGATCCACGCGCCCACGCCGAGCTGTTCGACCCCTGCGAAGTGTGCTGCGTCGCCGCCAAGCCCGAAAGTTCGATAGGGCACAGTGACCGAACGCCATTGTTGCCGGAAGACCCCGCTCACACGCTGGTCTCCATCGAACTGGCCGATGCTCCCCGGACCCAAGGCGAGGGGTGTGTTGAAGAATTGGGAGAAGTGGATGTCCTGTGCTGCGCTCCTCAGCGGGCTCAGCGCGAACAGCATGACCAGCGGACCGATGAGCCGGTAATGGAGCAAGCGGGCAGCACGCGGCGCGTGGGAGCACCCAGCGTCCCACTCGCCGATCGTAACCCGGATCGCTCGACGTTGCTTCATCGGACCACGGTCACATTTCCCTTGGTGAAGTAGCGCTGTCCATCCACGCACCAGGCGGTCAGGTGATAGACGAATACAGCCGGGTCCACCGGTCGCCCTTCAAAGGTGCCATTCCAGCCGATGGAGCGGTCCGTCGTCTCGAAGACCTTCTCGCCCCATCGGTTGAAGACCAAGAACTCCATGCGTTCGATGTGCCTTCCACGCACCAGGAGCAGGTCATTGCTTCCGTCGCCGTTCGGTGTGAAGGTGTTCGGCACGAAGATGTCCGGACCCTCGCAGAGCAGTTCATACACCTTCACCTCCACGGATGCGTTGCGCGTGCAGATCCCATCGCTGACGGTCACCGTGAAAAGGGTGGTCGCCTGCATGAGCGCGGTGGGGTCGGCGATGGTGGGGTCGCTGAGCGGAGCAGTGGGGGACCAACTGTAGGTGACGCCATCGGACGGAGTGGCCAGTAACTGCACCGTTGTGCCGGGCAGCACGATGGCCTGGTCCACGGATGCACTGATGGAACTGGCATCGATCGGTGAGACGGCCACGGTGAAGGTCGAGGTCCACGTGCAGCCGGATGGAGCGCTGACCGTTACCGAGTACGAGGCCGATTCCACTGGAGCGACGATGATCGTCGTGGTACCCTGGCCACCGATGATCGCCTCCGATGGCGACCAGGTGATCGTGCTGCCGGCTTCCGCCCCGATCAGTGCCAGCCGTGCGGTATCGGCCGCGCAGATCAGCGTATCACCTTCAAGTGAGATGCTCCCAAGGGAGATGACGACCGACACGCTGTCCCGTGCCGGGCATCCGTCATTGGTCGTGGCCTGGACGAAATAGGTGCCACTGGCCGCCGGGCTGATCGTGGCCGTGCTGTCAGCGGCGTCCGGGTTCAGCCGGTCCGTGAACTGTGCGTTGGTGCTCCAATGGAAACTGTCCGCATCACCATTGCTGTTGGCGAACAACGTGAAGGAGGCGACCGGCCCGCAGACCAGGGTATCGTTCATCGCTTGCAGGAAGGGCGTTGCGCCCGCCACCACGATGGTCCGGGTGGCGAGGTCCTGGCCATTGCAGGTGAGTCCGTTCACTACCGTCAGTGTTACGGTGTAGGTTCCTGGTTGGGCGTAGGTGTAGGTGGGCGAGGTGACCGTGGAGGTGCCGATGCCATCACCGAAGTCCCAGGACTGTGAAGCCGCATCATTGCTCAGGTTGGTGAAGGGAATGGGCACGTTCGCACAGACCGTATCAGGAGCGGTGAAGGCCGCAATGACCAGCGGTGCATCGAAGTCGAACTTCAGCAGGCCATTGTTGCACCCTGTGCTGTTGTTGGTGGTGCTCCATGCGCCCGGGGTGGTGGGAAAATCATCGTTGTTCTGGCATCC
Source organism: Flavobacteriales bacterium (assembly GCA_041749915.1). Taxonomy (GTDB): domain Bacteria; phylum Bacteroidota; class Bacteroidia; order Flavobacteriales_F; family PHOS-HE28; genus PHOS-HE28. Next base: position 5,200 of record JBGTAJ010000065.1, read on the forward strand.
CGCGCAGACCGATTGGTACACCCGGCCGCGGCGGTCGAAGCGGCTGGTACCTCCATCCACATGCTCGGGGCTCACGCTCCCGCCGTAGAACGTGGCATAGGAAAGTGCGTCCATGTTGATGTCGAACACAGCGAGGTAGAGGTCATGACCGGTCGTGGTGCTCTGATGGGCGTCGCTCGTCACGGGAAGACCAGTCGTGGTGAGCGCCCCGCCCAGCCCCCCGGCACTGCTGCCCCATCCACTGGTGTATATCTTGTCGCAGACATCGACCAGAAAGGCGGTCGGGGAGATGTCCGGCGTACCATCCCCACTGCCGATGCGCGAGCTCAGCAACAAGGTGCTCAGCTCACTGTTGAGCTTTGTGATGAACTGTCCTCCACCGGGCAGGTTGTAGGGTGCGTTGAAGACCAGGGAGCCTGACGGGGCGGAGGTCTGACCGAACAGGTAGATATCGCCGGGTCCATCGATCTCCACGAAATAGGCTTGATCATAGGCCGGCGATCCCCAATACGACAGTGCATCGATGGCGCTGCCGGTCGCATTGAAGCGAGCCACGAATGCATCCGCCTGTCCTCCATTGAATGTCGTGGATAGGGCGTTGGACGAATTGGGCAGGTCGGTGCTGGTGGTGCCTCCGCAGACGAACAGGCGACCGGCAGGGTCCAGTTCGCCGGCATACACCGCATCAGCCCCTGAGCCTCCGATGTAGCTGCCATAGAGCAATTGGCTAAGGCCGGGGTTCAAGAGCGCCACATACCCATCATGACTACCACCCGCGTAGCTGGATTGCGCCGCACTTGGAGTGACCGACATGTTCGTACTCTGCGTACAACTCGTGACCCACACGTTGCCCGCCGGGTCGAGCAGTACTTCGCCGCGCACTTCATCAGCATAGTTGAACTTCAAGCCGGTCGCGGAGTTCAGGCCATCATTGCCGCTACCTCCGAGGTAGGTGGATCCAATCAGTGCCGATCCGTTCGCATTGAGACGCGCCACGATCATGTCGGATCCATTGGGGTAGGAGAGGCCCAGACCGGATGGAGTGAACGGCGTACCTCCGGCAAAGGTGGCGTCGTAGGCCCCGGCACTGGTCGGGAAGTCGGTGGATGCCGTGGTGCCCAACACGATCAATTGATCGTTCTGGTCCACGATGAGGCTGTGCGGCATTTCAGCGGCCGAGCCCCCGAGATAGGTGCTCCATACCAGGAAGGTGCCCGTCGTATCGTACTTGGTCAGTGCGATGTCCGTGGTCCCACCCGCCCACGTGGTCCGGTAGGCACCCAGTGTGGTGGGATACTGGTTCCCGAACGCGGTGCTGCCCGCATAGAGGAAGCCTGCGGCATCAGAGGTGGCCGTGTAGCCGAAGTTGTTGCTGACCGAACCGGAATAGGTGGCGAAGGAAAGCTCGGGGTCGATCACGAGAGGATGGGCCTCGTCATAGGGGCCCGGTCGGACCCCGATGACGCCACGCTTCAGGGTGTAGGAACAGGCCACCGGACGGCGTTCCCCGTTCAGGTCCTGGTAGGCAAGTGGGATACGCTCCACCAATCGGCCCAAGGATGTCTCCACCAGGAGCGCACCATTACGCAGGCTCAGTGCATCCGCGCCTTCATAGGTGAATTGGATGGCAGAAGGGTCTGCGCCCGGAGCCAGGACGAGGTCGTACTTCAATCCCGATCGACCTTCCCTGAACAC
>JBGTAJ010000066.1:0-21951 GCA_041749915.1 Flavobacteriales bacterium
TACCCGCACATCATGCCGCAGGTGTACTACACGCCCGCCGAGGTGAAGCTGGTGCCGCTGGATGTGAAGACCACCGCCAAACGCGTGGGTTACGTGAAGGGCGCCGGCGATGACGTGCCACATGCCATGGAGCAGTTAGGCGTGACGGTGGAGTTTGTTGAGCCCGAAGCGGCCAAGCTGGAGGAACTGCTGAAGTACGACGCCATCGTGGTCGGCATCCGCGCCTACAACAGCAACAAGGGCATGAAGGAGCTGCACCCGCTGCTGCTGCACTACGTGGAGCAAGGTGGCACCCTGGTGGTGCAGTACAACACCACGCCGCGCTTCTTCTCCGGCGCCAGCGATTTCCAGATCGATCCCGCCGCGCTTGGGCCGCATCCCTTCACCATTGGTCGCGGGCGTGTCACGGTGGAAGAAGCACCGCCCACCTTCCTCGATCCCAAACACGCGCTGCTGAACACACCGAACACCATCACCGCCACCGACTTCGAAGGCTGGGTGCAGGAACGCGGCCTCTACTTCGCCAGCGACTTCGGCACCAACTACACCCCGCTGATCGCGTGGAACGACCCCGGCGAGGAACCACTGAACGGCGCGCTGATCGTGGCCGATCATGGCAAAGGACGGTTCGTTTATACGGGGATCAGCTTCTTCCGGCAGTTGCCGGCGGGAGTGCCGGGAGCGTATCGGCTTTGGGCGAATTTGATCTCAAAGAGGGAAGGAAAATAAGAGAAGGAAGAAGGAAGAAGGAAGAAGGAAGAAGAATAAAAAATGATGAATGAAAAATGTAAAATGTAGAATGGCTGGCGAATGGAAAGGAAGAGAATGAAAAATGATGAATGATGAATGTAAAACGTAAAATGGCTGGCGCATGGAAAGGAAGTACGACATTGAGGACCGATGCATCGTCTTCGGAGCGGAGATCGTGAAGCTCACGGATAGTCTGCCCAATACCAAAGCAGGGGCACACTTGGGAGGCCAGTTGCTGCGCAGCGGAACGGCTCCTGCCTTGCATTATGGAGAAGTACAAGGCGCCGAGTCACCACGAGACTTCATTCACAAGATGGGCATGGCGTTGAAGGAACTCAGGGAGTCGAAGAACAACATGCGGGTGCAGGCGCTTGCCGGGCTGATGGACCTGAACAGACCGGAACAGGCCTGGTTGATGAAGGAGTGCTGTGAGCTGATCGCCATCTTCAACGCCAGCATCAAGACCGCCGAGCGCAATAACCCTCGGAAGAAGTGATGTTCGTCGAGCTCCGCCCTCATTTCGGTCTTACCATTTTTCATTCATCATTTTTCATTGCATCCCTACTGTCCGGTCCAGACCTTCGCCCATACCTTCGGAACCATCCAACAGCTCGTCCATGACCACCGCCACCATCACCCAAGGGTCGCAGGTTTCAGATCTCGCCGAACACCTCATCGGGTCGGAGATCATCCGCATCGGCGGGGAGATCAATGCCCGCATCGCGCAGGGCGAGAAGATCCACAACCTGACCATCGGCGACTTCAGCCCGGCGGTGTTCCCCTTGCCGGAGAAGCTGAACACTTTGATCCAACAAGCCTACGCGGAAGGGCACAGCAACTACCCGCCGGCGAACGGCATGGCCGAGCTGCGCAAGGCGGTGAGCACCTACATCCAACGCGGGCAAGGCTTGGCCTATAGCCCGGATGAGGTGCTGATCGCCGGAGGCGCACGTCCCTTGATCTACGCCACGTTCAAGGCGCTCGTGAATCCCGGCGACAAGGTGGTGTACCCCGTGCCCTCATGGAACAACAACCACTACGCCTACCTGCACAGCGCAGAAAAGGTGGAGGTGCAGGCCACGCCACTGAACCGTTTCCTGCCGACCGCTGATGACCTTCGCGGCCACTTGGAAGGTGCCTCCTTGCTGGCTTTGTGCTCGCCATTGAACCCGACCGGAACTTCCTTCACGCGAGAGCAATTGGAGGCGATCTGCGACCTGGTGTTGGAGGAGAACGCACGGCGCAACGGCGAGAAGCCGCTGTACGTGATGTACGACCAGATCTACCAGGAACTGGTGCTGGGCGATACCGTCCATGTGGACCCGGTCTCGATCCGCCCAGCCATGAGGCCCTATACCATCTACATCGACGGCATCTCCAAATCCCTTGCGGCCACCGGTGTGCGCGTGGGTTGGGCCTTCGGTCCTGCGCTGGTGATGAAGAAGATGGCGGCGATCCTGGGTCACGTGGGTGCCTGGGCACCGAAACCGGAACAGGTGGCCACCGCCCGTTTCCTGGACGATACGGCCGCTTTCGAGGCCGCCGTAAAGCTGCACTGTACGATGATCGACGAGCGCGTGAAGGCCTACTACGATGGCTTCATGCAACTAAAAGGAGAAGGCTTTCCGGTGGATGCGTTGCCCGCACAGGGCGCCATGTACCTCACCGTGCGTGTGGGGATCGTCGGCAGAACGACGGCCGATCGCAAGGTGTTGGACAACGCCTCGGACGTGACCTATTACCTGATCGAAAAGGCCGGTGTGGGTCTGGTGCCCTTCCTGGCCTTCGGCTGTGGCGCGGACAACGACTGGTTCCGGGTGTCGGTGGGCACCACGAAGATGGCGGACGTGCCTGCGGTGATCGATGGATTGCGGCGGGCGATGGAAGGGTTGCGGGGATGATCGTTCGCTGCCATTGCCATAGCCCACAACATAGTAGTCGACCCAGTGGGTCGACGCTACAGGTGCCCTGTAGCGAGGGCATCATTCCAATTTCTGATCATCTGATATTCTGATCGATGCATTGGCTCGATTGGTCTATCCTCCTCGGCACGCTGGGCTTCATCGTGGGCTATGGCGTGTGGAAAACGCGCAAGGACAACAGCAGCGAGGATTTTCTGCGGGGCGGGCACAACGAACGGTGGTGGGCGGTGGGGCTCAGCGTGATGGCCACGCAGGCCAGTGCGATCACCTTCCTCAGCACTCCGGGTCAGGGCTACCTGGACGGATTGGGCTTCGTGCAGTTCTACTTCGGGCTGCCGCTCGCCATCCTGGTGATCAACCGCGTGTTCATCCCGCTCTACTACAAGTGGAACGTGTACACGGCCTATGAATTCATCGGCAAGCGTTTCGATGGTCGCACACGCCTGCTCACGGCCGGGCTCTTCCTGATCCAACGCGGACTGGCGGCCGGCATCACCATCTACGCGCCGAGCATCATCCTCAGCAAGGTGCTGCACTGGCCGCTCAGTTGGACCTGCGTGTTCATCGGTACGCTGGTGATCGTGTACACCACCTCCGGCGGATCCAAGGCCGTAGGCGTGACGCACAAGCAACAGATGGCGGTGATGTTCGCCGGGCTCTTCGTGGCCTTCGGACTGGTGGTGTGGTACCTGCGCGAGCACATCGGCTTCTTCGAAAGCCTGCAATTGGCCAGCGCCCTGGGCAAGACGCAGGTGATCGACACCAGCTTCGACCCCGGCAACAAGTACACGCTGTGGAGCGGACTGCTCGGCGGCTTCTTCCTGCAACTGGCCTACTTCGGCACGGACCAGAGCCAGGTGCAACGCTACCTCAGCGGCAAGGATGTGGAGCAGGCCAAACGCGGGCTGTGGATGAACGCGCTGCTGAAGATCCCCATGCAGTTCTTCATCCTGCTGACGGGTGTGCTGGTGTTCGTGTTCTACCTGTTCAACCAGGCGCCGGTGCATTGGAACAGTGCGAACGTGGTGGAGATGCAGAATGCGTCTGCCGCAGAGATGCGCGGCATACAACGCGAGGCCGACTCCCTTGGACTTGAACATCTGACCAAATTCGGGTCGCCTAACTCCCTAGTGATTTCGCGACTTCACCAACAAACCTCTGATTCTATTGCCTCCGTCGCCACTGCTTGGGTGACCGCCCACCGTGCCGGCCTGACAACGAACAACGAACGACTGACCACCGTACTGGCTCAGGATGCCACCCTCCGCGAAGCCTACCGCGCCCAGATCAAGGCCAACCTGCCCGAACGCGAAGCCAACGACAAGGACTACATCTTCATCACCTTCATCATGGACCACCTGCCCATCGGAGTGATCGGGCTGTTACTGGCCATGATCTTCAGTGCGGGCATGAGCAGCACCAGCGCGGAGCTGAGCGCGCTGGCGACGACGAGCGTGGTGGACGTGGTACGCAAGGAACGCACGGATGTGCAACAGGTGCTGGCGACGAAATGGGCCACGGTGCTCTTCGGGTTGCTGGCGCTGGGCTTTGCGGCGATCTTCTCGCTCTTCGAGAACCTGATCCAGGCGGTGAACATCCTGGGCTCCCTGTTCTACGGAACCATCCTTGGGATCTTCCTGGTGGCCTTCTTCCTGAAACGGGTGCAGGGCACGGCGGTGTTCATCGCAGCGCTCATCTCCCAGGCGGCCATCCTGTTCATCCATTTCTCGAGCATCGAACTGGCCTTCCTTTGGTACAACCTCATCGCCCCGGCGATCGTGGTGGTGCTGGCCCTGATCATCCAGGCCGTGCTTCCCCCACGACCCGAACCAAGCACATGAACACCTCCTGGGACCTGAAGGGCAAACGCGCCCTGATCACCGGTGGCACGCGGGGGATCGGCCTCGCCACCGCGAACGAATTCCGGAACCTCGGTGCCGAGGTCGCTGTGGTCTCGCGCGTGGCGGATCAGCGCAACGATGTGCTCTGCCTGCAGGGCGACATTGGCCTGGCCAGCGACCGGGAGCGCATCGCGCAGGAGCTCCAGGCACAGTGGGGAGGGCTGGACATCCTGGTGAACAACGCCGGCATGAACATCCGCAAGTCCTGGCTGGAGATCTCGGAGGACGAACGGGAGACCGTGCTGAACACCAATGCGCTCGGGCCCATGGACCTCACCAAACGCCTGTTCCCACTGCTTCAGCATGGCAGGCATGCGGCGGTGGTCAACGTGGCGTCCGTCGCCGGGTTCGTGGACGTGGGTTCCGGCGCCACCTACGCGCTGAGCAAAGCGGCCCTGCTCCAGTTCACGCGCAGCCTGGCGGTGGAATGGGCCCCTCACCTAATCCGCGTGAATGCGGTGGCGCCGTGGTACATCCGCACGCCGCTCACCGAACCCGTGCTCTCACAACCCGAGCGCATGGCGAAGATCCTGTCCCGCACACCGATGGCGCGGGTGGGCACACCGGAGGAGATCGCGGCCGCCATCGCCTTCCTGGCCATGGACAAAAGCAGCTTCATCACCGGCCAGTGCATCGTGGCCGATGGCGGGTTCATGGCGCTCGGCATGTGAACCATGAAGGCATTGCGCATACTTGCCCTGGTGCTGTTCATCCAACAGGCTGGTGTGTTCCATGCACAGGAGCCCGTGCCCGTGCTGCAGCCCTCCATTGGCGCGACACCCGATCTCACGCCAGCACACTTTGCCTTGTATGAATGGTACAACAAGGTGATGAGCACGGAGATCGAGCTGGGGGAAGCCGACAAGTCACGCTTCGACTCCTTGTACCACACTGTGGGTGAAACGCGCGACAGCCCCTGCCAGGTGATCGGCATGGAATGCAGTTGGTATTGCGGTGGCGGCCCGGATACGGTGTGGGCCAGTTCCACCTTGGATCCGCAAGGAGCACAGCGCTATGCTGCCTTTCAGGCGCATGACCTGGACTACTGCACGGCCTGGAGCGAAGGTGTTCCGGGTCCGGGGGTCGGTGAGTCGCTCACCTACCTGTTCGCGCCACATAGCCCGCGCATCCATACCATCATCATCTCCAATGGGCGTGTCACCAATGACACCACATGGCAGGCCAACAACCGCGTGAACCGGCTGCGGGTGAGCGAGAACGGCCAAGCCTTGCTGGACCTGGACCTGGCCGATACCATGGCCGACCAATCCTTCAGCCTGCCCGCGCTCCTCGGTCAACGCGCCGACGGGGAAGCAATGGTGCTCACTTTCACGATCATTGATGTCTACGCCGGAGAGCGATACGACGACACGGTGATCACTGAGATCTACTTCGACGGGACCGACGTTCACTGACCGTAGTAAAAGCAGAAAGCCCTCCAATGCGGAGGGCTTTCCAGAAGGGTCATGGAACGTGGATCACTTCTTCTGCATCCACTCGTCGATCTTCTCCTTGTTCATCTTCACGTAGGCCTCGTACTTGGCCTCCTGGGCCATGCGGATGCTCTCCTCAGCCGTGGCGATGGCCTCCTTGAACTGACCGTTCTGGGCCTGTGCCAGCGCGAGGGTGTGCAGGTTCCAGAACTTGCGCTCCTTCTCCACGCTCTTCATGGCGTACTTGAGCGCCGTCTGTGGCTCGATGTTGCGGTCCACCATGAAACGAGCGCTTGAGTGGTACACGCGGTAATCCGCGTCGGGCTTGTTCACGGCCTCATTGATGTTCATGAGCGCCTGTTTCGTAGCGTCAGCGTAAAGGTTGATGGCCACCATCGTGTTCTCCCAACGCAGCTCCAGCACAGCCTTGTCGTCCTTCACATCGGCGAAGCCGATGGTGAAGGTCTCGGTCATTTCGCACTTGCCAGAGGGTACTTTCACGGTCAACACATCCTCCTCCGCCTTGCGCTCATCCACGCCACCGAGCTCGGGGTTCTTGTTGAACGTGATCACCCACGTGTCAGGGGTGGGTGTGGTGAACAGGGAGTATTTGCCCTTCGGCAGCAGGGACCCTTCCACCATCACATCTCCGTCCAGCTCCACCGTGGTGCTCATGTTGGCTCCCGTGCGCCACATCTCGCCGAAAGGCACCAGGTCACCGAAGATCTTCCGGCCTTTGGCACTTGGACGGGAATACTCCACTTCGATCGTGGTGAGGCCCACGATCTGTTCCACTTCGCCCTTGGGGCTGGGCTGGGGAAGGTTCTGTGCGGATGCGGCCACCGTGGTGAACAGGGCCAGGGTCATTGCGGTCTTTCTCATCATCATCGTTGGATCGTTTTAGTCCGTTCAGGAACAAGGGACATGGTCCCTTGTTCGCGGATCGACGAAGGTAACGATGTGGATGCTTTCCCGGGAAGCTATCAGGCCACCTTCAGGTTGCTCAGGCGCGAACGGTCGAACTTCTCGCGGGCATAGCTCAGGGTGATGCGCAGTTCCGTCGGGCGGTCGGGCGCCCCGGGGATCTCGTACATCGCATCGGTCATGATGGCCTCGCAGATGCTTCGCAGACCGCGGGCTCCCAACTTGTAGTCGAGGGCCTTCTCCACGATGAAGTCGAGCACCTTCTTGTCGAAGGTCAACTTCACCTTGTCCATGTCGAAAAGCTTCACATACTGCTTCACCAAGGCGTTCTTCGGCTCGGTCAAGATCCGTCGCAGGCTCTCCCGGTCCAGGGGATCCAGGTAGGTGAGCACGGGGAAACGACCGATGAGCTCGGGGATGAGGCCGTAGCTGCGGAGGTCCGTGGGGCCCACATACTGCAGCAGGTGCTCGTCGTTGATGCGGCCCTCCTTGCTGGCGCTGTAGCCCACGGCACTGCTCTTCACGCGCCGGGCGATGATCTTCTGGATGCCGTCGAAGGCACCACCGCAGATGAACAGGATGTTCTTGGTATCCACCTGGATCAGCTTCTGCTCCGGGTGCTTGCGACCACCCTGCGGAGGTACGCTCACCACGCTGCCTTCCAGCAGTTTCAAGAGGGCCTGCTGAACGCCCTCACCGCTCACATCACGGGTGATGCTCGGCGTGTCGCTCTTGCGGCTGATCTTGTCGATCTCATCAATGAACACGATACCGCGCTCGGCCTTGCTTACGTCGTAATCCGCAGCCTGGAGCAGGCGGCTCAGGATGCTCTCCACGTCCTCGCCCACGTAACCCGCTTCGGTCAGCACGGTCGCATCGGCGATGGCGAAGGGCACGTTCAGCATGCGTGCGATGGTCTTGGCCAGCAGGGTCTTGCCACTGCCGGTCTCGCCCACCAGGATGATGTTGCTCTTCTCGATCTCCACCTCGTCCAAGGCCGTGGCCGGACGCTGGAGCAGACGCTTGTAGTGGTTGTACACGGCCACGCTCAGCACCTTCTTCGCATCCTCCTGGCCGATGACGTATTCGTCCAGGAAACGCTTGATGTCCGAGGGGCGCTGCAGGATGAGGTTGCCCTCCATCTCGCTGCGTGAACGCTGGCTCAGCTCTTCGCTGATGATGTTCTGCGCCTGGGCGATACAGCTGTCGCAGATGTGACCGGTGATGCCGGCGATAAGCACGTTGGTATCCTGCTTGTCACGTCCGCAGAACGAGCACTTGATCTCTTTCTTTTCCATTTGAAGGCGCTGACCCCCTGATACGAGGGAGTGTGCGAAAGTGTTGCAAGATAAGGCGAAGGCCGGGGGATCGCTCCACCGGCCTTCGGTCAATGTTGGCACCCACGCCAGGAGGGGCGGGACGCAGTGGTCGTGGTGTCAGATCCGCGCTACTCGTGGCGCAGATCCGCACAGGTCGTGGCGCGAAATTCCGTGCCCCTATTTGTGCTTCAGCAGCAGTTCGTCGATCATGCCGTAGGCCTTGGCCTCTTCGGCGATCATCCAGTAATCCCGGTCGCTGTCCTTTTCCACCTTCTCGAAGGGCTGTCCGCTGTGGCTGCTGATGATCTCGTACAGCTCCTTCTTCAGCTTCACGATCTCGCGCACGGTGATCTCCATGTCGATCGCCTGGCCTTCCGCACCGCCCAGGGGCTGGTGGATCATCACCCGGCTGTGCTTCAGAGCGCTGCGTTTGCCCTTCGCACCTGCGCAGAGCAGCACCGCACCCATGCTCGCGGCCATGCCGGTGCAGATGGTGGCCACATCGCAGTTGATGTACTGCATGGTGTCATAGATGCCCAGGCCGGCATGCACTCCGCCACCGGGACTGTTCAAGTAGATCTGGATGTCCTTCTTGGCATCCACGCTCTCCAGGAACAGCAGCTGCGCCTGGATGATGTTCGCCACCTGGTCGTTGATGCCCGTGCCCAGGAAGATGATGCGGTCCATCATCAAGCGGCTGAACACGTCCATCTGGGCCACGTTCAGCTGGCGCTCCTCGATGATGTAGGGGGTCATCGAGGAGGTGATGACGCTGCTGGTGTAGCTGTGCAGCGTGTTGCTGCTGATGCCGCGATGCTTCACGGCATATTTCTGGAATTCGTCGTTGGGGAACATGTGTGTTGTAGGGGTGCGTTGTTCTGCTGAACGTCGATGGACGTTCTTGGTTCAGGCCGTGCGGGCCAAGTTTACGAATTCATCGTAGCTCACCTTCTTTTCCTTGGGGCTGAGCAATGCCTTGAAGTGGGTCATGAGCTTCTGTTCCACGATGGAGTTGCGGATGCGGCCGATCTGCTCGCGGTCGCCCAGGATGCGGGCGGCCATCTGCTGCAGCTGCTCCCCTTCCGGAGCGGGCATGCCATACTGCATGAACTGATCGCTCACGTAGCGCCGGGCGAAGGCATCGAGCTCCTCCCCCTTGGCCTCCAGGCCGTACTTCTCCACCACACGGTCCTCCAGCAGTTGGCGGCGCAGGCCATCGGAATAGCCTGCGTAGCCCTCTTCCACCTCTTCCGGGGTGATCGGCTTCTGGCTCGTCTCCTTGATCCAACGCTTGAGGAAGCTGTCCGGAAGTTCCACGCCCGTGTGCTTCATCAGTTCGCGCATCACCAGGCGCTTGTAGACGCGGTCACTGTCCCGCCGGAACATGTTCTCCAGCCCTTCCTTCACCTTACCGCGGAAGCCGACTTCGTCGCTCACGGCATCCTTGCCGTAGACGCGATCGAAGAGGTCCTGGTCCAAGGGGACCTGCACCATGCGCTTGATCTCCGCGATACGGAACAGGAAACTGTTCCCGATGTGATGGACACGCTCGTGGTCCACCCCGAGCATGCGGGCCAGGTCATCGTGGTCACGGCTCACCTTGTGGGGATCGACGGTCACCTCATCACCGGCACTTTTGCCCACGAGCGTGTTGCGGGTGGCGTCATCGGCGAGGTACTCGAGACTGATGGTGGCACGGTTCATCACACCACCGGCCATGATGGTGCCGTCCACATCCAGCTCGATCATGTCGCCCAGCAGCATGTCCTTCGCTTCGCTGACCGTGGCATCCTCCAGCTTGCCGAAGCGCCGCTGCATGTCGTCGATCTCGCGCTGCACCAGCTCGTCGGTCACATCCACCAGCGGGTAATCGACGCCCACCTTGTCGTTGAGGTCGATCTCGAACGAGGGGGCCATGCCCAGCTCGTAGGCGAAGTTGAACTCACCGGGTTGGTCCCAGTTGTTGGTGTCGATGTCACCGCGCTTGGGCAGGGGCTGCCCCAGTACACGGATGCCGTTCTGCTGGATGAACTGCTTGAGGTTCTCGTCGATCAGGCGCTCCACCTCGGTGACCAGGAGCGTGCGGCCGACCCGCTTCTTGATGATGGTCATGGGCACCTGCCCGGGTCGGAAGCCGGGCAATACGGCGTTCTTGCGTTGTTCCTTCAGGGCCTTCTCCACTCCCGGGCTGTAATCCTCGGGGAGCAGTTTCACTTTCAGGGTGGCGGTGAGGGTGCCGGTCTCTTCGCGTTCGATGTTCATGGGGCTGATCGCCGGTTGGCTTGTATGATGGGTCGAAGGGCGTTGTTCGATGGTCGTTGTTCGATGCTCGATGGTCGCGGTCGTTCGACGAACAACGATCAACGAACACCGAACCCTGTACGGACGGGGGGACTCGAACCCCCACACCTTGCGGTACCAGATCCTAAGTCTGGCGCGTCTACCAATTCCGCCACGTCCGTGGAAAGGGCTGCAAAGATAGCCGCTGGTCCTCTGCTCCCGGGTGCATCCACCCACCATGTTACCTTCGTGCCCCCACCGATCGGCACCCTGGCGATGAAGCATCTGGACCCCAAGGAACTGAGCATACCCGAGCTGCACGGATACCTGGTGGGCGCCATCGGCCCGCGCCCGGTGGCCTTCGCCAGCACCATCGATGCCGAGGGCCGACCGAACCTCAGTCCCTTCAGCTTCTTCAACGTCTTCGGGGCGAACCCACCGCTGTTGATCTTCAGCCCTGCACGCCGCGGGCGGGACAACACCACCAAGCACAGCTACCACAACGTGAAGGCGGTGCCCGAGGTGGTGATCAACGTGGTGACCTACGCCATGGTGCAGCAGACCTCACTGGCCAGTACCGAGTATGCCGAAGGTGTGAACGAATTCGTGAAGGCCGGCCTCACCCCCATCCCTTCCGATGTGGTGCGTCCCTTCCGCGTCATGGAAAGCCCGGTGCAGTTCGAGTGCCGCGTGCAGCAGGTCATCGAGACCGGCATGGGCGGTGGCGCGGGCAACCTTGTGCTGTGCGAAGTGGTGCGCATCCATGTGGACGAGGACCTGTTGGATGAGCGCGGCAAGATCGATCAGCGCAGGATAGACCTGGTGGGACGGATGGGCGGGAATTTCTATTGCCGGGCCCATGGTGATGCCCTCTTTGAACTGGCACAACCCAGCACCCAGATCGGGGTGGGCGTGGATGCCCTTCCTCCGGAGGCCCGCAACAGCCGCATCCTCACCGGCAATGACCTCGGACAACTGGGCACCCTGCTTCAGGTCCCCGATGAGACCTTGGTGAACGAATACAAACTCACGGAGCTGAGCGATATCTTCATCGCCCTCAAGGACCGTCCCACCGAGCTGGAGGAAAGCCTGCACCACCGTGCGCAGGACCTGCTGCGCGCGGGACACCTGGAGGAGGCCTGGAAGACCCTGCTCGCCTTCAACGCACGCTAGGCCTCGGCTGCGCTCGGCCTGACATGCGCGAGCGCAGCCACAACAGAAATCGAAAATCTCTACACCCATGGCATCAGTAAGCATCTCCGGAACGATCAAAGTACTGGGCAAGACCCAGCAGGTCTCCGAGAAATTCAGCAAGCGCGAAGTGGTCATCACCGAAGCGGGTGGCCAGTACCCCCAGCACATCCCCGTGGAATTCACCCAGGACCGTTGCGCCATACTCGACGGTTACAAGCCTGGTGAAGAGGTGACCGTTTCGTGCTACGTGAACGGCCGCGAATGGACCGGCAAGGATGGTGTCACCAAACACTTCCTGAGCCTGAAGGGCGACCGCATCGAACGCTCCGGAGCAGCTGCACCAGTGGGTGGAGGTTATCAGGCCGCCCCTCCTCCGAGCGCTGCCGACATGCCGCCGATCGGTGGCGACGACGACGATCTGCCGTTCTGATCAGCGCTTCAAGCGGCGTCCTTTCCACACCGGTCTCCACCACAGCGCCGCCAGGGCGATGAGGGGCGAAACGGCGGCGAACCAAAGCAGCGCCAACACGGTGTGCGGGACCGGGTTCGGCGCTGCGCCCATGTTCCGGTGATGGTCGCGCACCATGCGCACCACCGGAACGGCCCATGCCGCCCAGGCAAAGAGGAGCATGCTCCAGGTGTGCAGGAGCTGTTCACCCACCCGCAGCTGCAATGCAGGCAGTGTGAGGGCGAGCAGGGACCAGGGCAGGAGGAGGGCCACAGCAGGGAGCACTTTCGCCAAGGTGCCGGGATGCGCACGCATCTTCCCGGCCCAACGGATCCGCTGTTCGAAATAGTCCCTCATGGTCGGTTCCGGGCGGGTGAACACCGCTGCCCGGGCGTCGGCCACGTAGCCGATCGTGCGTCCTGCCCTGCGCATACGGGCCAACAGGGTCATGTCGTCGCCACTGGCCCAGCGGTCACCCGTGAAACCGCCCACTTCGCGGAACGCGGTCCGGGTGAAGGCCATGTTCGCGCCGTTGGCCAGAAGCGGAGATCCCTGCAATGTGCTGCCGGCTGTGGCACCCTGCAAGGCGGCCTGTTCCTCGCTCTGAAGCAATGCCAGTATTCCGCCCTCCGAGATCATGTGCACGGGTGCCAACAGCAGGTGTGCCCCGCTGCGCGACCACTGCTGCACCACGGTCGACACCCGTTCCGGTCCGAAACGCACATCGGCATCGGTAACGAGGATGAGATCCGGACCCTCGCCACCCACACCCCGTTCAATGGCCTCCTTCTTACCCGATCGTTCCGCCGGAAGGTCCAGCACCTGAAGGGCGGGCCACTGGGTGCGCATGGCCTGCAGGCGGGCCATGGTGCCGTCGGTGCTGTGGTCATTGATCACGACCACCTCCATGGCCTCCCGAGGCATGTGTTGCGCATGGAGGTCCTGCAGAACGGCCGTGATCGTGCCTTCCCCATTGCGGACCGGCACGAGGACACGGACCTTGACACCGCCGATCTCCACAGGACCGGCAGGGCCCGCAGCGAAGGCCTCCTCGGCAGCCGATCGCCAGGCCGTGACCATCAGGCCATGCAGCAACGCCAGCACAAAGGCCCCACAGACCAGGATCAGGAGCAGGCTCATGGTGATTCCTTGGGGACCCTGATGGGACTGAACAAGAGGATCAAACTTCCGGCCAATGCGGGCAGTACGAGGTTGATGGCCCATACGCTGAAGGTGGCCAGGAGGACCAGGGCGGGATCGCCGCCCAAGGGTGCCAGGATGCCCACAGCCACCGAGCCTCGCACACCCAGTTCCGTGAGCAGCATGGTGGGGATCAGCGTGGAAACGAGGTAGATCACCATCACCGCAGCGACGACCACCGAAAGTGGGACCTGCACCTCAATCCACCATAATATGCCGACGAACTGGCTTGCGAACACCAGGTAGCGCAGGGCGCTTAGCGCGAGGACCCATCGCAGCGCTGCGGTGGACACTTGTGAAAGCACCTGTGCCGGCCGATGCAGGGACCTTAGCAGCGGGACCATCAGCAGGAGCTGGCCCACCAGTTGCGGATGGAAGTACACCACCAGCGTTCCGACGACCACCAACAAGGTCAGGGATGAGAGCACACCGGTGATCCATGAGGAGGTGGTCCAGGGCAGGTCCACTCCGGCCAACAACAGGAACAGCAGCCCTGCACTGCCCATGATCAAGGTGACCGCGAACTGTGACATGCTGCCCAGCGCGGTGGCGAACGCGCCGGCCACGCGGGCCTCGGGCCTCAGGAACAGGACCCGGCCAATGAACTCGCCGGTGCGATTGGGTGTGACCAGGGCCAGGCTCGTGCCCGCGATGGTGCCCAGAAAGGCGCGCCAGGCATCGATGCGCTCGACCGGTCGCATCAGCACGCGCCATTTCACGCTTTCCACCGTCCAATTGAGCACCATGCCGATGAGCATCAACACCAGCAGCGGCAAACCCTGCCCGTGGTACCAAAGAGCGCGAAGTCCATCCAAGGCCTGAGTACCTTTGATGTCGATCAACTGGTCGTACAGGAAGCCGCAGGCCAGGAGGAAGATCCCCCAACGAAAGAGCATGAGCAGTGTACGTCCCACAGCAGGCGGCGCTCCCTTGGATGAGGCGGCGGTCAAAAGTAGGTCCGGGGCTTCGGCGCGCATCATTCTGGGGATCGACCCCGGGACCACGGTGATGGGCTTCGGGGTTTTGCACATCGCTTCGGGCAAGGTGGTGCTGGTGGAGGCCGGTGCGATCCGCTTCCCGGCCACGGATGATCATACACAGAAGCTCAAGGCCATCTTTCAGCAGACCAGCGGCATCATTGCGCGTCACGGACCGAACGAGCTCGCCATCGAGGCGCAGTTCTTCGGGAAGAACGTCCAGAGCATGCTGAAGCTGGGCCGGGCGCAGGGCGTGGCCATCGCTGCCGCGCTTCAGGAGGGACTATCGGTGGTCGAATATGCGCCCAAACGGATCAAGCAGAGCATCACCGGAAGCGGGAACGCCTCCAAGGAACAAGTGGCGGCCATGCTGCTGAGCATCCTGGGATTGAAGGAACTGCCGAGCAGCACCGATGCCACCGACGCCGTGGCCGTGGCCGTTTGCCACCATTTCGCAGCAGGGTCCATCCCGCGCCCCAGCAGCCGGTCCACGGCGAAGGGCACCAGCGATTGGGGGGCCTTCATCCGGAACAACCCGGAGCGGGTGAAATAGGGTCACTCGGCGCGCAGGCGGCTGGCCAGGGCCGCAAGCTCATCAGGCCCGGGCTTCAGTTTTGGCCTGCCGAAGTCCATATCCTCCATGTTGTCGATGGGGATCAGGTGCAGGTGTGCGTGGGGGACCTCAAGCCCGATCACCGCAAGTCCCACGCGGTCACAGGGCACCACGGCCTTGATCCGTTGGGCCACCTGCTGGGCGAAGGGCAGCAGATCCGCCAAAAGGTCCGCCGGAAGATCGAAGAAGCGGTCGACCTCCACCTTGGGGATCACCAAGGTGTGGCCCATGCGCAATGGCGCAATGTCCAGGAAGGCCAGAAAACGCTCATCCTCGGCCACCTTGTGACAGGGGATCTCGCCGCGCACGATCCGGGTGAAGAGGCTCGGCATCAGCGAGAGATGTCCACCACCTCGAACTTCGCACTACCGGTGGGGGTCAGGATCTCCGCGATCTCGCCGCGCGCCTTCCCCAGCAGGCCCTTGCCGATGGGCGAACCGACGCTGATCCGGCCGGTCTTGATGTCCACCTCGCTTTCGGCCACCAGCGTGAATTCGCGTTCACTTCCGTTGCCCATGTGGCGCACCACCACCTTGGAGTGGATGTACACCCGGGAATTGTCCATCTGGGAGGTATCCACCACGCGTGCGTTGGACATCATCTCCTCCATCTTGGCGATGCGGGCCTCCAACATACCCTGCTCCTCCTTGGCCGCATGGTATTCCGCGTTCTCGCTCAGGTCGCCCTTGTCCCGGGCGTCCGCGATCTGCTGGCTCAGGTGCGGTCGCTCCACCGTGCGTAGGTGATGCAGTTCCTCCTGAAGCTTCTTGAATCCCTCTTCTGTGTAATAGGCCGGTGTGCTCATGGCCGAAGGTCTTGGTATGACAATGGAAAAGGACCCCGCGAGGTCCTTTCCCAAAGATACGGATGAATGATCAGAGACTGATGCGGACGCCCAAACTGTGCACCCCTGCGAAAGGATTGGTGCTCCGGTAGCTGTAATCCAAGGCAAAGGCGCTCTTCTTCTCGTCTCCGAAGGGGAAGTCGATGCTGATGCCGGCGGAAGGACCTGTGAACACCGTGGTGCGCTCTGTGTCGGAGGTGATACCGTCCTCGTACATGTAGCCGCCACGCAGGTGCACCATCTTCTTGAAGGCGTATTCCACACCGATGATCCCCTGGTCTTTCGTGAAGGAGTTGGAGATGAACGTACCAGCGAAGGTCAGCTTGTGCATCTCATTGATGTTCCAATCGTAGGCTGCACCGATGTTGAGCAGGGAAGGGATCTCGAAGCCCTGTGAGCGCTGCTCCAGCGTCAGCTGGTCGCTTCCCGTCAGCAACAGACCCTGCACCGCCAGACCATCACCGCTGAACTCCATGGCGGGACCCACGTTCTTCAATGCGATCCCGAAGTGCAGGTTCTCCTGCTCACCGGTCACGTACTGGATACCCGCATCGAAGGCCACACCTGACGTACGTACGTTGGCAATGGATTCTGAGATCACCCGCAACAGCAGACCACCCTGGATACTGCTGGAGAAGCTCTTGGAGTAGGCAAGGCCGATATTCGACATGCTGGGGCGGAAGGTTCCGCGACCACCTTCGGGGTTCTCCACCGTGGTCACATCGATCTCACCGAAGGACATGGTGGTGGCGGTCAGGCCGAGTACCCCGGAGGACCCCAGCTTCTGGCCCACACCGATGCTGCTGATGGTGACCCCGCTTCCGGACAACCATTGCGTGCTGGAGAACAACACCTCGGTCTTGTTGACCCGGGACAGCCCGGCCACGTTCCCGAACATGGATTCCACCCCGCGCAAGGACGCTGTATTGGCCATTCCCCAACCCGCCGAACGGGCCCAGGGATTGATCAGCAGCTGGGTCGCACCGGCCGAACCGGCACGGTCAGGGTTTCCTGCCATCAGGGTCGCACCAGCCATCAGCGGCAGTGCCATCAAGAGCGCAATTGACCTTTTCATCGTTGGCATCTTCTGCAAGCTTCTCTATTGGTCCAATCCGGCTTAGAAGTTCTGCAGGTCCACAGGCCTGAGCGCTCCGAACCATTTGATCACCTTCTCTCCCACCCCGGGAACATCCACGTGACAGATGTACACCCCACCAGCGATGGGAATGTTGTTCACGTTCTTCAGGTCCCAATCGAGGTAGGTGAGCTCATTGTCCTTCCGATACTTGCGCACCAGCGTACCACTCGTTGTGTAGATCGAGATGGTACAGGTCTGTGGCAGGTTGATGAACTTCACGCGATTGTCCAATCGGCTCGTTTCGTAGCCACTGAACCCGTAGTAGGGGTTGGGCACGATACCGATGTTATCCAGGAAGCTCTCGGCCACATCGGTCACACCCGTGGAGGTGGCGAAGCCCTCTGAACCGAACGTGTACAAGGGAAGACCCTCGTTCCGTGCTGGCTCGATCGGCTCAGGTGCACCGTTGTAGTTCACGTAGGGCAGGTAGGGCTTGGCGACGTTCAACACGACGCGTGCTTCCGTTGCAAGCAATTCCTGACCTTCGATGGCGATCGCACCACCGACCCAGGCGATGGCTTGGAATATGCGTGGACGCGCCGATGCGGAGCCACTGGCCAAGCGGTCCATGATGAACGCACCCTCATCATACTTGGGCACGCGGTCAGCCACGTTACTGACACGGCGTTCATTCTTGAACACGTAGATCCAGTGTCCACCGCCGAAGATGGGTCCGTCGTTGGCGAAGATCAGTGAATTGGGGTTCCAGATCATATCGCGACCCACTTCACCGCCCCAGAAGCTGTTCTCTCCGTAAGCGATATTCAGGCGCTCACCGGTCTCCAGGTCGATGGCGAACCCAGGGAACCAGCCCATGCCAGCAGCATTGGTCAACGTGGCCTCCGCTTCATTGGCGCCAGCTGTGCCGGTCTTTCGGCCGTTCTTGTCGATACTGGCCGCACGTCGCAGTGACAGACGGGGTGCACCTCCCTCAGACAGGGAAGTATTGCTTTCCTGCTCGAAGACAGGCGAACGGGTCCACTTGCTCTTATCCGGTGTGAACACGATCTGGACACTGGGCACCTCACTGATCCGGGCGTTGGCCATCGACTGGTTCACGTCCACCACTGAGCCGGGCTGGAAGGGAGCCTCACCCACCAAAGGCCAGGGAGCCCATGTACCCCCGAGGATACCTTCGTACAACTGCTCGTCATCCTTGCCGACGCGGTCGTTGTAAACGTTCGGTGGGTCGCCTGGTAAAGCCTCGATCTCCGTGGTCCCTGATCGGATCCAGTTGAAGGGGTTCTCACCCTCACCATCCGGAATTCCGAAGAACCAGGCCTTCGACGGATCGGCGAAGGTCAAGGACCCTGTGGTGGTAGGCACGGTGAACGCATTACTCGTGCCGGCTTGGTCGGTCTCATAGTAGTACTGACCCAAGGTAACGGAGATGCCATAGTCGAGGAACAGCTGCTCATAGTTCACTGCGATGCTGCGCTCGGAGTCAATGGTATCCGCGTTGGACAGGTTCACGAGTTTCCAGTAGCCGTCATTCAAATTGGTGGCGGGGGTGGAATCCTGGAACCAAAGTTCGAATTGGGCGCTTGGGACCTTCAAAGGGTCGACCACCTTCACGTCAACAGGGCTGAAACCACGCTTGTACTTCAGGATATCCTGACGCCAAGGCGCTGCCGCAACGATGGCGTTCTCCGTCTCGGGGAGCAACTCCAGCGCAAGACGGCCATTGCCCTGACCCTCCAGACGGGTGACCGCAAGACGATCACCGTACTGTGCGTTCAGCACCGTACCGCCGTTGGCCGGGGTGGATTTGTGGGGGATGCCTACGTAGGAACGGATGGCTCCGAACGCCGCCTTACGACCGGCCACATAGGGGAAGGCCTGGCCAGTGCGAGCACCGATGTTGTAGCCCTCGTAATTGTTGTAGGCGTATGCGATGGCCAGGAAATAGTAGGTCTTGAAGTTCACCAAGGCAGGATTGCCCTGAGCGAACTTATCCTCCGTGATCCGGATCGAATGGATCACCCCTTCATCGGCACCGTTGACCATCTCCGTGGGCACCGGCTGCTGGATGGTCTCACTGAAGGGGTAGTTGATGATCTGTCCGATGCCGTCCTGAAGATCGCCTTGATAGACGAGGCGAGCCAGGTTCACATCCTCCAGTTCAGCGACGCTCACATTGGCATCCCGGAGCTGGTAGACCTTATACCCTTGGAACCGGTAGACGCGGTCATATGCCTGGCCGTTCGGCCCCTGGACCGGAATGATGGGGTCCACCTCCACGTAGTTCTCGCCCTCATTGTTGCTGCCCACCGGATTCGTGATGTACAGGATGAGCTCCTGATCGAGCTCGCGCACTTCCAGGTCCGGAGCGTCAGGTCCGTCCAGGATCTTGAAGCAGTTGTCAAAGAGCGACTGCGCCTTGTCATCCGCAACACGCAAAGGCCGGAGGCTTTCTGCAGCTCCACCAGAGGCGGCACGAGCCCAAACGACACCCACGGTGATGTTGTTGTAAGCACCGGGCTCCAAGGTGAAGGGGCCTGCGCTCTGTACAAATCGCCGGTCAGGCTGTGCCAAAGTGGGCTCGACCTCTGACCAAGGGTCCTGGGGAACACAATTGGTACCCCAACCGAGCGGATCACTCGAGCCAGGGAACATGTAGAACGCCCTTACGTAACTGTCCGCCTCGGAATAACCGGAACCACCATAGGACATCTCCCGGTTGTTCTTCCAGATGGACCGGAGGTAGTTATAGAACTGGATCGCGTTCTGTGGATCGGTCAGGTTGGCATTCGGGGATTCGCGGTTGAAGTACAGGAAGGCACGCATCCCGAAACGCTCGTTGTCCACGATCGTATCACCATAGCCGATACCGATCCCGGCATAGGGGATCCCTCCCTGCTGTTGGTACTCCTGGCAGCTCAGGTTCTGAAGTGGGCCTGGATTATCCACCCCATCATCATCGCGGAATGGTCCTTCGAAGAAATCCACACCGACCGCGGGAGGCTGAGCACCATACCCCTGACCGTTGGGGGTGGTCTCATCGTTGTCATCCCAGTTGTAGACGAAGCCCATTCCACGCTGCACATCGCAACCGGTGAAGTCATCGTCAGCGTTGCCCAGGTCCGGATCCACGAAGTGGCCGAAGTAGGTGTTGTTCAAGGTCTGTGAACCCTGGTTGATGACCGTATAGTTATAGAAGGTCATGTTGTTGATCTCGTCGTTCGAGCTGAACGCGAAGGCTTGCGCACGGACCTCGAGACCGATCGGGAAACCATTGGTCTCCGTGTGGGCCTCTCCCTTATCGTTGAAGATCCAGTAGATGTTGAAGTCTCCGAACAAAGGCACGGGGTCCTCCCGGTCCTTGGTCTTGCATTCCTCCACCGTGATCTCGAAGCCGTAGTCCGGGAAGTCGCCCGAAGAAGGCTCGTAAACGCCATCTCCGTTAAAATCAAAGAACGGGGCCAGATAGGCGGATTGCCCTGCCTCCACATTACCCTCTGCTGGCCAAGTGAGAAAGCCAGGAGGGATCGAGTAGCCGTTCGGGAACGCTGCTGCGATACATGCTGGATCACCGTCGCAATTCGCCCATTGGAGATGCGCTTCCGCCTGAGCCAACGTGGTGGTGTAGAACTGATCATACTCCGCACACACGCTTTGGTCCACACTGGCATCCCCGCCTGTGGTCAATGGACCGGGCCAGAAATCGTTCTGACCACCCTGACGGTACAACACTGCCGCGATCTTCAACTGACCGTCCTGGGATTGTCCGCCCATCCACAAGCCACCGGAGAAGATCGAACTGGGGCCGCTGAAATCCTCCGTCTTGGGGATCTCGTAACCTGACCGCCCCAGACCACGGCGCTGCCATTTATTCCCACCGTTCTCGATCACGGCGCGGACGTTATTGAACTCCAACTGGGTGATCTGGGTCGCCGGTGAGCAACCTGCCGCCTTCAGTGTGGATGCCACGTTCTGCTGGCCTAGGCCAGATCCCGTGTACGGTGGAGCCATGGCCTGGGTCAATTGACCCGCGGTCAGTGCTAGGCTAAGAGCGAAGGTTCTGGTGAGGATTGCGCTAAAGCCTTTCATGGTCATCGTTTGTGCGTTCATCAGAAATCAAACCGGACACCGAGACGGATCGTTCGCGGTGCACCGAAATTGAAAGGGTTGTTCACTTTGGCACTGTACAGATCGCGGAACGAGTCCGGGTCGATCTGCGAACGGTCGGTCAACTGCGCCAGGTAACCGTCGTTGGTGGCGGAACCGGTGTACCGATATACGCCGGTGATGTTCTCGGTATTGAACACATTGGTGATCAACAGGTAGATATTGAGGTTCGCGCTCTTTGCCTTGCTCTCGTCATCTCCAAAGGTCAATGGGATATCGCGGTCCAATTGAAGGTCGGTGGTGAACTGCCAGGGCAGACGGGCTCCGTTCAGGGTTCCGTCCAAGCGATAATTGCTGGCGCCGGTCCCCTCGCTCACCACTGCACTGGAGCGGCTGTAGGGCGTTCCGCTTCCCAGGATGCTCACCACGTTGATACCGGTGCGTTGCAGGATCTGCTTGCCCGCGATCATCGGTCCATTGTAATCCTTACCACCGCCGTAACGGAAGTCGAAGGTGGTCTGGAACCGGTGACGTTGGTCAAAGTCCAGAGGCGAGATCGTGCGCAGGTTCGGCTGTCCGGTATTCACCAGATTCAGGCCAGTGTTCGGGCCGGAACCGGTTCCGTCCGCGAACTGGAGGGTATAGCTGGCCCTCATCCACACGTTGCCCGTGCGACGCAGATCGAACGTGGTCGTAAACCCTTTTACCGTCCCGAAGTCGAAATTGTCGTAGGTGCGGTAGTCCCTTGGCCAAGCGTTCACCACGTTGCGGATCTGGACCTGGTCGCGTAGTTCGCGATAGAATGCAGCGATCTTGATGGACGAGGCCTTGCTCAACACCTGTTGGAAGCCCAGTTCATAGTCGATGGTCTTGGTGGGCTTCAGGTCAGGGTTGTTGATGATGTTCCCGGAGTTCTCCAAGTAGGCGTAGTCAACCATGT
>JBGTAJ010000067.1:0-19357 GCA_041749915.1 Flavobacteriales bacterium
GTCGCGAAGAACAAGTGGCTGGACGTGGTGCGCTCAGCGGCGCATAAACACATGACCGTGGTGCCGGATGACCGCGCGCTTGAACGCTCCGGTGATGTCGAGGACGACATCGAGGAGCGCCTCGTACGACTACGCGGTGTGTATGATAAGCTGGACGACAAATGCCGTACGGTGCTCGATCAGTTCTACTTCGAACGCAAGGACCTGGCCACCATCGCTGCGGGCATGGGGGTCGAAGAAGAGAGCATTCGAACGATCAAGTACCGGTGCATGATGAAATTGAGGGCGTTCCGCCGTGCGATCAGCGGCGATGACACAACAATATCATGAGCGAAGGCGCACTGGACAAAGCCCGATTCGAGGCCATCGAAGCGTACGTACTGGGAACGATGCCACACGCCGCGCGTGATCGTTTCGAAGCGGAGATGGCCTTGGACGGATCCTTGCGCACTGAGGTGGAGCTTCAACGCGAGAATATCCGCGCCGTGGAATTGGCGGGTGTCGAACGCACCTTACGGACCATGCACGCGGATCGGCAGCAGGATCCAGCTGCGGGATCCACCCCATGGGGCACGTATCTGAAGTATGCGGCGTTGATCGCTGTTCTGATCTCCGGTGCGTGGTGGTGGTTGGGCAGATCGTCGGTCAACGAACAGCTCTTCGCTGAACACCACTACGCCGACCCCGGCCTGCCCGTGCCCATGAGCGCAACGAACGACCCCGCGTTCCACGATGCCATGGTGGCCTACAAGCTCGGCGACTTCGCGGAAGCGCGGAACAAGTGGAGCATACTGCTGCAAGCGGAACCCGGCAACGATACGCTCCGGTTCTACATCGCAGAGGCCCACCTGGCGGAGGGCGATGCTCCATCGGCCATTCCCCTGTTGGAGGGGCTGGCTGAAGATCCGAACACCGTGTTCCGGACCAAGGCGCGTTGGCACCTTTTCTTGGCCTATGTGCTCGAAGACCGGACCGAAGACCTGCGCGAACTCGGGATGGAGAACGACCCGGAGCATGGCGAAGAGGCCAAGGCCATTCTGTCACGGATCCTTCCCTGATGCGCCACGCTCTGCTGATCATTGCTAGCTGCGCATGGTCGGTCGTGGGCGCACAGGGGCTTGCCGAACGGCATGCGCAGATCGAAGAATACTACACGGCGGAACGGTACGTGGAAGTGGTCCGTTCCATCGATCTGCAGCTGAAGGAGGCCTCAGGAACCCCTTGGCAGGATTCGCTTCATCTCTACCTGTACAAATACGGCAGGGCTCATCGCAAACTGAAGGATGCCGACGCGGGCGTTGCCGCAGCAGAGCGCATCTACGAACTGGTGAAGCAACGGGGTGATGCGAAGCACCAACTGGAGGCCCTGTTCGACCTGAGTTGGACCTACTACGACGTGGGTCGTATGAAGGAGTGCGTCCGTGTGGATTCCACCGCCGTGACCGTGGCCGACAGTGATCCGAAGATCCCGCTCTCCCAGCGTGGTCGAGCTCGCCAATACCTGGCCTTCGACTACAGCGTGCGCGGCGACCACCGCAACTCCGCGAAGTATGCCTTTGCGGCATTGGCCCAATACGCAAAAGCCGACAGCATTCCGCCGGCCCAATGGGCGGAATCGCACACCGCGGCCGGTGTGGCCTATTGGCACATGGGGCGGATCCGCGAGGCCGAGGTCCAGTACATGGAGGCTTTGGCCATTCTGGGCGATGGAACGGAAGAGGCCATACTGGCGCGAAAGGTCACCACATACGGGAATCTCGGCGTGATGTGGCAGAACTCCGGCGACTATCCGCGCAGTAAAGCGTACTACCACGAAAGCTTGCGCTACAGCGACCGCATCATCGCCAACACCACTGATCCCTTCACGCGTGACGAGGCCATTGTGAACCGCTCCCGCACCTATCTCAATCTGGCCACCGTCCATTTTCAACTGGGCGATGATGGCCGGGCGCGCGAACTGATGGACATCGCCTGGAAGGATCGCAGCGCCGTGCTCGAAGCCGACGACCCACAGCTGCTGGTGGTGCGTGATCGCATGGCCGCTCTGGAACTTTCCGCTGGCGCCTTGGACAAAGCGGAGGAGTTGGTGAGCACATACTTGGCGGCCTGCGAGAAGAAGTTCGGAACACGCAGTGAAGAGTACATCCGCGCGTGCTCCAAGCTTGGTGATATCGCGCTGCGCAAAGGGAACAACGCCAAGGCCGATTCGCTCTTCGCGGTGAGCATAGCGGCCGGTCGTGCGAATACCGATGAGCAGACGGATGCCGTGCTGGTGCTTACGCTCCAAAGCCGCGCACAACTACGGGGCAGGACCGGGCGCGGGGTCGAAGCCATTGCCGACCTCACCCGAGCCCGGCTCATCCTCGCCAACATCTACGACCCCTCACACTACAAAGTGGCCCACTGCGATGTGCTGCTGGCCGAAGCATGCTTCTTGAACGGCGACCCCGAAGGCGCAGTGTTACACGCGAGCTCGGCTTTGGCACTTGTGCAGGATCGCGTGCGTGCGATCAGGTCCTCGAACGCACCGTTGGCATTCCCCGACCCGCACATCCTGCCCGACGCTGTCTATTGGAAGATCCGCGCACAACGCGAGTTGGCAGGACCCGGAATGGTGCGCACCGAGTGGAATGAGGAATTGGACCTGGCCATCGCATCATTGGCGCGGAACAAGTCGGCGATGCGCGACGAAGCATCCAAGCTCCTGCTCATCGGCGCACAGAAGCGGCTATTCGACCTGGCCATGGACGTGGCCTATGACGGCTACGCCGTGTCGGGATCCGAGAAGGACATCGAGCGATTTCTCGAACTGTCCGAGGCCGATCGTTCAATCCTTCTGAAGAGCCGATTGAACGCCTTTGCAGGATTGCGCTTCACCGGCGTACCCGACACGGTCATCAATGCGGAACAGGAGCTTATCGCTTCGCTTGATATCGATCCGGAGGACCGCGCCGCGACTACGGATATGGATCGTCGCGAAAAGGCCTACGCCGATTTCTTGGATCGTTTGGAACGCGAACATCCGGGATATTTCAACCTGCGTTATGGCGAAGGACACATCACCTTGGCCCGCATCCGCGCGGACCTCCTCACGCCGGATCGACAGCTGCTGGCCTATGCCATCACGGGTGAACACCTGTATGCCTTGGTCGTAAGCCTTGACGGTGCTTGGCTCGTTCGAACGAGCAATGCCGGCATTGCCGATGCGGTCCAAGGGCTGAACACAGCGATCGGCGCGCGGTCAACGGAAGCCTATCGCACCAACGCCGTCGCGATCCACCGCTTGGCGTTCCGACCGGTAGAGGATCGACTGACGAAAAAGGAACTGCTGATCATACCCGACGGTGAATTGCACGCGGTGAATTTCGAGACTTTGCTCTCCGGCAACGGCTCAAAGGACTTCCGGAACGACCTGCTGATCCAGCGTTATACGATCGCCTATTTGTTGAGCGCGACCACGGCGCTGCAGTTCGCCGGCTTGGCCCGTGAACGAGCAGAGGGGGTACTTGCCATGGCTCCCGGGTTCACCGATGACCTGAAGCAGTCCTATCTCGCAGGCACACGGGATACCGCACAACTTGATCAGCAATACCTGCACTTCGTTCGCCAACCCTTCGCGGTGAACACGGCACAGGACCTGGGAAAGTTGGTCTCGGCCAAGGTGATGGTGGGGGCTGCAGCGAGCGAATCCGGATTCCGCAGTGAAGCCGCGCGCTACGGGGTCCTGCACTTGGGAACGCATGCCGAAATGAACGCCAGCTCCCCGATGTATTCGCGCTTGGTCTTGAGCAAGGATGTCGAAGGCGCGGACGTCGGACACGATGGCTACCTGCACGCTTACGAGATCTACGAACTCGACCTACGTGCTCAATTGGCCGTGCTGACCGCTTGCGAAACGGGCAGCGGAAAGAACGACGCGGGCGAAGGTGTACGCTCCCTCGGTTACGGTTTCGCTTATGCCGGCTGTCCCAGCTTGGTGGTATCCCTTTGGAGCATTGACGAGAAGGTGTCGGCGGAGATCATTGAGCGCTTTTATGGATACCTCGCGGATGGGCTGCCCAAGCATCAGGCGCTGCGCCAAGCAAAACTGGACCATCTGGCCACCGCTGAAGATGAATTGCTCCTACCGTATTATTGGGCCGGTCTGGTGCTGGTGGGCGATGTTGCTCCGGTAAATTTGCCCACACCCTGGATCAGGTACCTGCTTTGGTTGGCAGCCCTTGCACTGGTCGGGACACTTTACTGGTACACAAGGCGCAGTCGCGTAGCCCGGCCAACGAAGTAGCCATTCAACGCAGAACGGCGCCCCATAGGAGCGCCGTTCGCAATTCGGTCGTTGGTGTTGGGGCCGAAGGTCCTCGGTCCTTACTCGGCCAGCACCAGCACCACGTTGTTCATCACCTCCACCACACCGCCTTTTACGGTGAAGGTCTCCTCACCGGAGCTGGTCTTCACCTTCACATCACCGGCCTTCAGCACGGTGATCAACGGCGCATGGTCGTTCAGGAAGCCCATGCTGCCGTCCACACCGGGAACAACAACACTGGTGGCCTCGCCCTTGAAGAGGGCCTTGTCCGGGGTGATGATCTCTACTCTCATGGTGACAGTTGACTGTTGTCTTATGTCCTATGCCTGGCCCTGACCATGATCTTGGGTCAGGCATAGGACATAAGCCTTCGGACAGATGCTACATCGCCTATGGAATGCTGCGCGTTTCGGTTTGGTCCACAGTCGTTCCAAGCACTTATGCCTTCGCTGCGTCGGCCAGCATCTTCTTGCCGGCGGTGATCACGTCCTCGATGTTGCCTTTCAGGTTGAAGGCGGACTCGGGGTACTCGTCCATCTCACCGTCCATGATCATGTTGAAGCCCTTGATGGTCTCCTCGATGGGCACCATCACACCGGGCAGGCCGGTGAACTGTTCGGCCACGAAGAAGGGCTGGCTCAGGAAGCGCTGCACACGACGGGCGCGGCTCACGGCCTGTTTGTCCTCCTCGCTCAATTCGTCCATACCGAGGATGGCGATGATGTCCTGGAGCTCCTTGTAGCGCTGCAGGATCTCCTTCACACGCTGGGCGCAACGGTAGTGCTCCTCGCCCACGATGGCGGGGGTCAGGATGCGGCTGGTGGAATCCAATGGATCCACGGAGGGGTAGATGCCGAGCTCGGCGATCTTCCGGCTCAATACCGTGGTGGCATCGAGGTGGGCGAACGTGGTCGCAGGTGCCGGATCGGTCAGGTCATCCGCAGGCACGTACACCGCCTGAACGGAGGTGATGGAACCGCGCTTGGTGGAGGTGATACGCTCCTGCATGGCACCCATCTCGCTGGCCAGGGTTGGCTGGTAACCCACGGCGCTGGGCATACGGCCCAGCAGTGCCGATACTTCGGAACCGGCCTGGGTGAAGCGGAAGAGGTTGTCCACGAAGAAGAGGATGTCACGGCCGCCGCTCTGCTCATCACCATCGCGGAAGTACTCGGCGAGGGTCAATCCGCTCAGTGCCACACGGGCACGGGCTCCGGGGGGCTCGTTCATCTGGCCGAAGATGAAGGTGGCCTGGCTGGTCTCGAGCTGCTTGTAGTCCACCTTGCTCAGGTCCCAACCGCCCTTCTCCATGCTGTGCACGAACTCCTCGCCGTACTTGATGATGCCGCTCTCGATCATTTCGCGGAGCAGGTCGTTCCCTTCGCGGGTGCGCTCGCCCACACCGGCGAACACGCTGTAGCCGCTGTAGCCCTTGGCGATGTTGTTGATCAGCTCCTGGATCAATACGGTCTTGCCCACACCGGCACCACCGAACAATCCGATCTTACCACCCTTTGCGTAGGGCTCGATCAGGTCGATCACCTTGATACCGGTGAACAGGATCTCGGTGCTGGTGGTGAGGTCCTCGAACTTCGGTGCGTCACGGTGGATGGGCATGCTCTTACCCGTGTTCACCGGGCGCATGCCATCGATGGGGCTGCCGGTCACGTTGAACAGGCGGCCTTTCACGGCGTCACCTACGGGCATGCTGATGGGCTGGCCCATGCCATGCACCACGGCACCGCGCGACAGACCGTCGGTGGTCTCCATGGATACGGCGCGAACGGTGTCCTCACCGGTCAACTGCTGCACTTCCAGCACCAGGATCGACCCATCAGGGCGGGTGATGTGGAGAGCGTCATAGATGTTGGGCAGGTCCTTACCGGCCTCGAAGCGAACGTCGACCACGGGTCCGATGACCTGGACGACCTTTCCGATGTGCTTGGACATGAGCGGGTTGTGCTGTACGCAGGGCATTAGGCCCTGTTTGCGGCCGCGAAGGTAAGGCTTGGCCTTGGAAGGGCAAAAGATGTGGAAAGGTTGTTCATAGGAAGTGGGGAAGTCGTGCTTTGTCCCGATGTGGGGAGCGTGACCGATCGGTCCATCGGACCGATCGGGAGACCACTGGGCTTCAGCCCTGAACCTGAGGACGCATCACCGTGTTCCCTTCCGGCATCCCGAAGTTCCGCCCGACCTTTGCCGGGGAATGAAGATCCACACCGACCTGGCCGCATTCACCGGTGTACACCGGCCCGTGCTCACCACGGGCACCTTTGATGGGGTGCACCGGGGCCACCGCCGTATCCTGGACCGCCTCACAGAGGTGGCGCGCAAGGAGGGCGGACAGAGCGTGCTCTTCACCTTCCACCCACATCCGCGCATGGTGCTCTTCCCCGGGGACGACAGTTTGAAGTTGCTCAACACCCAGGAGGAGAAGATCGCCCGGCTGGAGGCTGCCGGACTGGACCATTTGCTGGTGGTGCCCTTCTCCCGCCAGTTCTCGCGCATGCATGCCATTGAGTACGTCCGCGATGTGCTCGTGGGCGCCATCGGGGTGCATGCCGTCGTCATCGGCTACGACCACCGTTTCGGGCGCAACCGCGAAGGCGATCTGGCACTCCTGCACCAATTAGGGGAGGCCTACGACTTCCGGGTGGAGGAGATCCCGGCGCAGGAGGTGGACCATGTGAAAGTGAGCAGTACGAAGGTGCGACAAGCGTTGATCGAAGGGGAGGTCCATCTGGCCCAGGACCTGCTGGGCTGCGCCTACCCGCTCAGCGGCGTGGTGGTGAAGGGTGATCAGGTGGGCCGCACCATGGGATTCCCTACGGCGAACATCGGTGCCGTGCAGCCCGAAAAGCTCGTCCCGGGCGATGGCGTGTATGCCGTTCGCGTCCAGCTGCGCGAAGGATTCTTCGGGGGCATGCTCTACATCGGTGAGCGACCCACCATCGGCGGTGATCTGAAACGGACCATCGAGGTGAACATCTTCGATCTGGACCGCGACCTTTACGGGGAGCCCATCACCGTCCGCTTCATGGACCGCATCCGGGGCGACATGCGATTTGACGGTCTGGCTGCGTTGGAACAGCAATTGCACAGGGACCGCGAGAGCGCCCTCCTTCGATTGAACCCCGCATCATGAGGTCTTTGTTGTTCACCCTGATCATGTTGATGGTGCTGCCCGCCAAGGCACAGCTGCTCGATGAAGTGGCACTGGATTCCGTGCGCACCTTCCGAAGCCTGGAGCGTGCCATGAAGGACCCCGCCGCGGTACAGCGCCTCGACCTTTCGGGGAGCAAGCTGAAGGTGGTGCCCGAAGAACTTCGCCAGTTCGTGAACCTGAACGCCTTGGACCTTAGCGGCAACAAGCTGAAGGAACTGCCGACCTGGCTGGGCGAACTGGCCTACCTGCAGGAACTGAGGGTCTCGAAGAACAAGTTGGAGAGCACACCACTGGTGATCTGTTCGCTGCGCCACCTCAAACGCCTGGACCTGAGCCGCAACGCCATCACAGGCCTGCCGGCCTGCATCGGGACCCTGTCCAAGCTGGTCTCCCTCGACCTGTGGAGCAACGACATCGCCGATGTGCCCGAGGAGATCAAGGACCTGGAGGAGTTGCGCTTTCTGGACCTTCGCGCCATCATGTTCGAGCAGCCTGAGATGGACCGCATCCAGGAGCTGCTGCCGAAGGCCAAGGTCTATTTCAGCCAGCCCTGCAATTGCGGCATGTGAGCAGGGCATGAGGTCGTTCCACGTTCTACTCCGTCTTACTTCTTCATGGTGTTAGCTCCGCTTTCCCCGGAGCTGGCCACGGGCCTGGAGTGGACAGCCGTGGTCCTGAACATCGCGTTCACCATCCTTATCGGGTGGGAACGTCGCCTAGGCTGGACCTTCGGTTTTGTGGCCGCATTGATCGGGGTGCTGTTGTATGCGGTACAGGATGCCTGGCTCATGTCAGCCCTCAATGGCTTCTACGCGGCGATGGCCTTGTACGGCTGGTGGAGCTGGGGTAATGACGCCGATGCCTCCCGCATCACCCGTTCACCCTGGCAACGCCACGTGCTCCTGCTGCTCATCGGTGCCGCCGGAACGGGCCTGCTGGTGGTGCTCATGCACCAGTTGGGCCAGCCTGGGCGCTACCTCGGCATGGAAGCGTTTATCACCTCATTCGCCATGGTGGCCACCTGGATGATGGGCCGAAAGGCCTTGGAGAACTGGCTCTACTGGACCATCGGCGACCTGGTGGCCGTGGTGTACAATCACCTCATCGGTTACGATGGCTACGCCTTGCTCAACGCGGTCTACATCTCCCTGGCCGTGGTGGGCTTCATCCGCTGGCGCCAGCAATGGCGCCTGCAGCAGGGCGCGGTGCTCGCGTAGGTGCCGATCTAAACCGTCACCGGTGGAAGGTCCCCGTGTTCGCGCTTCAAGGGCCGCTCGTAGAACGTGATGGTGAGCAGCAGGAAGAACAGCAGGTACATGCTGTCCTCCAGGGGGATCGTGTTCAAGCGGATGCCGAGGTTCTCGGCGTTGTTGTACCACACGATGGGTTCGTCCAGCAGCCAACCGGTGAGGATGCCGTTCACCAGGAAGAAGGGGATGAGGCTGACGGCGTAGCCCACATAGAACCGGCCCAGGTAGGTGCTTTTGAGCACGAACACGTGAAGCGCCAGCATGGCGGCTGTGCAGAGGAAGGTGATGGCCGTGTAGATGTGGTCGATATACAGCACCCCGACCACGGTGAGCACCACGATCAACCCGATGCTGAGCGGGCGGGCAACGGACCCCAGCACATCACGCCGGATGAAGTAGCGCATCACTTCGTAGAGGAACACGCAGGAATAGGGCACCACCAGGAAGAAGAGCCACTCCTCGATGGGCAGCCCGGCGATGTGCGGGCCGGTGAGGTAGCGGGGATTGAAGCCCCACACGCCGTTTGCGGTGAAGATGGCATCCCAGACCAGGAACACCAGTGCCATGACCACGATTCCGGTGAACAGTCCCGGCCATTTGCGCCAGTACTGCACACGGGGCTCGAAGCTCCGCAGCAGCGGAAAGGACAGGGTGAAAAGGTCCAGGCCCAGGTAGTAGTACTTCTCCATCAGATCACCGGCAGCAGCAGGTTGAGGCCTGCAAAGAAAATCACTTGTGCCACCAGAACGTAGCGGGCAACGGGATTTTCGCGGCGCACCGGGGCCAGGAAGAACAGGGTGAAGAACACGGCGCTCACGGCTCCCCACGCCAGGTAGTTCTGAACGGGGATGGTCCCTTGTGCCCAGGTCCAGAAACCCAATCGGATGGCCACGGGTTCGATCAGCACGTCCAGGGCCACCATCATGGCGCTGCTCAGCATCACCTTGGCCCAGGTGGGCATGGACGAGCGGGCCATGGGGACCCCGATGGCGAACACCAGCATGCTCCAGTTCAACCCGATGAGCAGCGGCACGTTCAGCACCTTCAGGCCAAGCACCTCGCCATAGCTGTAATCGCCGAAGACGCGGCCGGTCCATACCCCGAGCACCTCCACGAAGTAGCCCAGGGTGCCCAGCACCAGTGCCAGTGCCACGGTCCTCCGGTCCAGTCTGCTGAACACCACCATGGCCCCTGCGGTGAGCACCAGGTTGATGGGCGTGAGCGGCAGTACCCAAGGGGCGAGCGGCGTCAATAGCGCCACGAGCCCCACGGCATGCAGGATGATCACGAGTCCGGTGGCATAGCGCAGGTCGAGGCGACGGAGCAGGGAGGTCATGCGTGATGGTATTGGTTGCTCGGAATGGTTGCCGGTACAAGGGAGGCCACGATGCGTGCGCTCAGGAGTGCCAGGGGAATGCCTCCGCCGGGATGCACGCTTCCACCGCAGAAGAACAGCCCCTTGACGGTGCTGTGGAAATTCGGATGGCGCATGAATGCGGCCCATGGTGAGTTGCTGCTGGTGCCGTAGAGCGAACCCTGGTGGCTTTGCGTCAGTTCCCCGATCGCGCGGGGGTCCAGCACGCGCTCCACCTCGATCAGGGGCTCCACATCGATGCCCAGGGTGCGCTTCACCTTGGCCGTGATGGCCGCACGGGCCTTGGCGATGAGCGCATCGCGGTCCTGCCCCACATCACGCGGTGCATTGATCATGGTGAACCAGTTCTCGCAGCCGGCCGGAGCATCGCCGGGCGTGTGCTTGCTGGTGATGTTGATGTACACGGTGGGGTCATCGTACACCGTCAGCTCATCGAACAGATGCCTGAATTCCGTGCGATAGTCCTCGCTGAACAGGATGTTGTGAAGCCCCAGTTCCGGGAAGGTTCCGCGGATGCCCCAGTAGAATACGAGCGCGGAGCTGCTCCGTTCCTGCTTCAGGGTGCGCTCCGGGGCCTTCAGGTCAGGGAGCAGTTTGCGGTAGGTGGGCACCACATCCATGTTGCTCACCACCACATCGGCCGGATGATCGGCACCTGCGGCCCGCACCCCGGTTACCTGCTGCTGGTCCCTGGTGAGCAGGATGCGCTCCACGGGCGTACTGAAACGGAAGCGCACCCCCAGGTCAACGGCCAGCAGGTGCAAAGCCTTGGTGATGGAGTACATGCCGCCGACCGGGTAGAAGGCCCCCTGGCCGTGTTCCAGTCCGGGGATCATCCGCATCAGTCCGGGCGTGCGGTAGGGGTCGCTGCCGTTGTAGGTGGCGTAGCGGTTGAAGAGCTGCACAGCCTTTGGGTGATCACCCATCGCGGAACGGTTCGCCCGGTCCAGGCTGCCCAGCAGTTCCGAGGGTCGTGCGGTGGCCAGGGCTTTGGCCATGCCCCCCTTCCACAAGGTGTCCAGCCGATGGAGTGAATGCTCAAGGAAGGTGCGTCCTGTGCTGTTCAGCAGGGTCTCCGCCCGCTCCAGGTGGCTCTTCACCCGCTCCCGGGGAACGCCCAATTTGTTCTCGAGCTCGGCAGCGAACAAAAGCGGGTCGCACCAGCCGGTGACCCGGGTGCCATCCTCCCAGAAGTAGCGGTTGGCCTCCTCCAGCTTCACATGGCCGAAACGGCCCTGCATATCCACTCCGGCATCGTGGAACAGCTCCTCCACCAGATGGGGCATGGTGAAGAGCGATGGACCGCGGTCGAAACGGTATCCGGCCTCGGTGAACTCCGCCAGCTTGCCTCCTGGCGTCGGAGCTGCTTCGAAGACCACCACCGCATGGCCTTGCCGGGCGAGGCGGATGGCGCTCGCCAGACCGGCCACACCGGACCCCACGACGATCGCGCTGCTGCTCTTCATGCGGAGGAGAGAACAGTCCGCCCCCCATGATCGTTCGTTGCCCGTGGAACATCCTGCCCCCTACGTCACCCTTTCGTTCTTTCAATATGAAGGCCGGGAACGTCTTTGGGGCATGCGCCAGATGGCCGAGATGCGCGCTCCGCTCAAGCAGGTGGCTGGACTGCGTTTCCACAAACTGCTGGGCACCGGCGGTGGCACCGGCTACGACTTCTGGCCGGATTGGGGCACCTATGCCCTGCTCTGCGGATGGGCGGATGAACGCTCAGCGATGGATTTTCATTCCGCTCATCCGGTCCATCAGGCCTTCCGCGCACATACCACCGAGCTCTACACCCTTCACCTGGAACCCCACCTCAGCAGGGGGGCGTGGTCCGGTGTCAACCCCTTCGCATCGGGGCGGAACCCATCAGCGGGTCCGCTGGCCGTGCTGACCCGGGCCACCATCAAGCCCTCGTACGTGATCCCCTTCTGGAAGCGCGTCGGGGCGGTCGCCCGGTCCCTGGAGGGGCGGGAGGGACTGCTCTTTACCAAGGGCGTAGGTGAACTGCCTTGGGTGGTGCAGGCCACGTTCAGTGTGTGGCGATCTGAGCAGGACATGCAGGCCTTCGCCTATGGTCGATCCGCTCCGCACGCCGCAGCGGTGGCCCGCACCCGCAAGGCGCAGGGGTTCAGCGAAGAGCTCTACGCCCGCTTCACCGTGCTGGGCTCGGAGGGCACCTGGCGGAGCAGCGATCCCGTTTCTGGGCTCGTGCGCTGATTGGCGCCGGACTACGGCTTGATGAAGCTCGCCATGCGTGGTCCTGATGGGAGGTCCACCTGCACGTGGTAATTGCCGCTGCTCAGCGCGCTGACGTCCAGGTCCACGAAGGATATGCCGGTTCGGACCGGAACAGACACCGCACGACCCCGGACGTCGTACACGGTGACCCCCGACCGGGCAACACCATCGGGTAGCAGGATGCGAAGCACATCGTCCGTGGGATTGGGGTACATCATCAGGCTCAGTTCCTCTCCGCCCTCCCGGATGCCTGTGCTGAGGTCGGTGCGCGCGATATGCGGAAGCGGTGCCTGGAACGCACCACCCATCACGATGGCACTGTCCTGGACGTGCAGCGCCAGCACGGCGCCATCCAGGTACCCGGCCAAGGGTTCGATCTGGTCCGGACCTCCGTTCCAGCGGGCCACGTTGGTGCCATAGACGCCCACTACTTCCGCTACCACGAATTGACCACCAAGGATGAGCCCTTCCCCCATGCGGGCCAGCGATCCGATGTAGGTGGCGCCCAGGGCGGGTACCATGTATGAGCCATGGTCAGGTAGCAGTTCCTCCCAGGTCGATGTGCCTTCCTGTAGACGTGCCAATCCGAAGGTGATCGCGATGTTCACGAACAGTTCACCGCCGG
Source organism: Flavobacteriales bacterium (assembly GCA_041749915.1). Lineage (GTDB taxonomy): Bacteria > Bacteroidota > Bacteroidia > Flavobacteriales_F > PHOS-HE28 > PHOS-HE28. Next base: position 12,967 of record JBGTAJ010000067.1, read on the forward strand.
CATAGAGCGTACCATCCACATCGAGCAAGGTGCGGACCGTTGCGTTCAGTCCATTGCCGAGCGCCACCCAGTTCATGTTTTCCAGGATGGCCACATAAGGGTAGACAGGATCGGTCTGTCCATCAGGTCCGGTGAACGAACCGCCCGCCACGAGCGCTCCATCATGTGAGCCCAATGCGAGCACTTCGCCGTTGAACATGGCACCCACCTGCTCCCATGCATTTCCGAGCTTCCGCATCACCGCGTGGTCGGGCCCCACGAAGCCCATGAGCTCTCCGGCCGCAAAGAGCTCCCCTTCATGCACATGAAGCGCCGTGATCCGCGCGCTTTTACTGGAGAACACCGCTTCATAAGACCAGCTTGTTCCGTTCCACGCTGCCAGGTCCTGGCTGCCGCCGTAGAACTGGCCACCGAGGTAAAGCAGCCCGCCATGTTCGACGGCGCAGCTGACATCGCCCGTCACCCCTTCACCAAGCGCCGTGTATTGGCCGTTCTCCCAGATCGCAACGGATGATGCCGGGACGCCGCCGGCCTCGGAGAAGGAACCGGCGATGAGCAACGCACCCTCGCCCAGGTCATGGATCACGCGTACATCGCCGTTGGTGCCGCTGCCCAGTGGTGTCCATTCCACAGGTGGTGCATAGGCTGGCTGGATCCACGCCAGTTCAGCAGCGGTAAAGCCATGTTCCACCGCCCAGTTGCTCACTTCTCCGGTGAATCGCGGGTCTGAAAGGATCTCGCGCACATAGCCGAGGTTGAGGTCCGCACGGATGCGCTCGGCTAGTTCCGCATGGCCGCTTTCGATCATCAACTGTCCCACTGCGCAGGCGGTACCCAGGTGGTCGATGAAGACGGGATTGCGCACCGGAAGCACCCGGTTCTGGGGGAAGAGGCCGCGATCGGCGTAGTTCTCCAGGTCATTCAGAAGCGCCTGACGAGCGAGGAGCTGTCCGGCAGCAAGTCCTTCGGGCACATGCTGCGCCAGGTTTGCGCGCACCAGATGAAGATGATGAGCAATACGTTCAGCCTCCGACGCGAAGGTGACCGTTCGTGGGTCGTTGGCGGAGGGTTCGTCCATGACCCTCCATTCGGCGTTCACTTCCAGCAGGTGCATCCCCAGGGGGGCCGGGCGCTGCGGGGCCAATTGGGCGCTGGCGAACAGTGCGGTTCCGAAAAGGCTGAAGAGTAGGAATGTGCGTTTCATGACAGGAGGTGTTGTTCGAGAGGAAGACACGATGCATGCAACGACGCGCTGCCCGCGCTGTGACGGAAAGTTACATTGCGGCGGAAGTGAGCGCACATGCGGAAGATCATTGTCACCGGTCCTGAGAGCAGCGGCAAGACCACCCTGGCGCGTATGCTGGCGGCACAATACCAGGCACCCTTGGTGGACGAGCAGGCCCGCGCATACCTCAACGCATTGGGCCGGCCCTATGTGGAATTGGACCTGCTGGCCATCGCACAGCAGCAGTGGGCGGCGGAGGAGAAGGGAGAAGGAATGGCACGGGAGACCTCATCACCGCTGGTCATCTGTGATACCGACCTGCTCACCATCCGCATCTGGTCCCTGGTCAAATTCGGCCGCTGTGATCCATGGATCACCCAGATGCTTGTTGACCATAAGCCTCACCACAGCATCCTGTGTTCACCGGACATTCCTTGGGAGCCGGATCCCCTGCGGGAGGATCCACATGGCCGGGACCAACTCTTCGCCCTCCATGAACAGGAATTGGACTCCCTGAACAGAACATACACCGTGGTGCACGGTGATCCCGGACAGCGCCTCCGCATGGCCATTGCTGCGGTGGATGCGATCCTCAACGTGTAGGGCGCACCTCTCTGCGACGGAATGATCGCGTGTGACGTTGGGAAGATTTTTGATCGGACGATGTTGTCCATCGGCCCTGAAGTCTACATTTGTACCGTCGTGCATCGGGGTGCCCCCAAGGGCTGAGATCATACCCGTAGAACCTGGGCAGGTAATGCTGCCAAGGGAACAGAACCCGGTCTTCCGGGGCTCCTCCGTGCAACGACATCACCCTTAACGGAGGAGAACATGAGAACTGTTGTTGCGTGCATGGTCCCGGTACTGCTGTGTGTTTCCCTGCAGGCCCAGACACGCTTATCAGGCACGGTCACTGGCGGGGGCGATGCTCCGCTTGACGGCGCCAACATCAGTGTGGGCGACGAACAACGCTTCGGCACCTGGGCAGATCGCGAGGGGAAGTTCCTGTTGAACGACCTGCGTCCCGGACCGCTGCGACTTCGGGTGTCGTATGTGGGTCACTGGCCTTTGGATACCGTGGTCACGCTGGTGGAAGGTGCCAACAGCGTTGCGCTGCGTCTGGCCCCAACAGCGCTGATGATGCGGGAGGCGGAGATCACTGCCGTGCGAGCAGGGGAACGTTCACCCTTCGCACAAACGAAGGTCACCCGGGAGGAGCTCGACCGCATCAACACCGGCGTGGACCTGCCGATCCTGTTGGATCAGCAACCCGGGGTGGTCACCTCCACGGATGCCGGAACGGGTATCGGGTACACCGGGATCCGGATCAGGGGGACGGATGCCACGCGCATCAACGTCACGCTCAACGGCGTACCGATCAACGATGCGGAGAGCCAGGCTGTTTTCTGGGTGAACATGCCGGACCTTGCCACGAGCCTGGAGGACGTGCAGGTGCAACGTGGGGTGGGCACCAGCACAAATGGTCCCGGTGCCTTCGGGGCCAGCATCAACATGCGCAGTTCCACCGTTCGGCGCGATGCTTTCGGCGAGGTGAACCTGTCCGGAGGTTCGTTCAACACCCAGCGTTATGGCGTTCGTTTCGGAACAGGCCTGTTGGATGCGGGTGAGGGGAAGGATCGCTCGGGCTCCTTCAGCCTGGATGGTCGGCTGTCCTCCATCCGGAGCGATGGTTTCGTGGACCGGGCGACAGCCGATCTGCAGAGCTACTTCCTGCAGGGGGCGTGGATGGGAAGGGATCGTTCCCTGCGCTTCATCACCTTCGGCGGAAAGGAGGTCACCTACCAAGCTTGGGCAGGCGTCTCTCCCGATGTGCTGGACACCAACCGGACCTACAATCCGTACACGTACGAGAACGAGGTGGACAATTATCAGCAGACCCATTACCAGCTCCTGTTCGAGCAGCGGCTGGGTGAACGCGGAACACTGAACATCACCGGTTTTCGCGTGCTCGGCGCGGGCTATTTCGAGCAGTTCCGCAAGGAGGATGACCTGTCCACCTATGGCATTGAGCCCCTGGTCGTAGGGGCCGACACCTTCCTGACCAGTGATCTCATCCGTCGGCGATGGTTGGATAATGTGCTCACGGGCGTGAACATCAGCACCGACCTTGCACTTGGCGAACATCGGCTGGTGGTCGGAGGAAGCTACAGCGATTATCGGGGCGCCCATTTCGGGGAGCTCATCTGGTCGCGATGGGCGGGCAGCACGGACATCCGCGATCGGTATTACGAGAACGATGCGGTGAAGACCGACGCCAATGTCTTCGCCAAGCTGCTCTGGTCACTGAACGATCGCGTCGACCTGTTCGGTGACCTTCAATTGCGCCAGGTGAACTATTCCTTCCTGGGCTTCGACAATGATCTGGAGAACATCACCCAGGAAGTGGAGTTCCTTTTCTTCAACCCCAAGATCGGGTTGAACGTGCGCGCGGGGGATGCCGGACGTGCCTATGCCTCCTTGGCCATGGCCAACCGGGAACCCAATCGCGACGACCTCACGGAGACCACGCCACAGAGCAGGCCCACCAGTGAACGGCTCACCGACCTGGAAGTCGGATACGAATACCGGGCAGGCCGGTTGAGCTTCGGTGCGAACGGCTATTGGATGGATTACCAGGACCAATTGGTGCTGACCGGTGCGATCAATGACGTGGGCGCTGCCCTGCGCACCAATGTGCCCAGCAGCTACCGCGCGGGTCTGGAGCTCATGTGGGCGGTGCAGCTTGACCGACGGATCACCTGGCGCGGCAACATCAGCTTCAGCAGGAACAAGGTCCGCGACCTCACCGAATATGTGGATGACTGGGACAACGGCGGGCAGTTGGCGACACCTTTGGGAGAGCGTGATCTGGCCTTCTCGCCGAACGTGGTGGCGGGCAATGAACTGGGCTTCCGGTTCTGGAACAAGCCGGAGCGCGGTCATGCCGATGTCGCATTGGTCACGAAGTACGTGGGCCGGCAGTTCCTGGACAATACATCCAGCACGGAGCGCATGCTCGATCCCTTCCTCGTGAACGATGTGCGGGTCAACCTGGCCTTTGTCGGGCAGAAGGCGGGGCGTAGCATCGACCTGAACCTCACGGTGAGGAACGTGTTCAGCGAACTGTACGAGAACAACGGGTGGGTCTACAGCTTCAGTTATGAGGGCCGTCGTCAGTCTCTCATCGGTCTCTATCCCCAGGCGTCTGTGAACGTATTGGGCGGGGTGACGCTGCGCTTCTGAGCAGGCATAACAAAAGTTCTATTGCAGCCCATCTGGCGTGGTCCTAGATTGCGCTCAAAGTTTCCGTTGCCATGGACGTACGATCTGCTCTTTCCCTGTTCTTCGGCTTGGCGATGGCCTCGGCCACCGCTCAGAACGCTTACGATGCACGCATCCTTTCCTATGAAGGGCTGAAGTTCTCCTGTGAAGGTGCTGTTCAGCCGAATCTGAAGATCCAGAACGTGGGCAGCCAATCCATGAGCACCTGCGTGGTGGAGACCTGGAAAAACGGCCTGCAGGTCAATTCCTTCAATTGGATCCTGGCCATCCCGGCCCTAAGCGGCGATGTGCGGCAACCGGCGCTTCCACCCATCGGCGATGTGCTACCCGGTGATGAGGTGGAGTTCCGCATCAAGACGGTGAACACGGTGCCGGACCAGGGGGCTGAGGGAAATGACCTGACCGTGGCACTGGACCAGGTGCCCAAGTTCGCTGAGGGCGGTGCAGTGATGGTCGAGGTCACTACTGGTGCTGTCACTGGAGAGGTCAGTTGGAGCATCAAGAACGCCTTGTCGCAAGTGGTGGCCCAAGGTGGACCCTACGTGGAGTCCAATACGATCATCCAGGTCCCGGTGGCGCTCAATGATCTGGACTGTTATGCGTTCGCCGCCTCCGATGCTTCACGGGGAGCATCGGTGCAGGTGCAGATCCGCGTGCTCGATGCCAATGGCGCCGTGATCGACGTGGACGGCACGGAACTGATCACTCCGTACTCCGACGGCCTTCGCACCGGGAACGGCAACCCCTGCAGCCAGGACCTGACCCTGGAACTGTCCACGGACGATGGAAGCGAGGAGACCTCTTGGGAGATCGTCGAGCAGGGCACCAATGCAGTGCTGTGCGCAGGTGTCGGGCTGGCGGACAATGCCACCTTTACGGCGGACTGCTGCCTCCAGGAAGGGTGTTTTGCCTTGCGTGTTTTCGATTCCGCCGGCGATGGCATCACGGGTGGCGGCTACATCCTGCGTACCACGGGTAGCAACCAGCGGATCATCGACAACCGCAACAATTTCAGCTCGGGCAGTGTCAGCGCCATCAGCGGTGGACAGGGTTTCTGCCTGCCCATGAGCAATGACAAGGTCACCTTCACCAGCTGCGACAAGTTGGATTGGATCGGTGGCCAGTACGTGGTCGCCACGCCCAACGCGGGGGTGAGCGCCGAGTGGATCCCTGGTGGAGCCAACGGTGTGCAGGATAACAACAGCGGCTACGAGTTCTGGATCTTCGACCCCAACGGCAGCTACAGCTTCCGCAGGTTCCGAAGCCACAATGTGAGCGACGGTTTCGGACCGGCCAGCGCCACCCGCGCCTGCCACATGAAACTGAACAACTGGACGCTTGCCAGCCATGTGCCCGCCAACGTGCTGATGAACGTGCGCGTCCGCGCCCGCATCAATGGCGTGAACGGTGAGTTCGGACCGGCCTGCCGACTGGAGCTGAACCCCACGCTGGCAGCCTGCCCGCAGACCAAGCTGATGGACATCCCCGGCAACCAGTTCTTTAGCTGTGGTTCCACCCGTATGTGGGGTGCGAACAACTACGTGCATGCGCGTCCTGTGAGCGGTGCCGACCGTTACCAGTTCCGCTTCCGCATCCCTGCTGAAGGCTTCGAGGTGGTCCGTCAGGCGAACACCTACTTCGTGCAGCTCAACTGGACGGTGTTGCCACTGATCGACGGCAAGACCTACGACGTGGATGTGCGTGTGAGCAAGGATGGCGGTCTTACGTGGTGCAGCACCAGTGATCCCTGGGGACCTGTGTGCCAGCTGACGATCGGCAGTATCAATGTGAACGCGAATACCCTGATGGACGACGTCCATCAGGGAGCGACCATCGCCGACGAACTCCTCCTGTTCCCCAACCCCAACCGTGGTGATGTGCTGA
>JBGTAJ010000068.1:0-1820 GCA_041749915.1 Flavobacteriales bacterium
TGTTCATCGCCCTCACCAGCGGCCCCGTGCTGTTGGAGCACATCCTGCTGCTGGAGTACGCCGATCATGATTTCGCGGCGCTGAAGGGCGGTCTCTTCCTGTGTGGTTCCGCTGCGCTGTTGCTGGACCATGTAGGGAAGCTTCCTTGGGCGAGGCGCTTCCCCGGAATGGTGCTGCTGGTGCTCTGCGGCTTCGGGGCTTGGTATTTCCACCGCATCAATGGTGATGCCGGCACCACCGACCACCGCGATCAGGGCCTGGCGGTCGCCGCGCGTATCGCACCCGAGCAGGTGTTCTTCTGGCAAGGTCCCGCGCCGGAACCCCAAACGGTGTGGTACGCCCGTCGTACTCCCTGGGTGGTCCAGAACCGGGCAGAGTCCATGGAGGTGCTACAGCGCACTGGACAAGCACAAGGCATCATCGTCCGACCATCGCCGAATGGACCGACCATGGAAGTGGTCAAGGCGCCCTGAAGCTCAGACCTTCTTGATCTCGAAGTCCTCGAGGAACTTCGTGGTGAAGTTGCCGGCGCGGAACTGCTCGTTCTGCATCAGCTGCAGGTGGAAGGGGATTGTGGTGTGCACCCCCTCGATCACGTACTCGCTCAGTGCACGCTCCATCTTGGTGATGGCCTCCTCCCGCGTCTGCGCGCTCACGATCAGTTTGCCGATCATGCTGTCGTAGTTCGGGGGTATGGTGTAGCCCGCGTACACGTGCGTATCCACCCGCACACCATGGCCGCCGGGGCTGTGGTAGCTGGTGATCTTGCCCGGGTTGGGGCGGAAACCGTTGAAGGGGTCCTCCGCATTGATCCGGCACTGGATGCTGTGGCGCGTGGGCTCGTAGTTCAGGCCGCTGATGGGGATGCCCGCAGCGATCTTGATCTGCTCGCGGATCAGGTCGTAGTCGATGACCTCCTCGGTGATGGTGTGCTCCACCTGGATCCGGGTGTTCATCTCCATGAAGTAGAAGTTCCGGTCCTTGTCCACCAGGAACTCCACGGTACCCACACCTTCGTAGTTCACCGCGGCAGCGGCCTTGATGGCGGCCTCGCCCATCTTCTTGCGCAGGGCCTTGGTCATGAAGGGGCTGGGCGTTTCCTCCACCAGTTTCTGGTGCCGGCGCTGGATCGAACAGTCGCGCTCGCTCATGTGGCAGAACGTCCCGTACTGGTCGCCCGCGATCTGGATCTCGATGTGGCGCGGCTCCAGGATGTACTTCTCCATGTACATGCCGGGGTTGCCGAAGGCCGCTCCAGCTTCCTGGCTGGCCTTGTCGAAGGCTTCCTGGAACTCCTCCTCCTTCCAAACCAGGCGCATGCCCTTGCCACCGCCCCCGGCCGTTGCTTTCAGGATCACCGGGTAACCGATGCGCTTGGCCTCCTTCTTCGCCACGGCGATGTCGGTCACCAATCCGTCCGTACCCGGCACGACCGGTACTCCGGCAGCGATCATGGTGGCCTTGGCCGTGGCCTTGTCGCCCATGCCTTCGATCTGCTCGGGCAGCGCGCCGATGAACTTGATGCCGTGCTGCTGGCACAGCTTGCTGAACTTGGCGTTCTCGCTCAGGAAACCATAGCCCGGATGGATGGCGTCCGCGTTGGTGATCTCGGCCGCAGCGATGATGCGCACCATATTCAGGTAGCTGTCCTTGCTCGGCGGTGGGCCGATGCACACGGCCTCGTCGGCGAAGCGCACATGCAGGCTTTCACGGTCGGCGGTGCTGTACACGGCCACCGTCTTGATGCCCATCTCGCGACAGGTACGGATCACGCGCAGGGCGATCTCGCCGCGGTTGGCTATGAGGATCTTCTTGAACAT
>JBGTAJ010000069.1:0-26124 GCA_041749915.1 Flavobacteriales bacterium
ATACCCACATCATCCGTGGGGATCGTGTGACCTGTCGGGCCGGAAATGGCCTGTCAACAGCCCCCAAGGCCACCCCAAGAACCATGGTCCAACTCAACCCCGATGACCAACTTCGGCAAAACCGGTTCTTCGGACTACCCAAATGCCTGCGGTTCCGCGACGGACAGCATGATGGTAGTGATAGCTCGTGCACTGGTGTACGATTCACTGCTCACTACCTGCTGGGACGAAACTCCGATTCAACTGCCGAACGAATATCAAGAGGTGGTATGGTCCCACGGAGATGTTGGTCCAGTGATCAGTGTTCCTGTGGGAGATTATGGTTGGAACGCTATCGATGCATTTGGATGCATGCGATCGGGTACCATACGTGTCATGGTCGACACAGTATCGGATGGCAGCGTTTACGTGCCCAACGTGTTTACCCCCAATGGAGATCAGGTGAACGATGTGTTCAGGGCCTACGGTGCGGAATCCGGTCAGTTCAGTCTGAGTGTCTTCAACAGATGGGGACAGGAGATATGGAGGTCAACTGACCCAACGCTGCACTGGGATGGTAGAGAGGACGGTTCCGAAGTGCCGGACGGGACATACATCTATATGCTCGAGTTCGAGGATACGTGTATGGGAATCGATAGAACCATGATCACGTATGGCCATGTTACAGTGTTACGGTGATCCCCTGGCCTACAAGTTTGTTCCCCGCACCCACACCTGCGTCCGATAGAAGAACGCCACGTAGCCGCGGACCTGCAGCTTCCCGTCCTCCAGCCACAGCTTGCAGTCGTAGACCTTGCCGGTCTCGGGGTCCAGGATGGTGCCATCCTCCCACGTGTCGCCATCGGCCTTCATTCCACGGATGATCTCGAGCCCCACGATGCGTTTGTTCTTCCGGTCATCGGTGCACTTCTCGCAGACCTTGTCCAGCTTGCTGCGATCATGGAGGTCGACGATCCGACCGCTGAGCACGCCGTTGCTCATCGTGATCTCCACCACGCTCCGTGGCTTTCCGGTGTTGTCGTCGATGGTGGTCCATCGCCCCAGCACCCCGGCATTCGCGGGTGGTTGGGCCAGGGCGAACAGGGGCAGGACGATCAGGGCATGGATCAGAAGTGTACTCATGGTCGTTCAGAATGTGCGTCCGATGCCCACCACGTAACGGAACGCGAAGTGGTCCGTTTCCCCGGCGGGCAGTGCCGAGAGGAACAGGGGCATGTCGAAGCGGATGGTGAGGGGTTTGATGTCCACGAGCGGGCCGAAACGTTTGATGGTGAAGGCCAGGCCGGCCCCTGCATCGGCACGGGGCGCCGCCAGTTCGAGGCGTTCGCGATCGTTGACGACCATGCGGTAGCCCATGACGCCAACATCACCGAAGAGGTAAACGTCCAGGTGGAGGTAGCGCGCGAGTTTGCCGGGTCTCCAGTTCACCAGGCCATCAAGGTCCAGTTCGGCACTGGCGGCCGCCCCGGTATTCCCGGCATAGGTCTGGATCACCTGTCCCTCTTCGATCTCCTCCGGGGCAAGGTATCCGGCATATCCGCGCAAGCCCAGCCCACCACCGGCGTGGAAGTGGTTCGTGGCAGGGCCCAAACCCAGCCAGTCGTAGGGCACGAAGCCGATGCTGCGCGTGTACTTGTTCTCCATCATCTCCTCGGGTGATGCCCCGGCGAGGTAGAGGGCGCTTTCCATGGGCGTGTGCCCGGTGCCGAACTGCCCGAAGCCGCGGGTCCTCATTTGAAAGGGCCCCAGGTCGCTGATGTTGATGGCGCTGAGCCGGAGCTGGGCATAACGGGCATCGGAACCTACAGTGGAATTGCGGAGTTCAGCGAGCAGGTCGCCCGTGCCACGGCCGTAGTTGTAGCGGTGCCGCAGCGAGAGGTTCACCGTTCCGTTCAACTGGTCGAGGTTCCACAGGTCGGGATAGAGCAGGTAGGTGAGGTCACTGCTATCACGTCGCATCAGGTACGCCAGTTCCACCTGGGCCTCGGTGCGCCCGTTCGGCAGGGCGTATTGGAACCCACCGCCATAGCGTTGCAGACCGTCCAGCACCCGTGCATGAAGGAACACCGAGGAGCCTTTCAGGACCTTCTCGGTACCGTTCTCGTAGCGGAAGTTGATGGAGATGGGGTCATATCCCGTATCGGTGTTGCCCGGCACGGTGTCGAATTGCACCGCGGCATTGTTCGGAGGGAGGTGCTGGCCCATGCCGGTGTTGAGCCATGCGCTGAAATGCAGCTTGTGTTTGTAACGCATGTAGCTGCCGTTGAAATGCACCCCGGCCTTCACACCATCGTAGCCGTTCCACCAGAGATCGGGGCGCACGAAGCCTTCGTAGGTGCGCCGGTCGGGGCGGGCCCAGAGGTGGTGGTCGAATGTGACGTTCACTGGTGGCGTCAAACGGTCGTTGAGCTTGTTCGCATCCGCAAGCCGATCGCTCGGGTCAATGATCACCTGGTCGATGCCCGAGGGGATGTTCACCCGTGCGGTGTAGTCGCGCTGCAGTTGGTCGTAGCCGATCCACCGGGGCAGCACGCTGTCCGTGGTTTGCTTCATGTCCCATGTATTGGGGATATGAAGGTTGTGCACGCTGCCATTACGGGCAATGACCTGCAGGTCGATGGGCATGTGCAGGTCACCCACCCGGCGCAGGGTGATCTCCTGGCCATCCTCCTTGAAACGTCGTTTCACACCTTTCACAGCATAGTCGATCCGCTTGCCAGTGTCGATCCATTGGTCGAAGAACCAGTTCAGGTCGCGCTTCGTGTGGTCGGTGAAGCTCTGCCGCATGTCCTCGGGATAGGGATGGCACATGCGCCATTGGTCGAAGTAGTGACGCATCGCAGCGAGGAACAGCTCATCCCCAAGCGTGTACTGGAGGTTGTAGAGCATGGTGGCGGTCTTGAAATAGGCATGTCCGTATCCGCCCTGTCCACGGGCCTCGCCGTACCCGAACTCGTCGCTGTGGGTGTTGATCGCCGGCAGTCGGTCACGCACCGCATCACGTTGGTAGCCGTAGTACACCTCGCTTTCCCGCACCAGTTCAGGAGGGCGATGCCGGGCCTCGTAGCGGGTGGCGGGGGGCTCGCTCACCAGGGTGTCACCATCGATGCGTTCCAGTCCCCAACTGGTCAGGAACTGGGTGAAGCCTTCGTCGAGAAAGGCGCGGTAGGTCTCGTTGTTACCCACCATGCCGTAGAACCAGTTGTGGCCCACCTCGTGCACAAGCAGTCCGCGGTAGTCGGGGTCCCTTCCACCATCGAGCGTCAGCATGGGATACTCCATGCCGTCGCGGGCATCGGCCACGATCATCTTGGGGTAGGCGTACATGCCGAAGTCGGTGCTGAACACCTCGATGATGCGCGCGGTGTAGGAAGCTGCGTTCTGCCAGCCGCTGGCATGGGGTTCCTGCGCCAGGGCCACACAGCGCACGCCATTCCATTCCGCTTCTCCGATGCGGTAGGTGGGGTCCGCGGTGAAAGCGAAGTCATGCACGTTCTCGGCATGGAAGCGCCACACCTTGCGTTTGCCGGGCTCCACGGGTATGATCTCCGAAGGGGCCTCGTTCCAAGGTTTGTCCTTGAAATTGGCGATGTCGAGCCTGGCCCGCAGCTCGGCTGGCAGGACCTCCTCGCTGTTCTGCAGATGGCCGGTGGCGTCGAGAATGTAATGGTGCGGCAGGTCGAGGTCCACGTCGAAAGTGCCGAAGTCACCATAGAATTCGTTGCCCAGGTGCTGCTGGGTGTCCCATCCGGCCCGCCGGTCGTACACCGCGATCCGGGGATACCAGTGCACGCCATCATAGTGTTTGTAGCCCCAGGCGTTGAAGAGCTTCATGCGCCGCTGGATGTCCTTGGCCCAGTGGGTGGTGAACCCGATGCGGAACACCGCGCGTTCACCCGGTGGCAGGGCCTGTGCCAGGTCCACTTTCAGGACCGTGTTGTCCTGCTCGGTCCGCAGGGTAACAGCGCCGTCCGTGAGAGAGGTGATCCGGGTGCCGGTATAATCCTCGCGAGGTGGTGAGGGCCTTCCGTCATTGTCCAACAGGTCGGCGTAGGATCCTGGCGTGTAGGCTTCCTGGTAGAGGTGGAAGAACACGTGGCGCAGCGTGTCGCCGGAATTGTTATGGTAGTAGAGGGTCAGATCACCCTCGATCAGGTCCTGCTCATCGTCCAGCCGTCCCTTGATCACATAGTGCACATCCTGCTGCCAGTAGCCGGGATGGGGTGGCCGGTTCTTCCAGTAATGCGGGTTGTCCGCGTTGCGGTACGTGTTCGGCGGCCGCTCGGCATCGAAGCGTTGGGCTATGACAAAACTGTTCAGAAGCAGGACCGGGAGCAGGACAAGGATGCGCATGGCCCGTCCAAGATATCCGATCCTTCAGGAGCGGCGTCGCTCACCCCGGGCCAGAAGTTTGTCACTGTGCTGCGCCCGGGCACGGGTGATGCTGATGTTCAACTCATACCCCACGAGCAGGGCGATCATGTTGAAGTAGATCCAAAGCTGGACGGCCAGAATGGCGCCAATGGATCCGTACAGCGCGTTGTAGTCGGTGATGTTGCTGAATACGAAGGCGAGTGCTTGGGACACCAGGAGGATGAGGAACACGGCCAGGATCGATCCCGGGGTGAAGGTGCGGAAGCGCCTGGCCGTTGGGTCGCCAGCCATGTAGAGCAGCGAGACCGAGACCATCACGAGCAGGATGGAAAGGACCCATTTCAAGGCGATGAGCACGTAGACCTCAATGCTGCTGGTGAGCACGGAAAGGTCCAGCAGTTTGCCGAGCAGCACACCACTGACGGAAAAGAGGGGTATGGCGATCACCAGCAGGATGGTCAACGCGAGGAGGAGACCCAGGCTGAGCAGGCGCTGTTTTATCGCGCTGTGCCATTTGGTGAGATTGGTGCTGCCGCTGAAGCCCTCCAGGATGGCATCGATGCTGTTGCTGGCCAGGTAGAGGCCGGAAATGAAACTGACGGACAGCAGGGTGCCGTGTTTCTTCAACAGCAGGTCGTGCAGGGTGTTTTCAATGAAGCGGTAGACCTCGATGGGCATCATTTCACGAAAGGTCTCCAGAAGCCTGTTCTGCAGATCGGGGATAGGGATGTAGGGGATCAGCGTGAGCAGCACGATGACGGCCGGGAAGAAGGCCAGGAAGAGCTTGAAGGAAATGGCCGATGCCCGTGTGATCAGCCGGCCCTGTGCCAGCGCCGACATGAAGAATCGAAGGATCTGGAACAGGCTGAATCCCTCGAAACCCGGCAGCACGATCCGCTGGGCCCAACCGGTCAGGGCCCGGAATGTCCGTGAGAACAGGACCTTCCGCTTGATCCGCTCCACCATGGGACTACAGTGCTTTCAGGCTCAGGTCAAGGCTGGGTACGCTGTGTGTAAGCGCCCCCACGGAGATCATATCCACTCCGGTGATGGCATAGTTGCGGATGGTGGACAGGTTGATGCCTCCGGAAGCTTCGGTCTCGTAGCGCCCACCGATCCGGTCCACCGCCACCTTGAGCAGCTCCGGGGTGAAGTTGTCCAGCATGATCCGGTTCACCCCCCCGGTCACCAGCACCTGCTCCACCTCCTTCATGTTGCGCGTTTCCACCTCGATGGGCAGGTCCATCCCCTTCATGGTCATATAGGCATGCGCTGCGGCTATCGCCCGGGGGATCCCACCCGCGAAGTCGGCATGGTTGTCCTTGATCATGATCATGTCATAGAGGCCTTTCCGGTGGTTGTGCCCGCCACCGATCCGAACGGCCCACTTTTCAAGGGCGCGCATGCCCGGGGTGGTCTTCCTGGTGTCCAACACCTTGCAGCCCGTGCCCTCCACGGCCTCCACATAGCGATGGGTGAGGGTGGCGATACCGCTCATGCGCTGCATGAAGTTAAGCACCAGTCGTTCGATGGTCAGGATGCTGCGTGCAGGTCCCATCAATGTGAAGGCCACATCGCCCTCCTTGACCCGGGCGCCGTCCTCCATGAAGGGGCGCAGGTTCAGCTCCGGGTCGAACCGTTGTACGATGGAGCGCGCAAGGTCAATGCCAGCCAGCACCCCCTCTGCCTTGACCAACAGGCGTGCAGCACCTCGCGCATCGGCAGGTATGGTGGATAACGCGGAATGGTCACCATCCCCGATATCCTCCTTGAGCGCCAGCTCGATCAGTTCCGTAGTTCCCGGTGGAAGCACGGTCAAAGATCGTTCTTACTGGCTTCAATGCGCAACTGTTTGACCTGCATCAGTTCGCCGGTCTTCTTCAGGAAGAAGGTGACACGGAAGTAGCCGTTGCGCGTGCGCAGGATCCCGATGTAATACTTGTCCCCGAACTTGCTCACCCCGCTATGCTCGATCACCATGTCCACCGGAGGTTGGTCGTTGAAGAACTTGCGGATGATCTGCTCGGCTTGCGCCTTGCTGTACACCTCCGAGGTCTCCTTCACTGTCAGATCGATGTTCGAGATGAACTGCTCCGCCAACTCCTTGGCATTGCCGGTCTTCATGGCCAGCACCACCTTATCCCGCGTCGGGTCCTGCGCCCGAAGGCCCAGTACCAGCAGGAGGGATGCCAGGAACAGGAGGGAACGGTTCATTACAAGGCTCATTTGTCCCGAAATTTGCAAATACCGGGCCAATGTCGGGCACGTGCCCATCACGAATTACCAACAAGGACAAGTCCATGAAGGTCAGATTGATCTGGGTGGGGCGCACCGTTCGCGGCCCGGTAAGCGATTGCCTTCGGGACTATCTGGACCGGCTGGCCCGCACCATGGCGGTGGAGGAGGTGGTCGTGCCGGAGGCTGGGACTGGAGCGCCGGCCTATCAACAACGGGTGGAGGGCGAGCGGCTGCTGGCCGCGCTGAAGCCTGGAGAGCGGGTGGTGGTACTGGATGAACGCGGGGCTTCCATGACCAGTCCGGAGTTTGCGGGCCGACTGGGCAAATGGCGGGACCAAGGCGTGCGACAGGTGGCCTTCGTGATCGGTGGGGCCTACGGCATGCCCGATGAGCTGCGACAGCGGGCCGACCTGGTGTTGGCCATATCCCCCATGACCTTTCCCCACCAATTGGTACGCGTCCTCTTCGCTGAACAGCTCTACCGGGCGTTCAGTATCCTTCAGGGAACAGGTTACCATCATTGAAGAGGCCGACGGTAGAGTGCTTTGATCGTATCGCCCTTGCCCATCAGGGTCAGTAGCCTGTTCGCGGACCATTTGGCCAGGCGCAGGAAAGGGTTGGATTCGATCTGTGCCCTCCATCGTTCATCATCGTTGTGAGGGTCGGCATTGGCTTGTTGCACACCTGTGCGGGCGGACCGCACGCGGCTCACACTGATCCCGGTGGTGCTCAGGTGCAAGCGTTCAAAACCCTTTGCCCTTAGAACCCTGTCCAAAGAGGAGGGGGTGAAATAGTTCAGATGCTCGGGGTAATTGACGATGTTCCATGCGCCCTTGGCCAGAGAACGACCAAGTGCGTTGAAGTTCGGTGTGGTGATGTACAGCAGGCCACCCGGTCTGAGGAGATGGTGAAAGGCGCCGAGTTCGTGCAACGGGTCCACCAGATGCTCCACGACCTCAAAACTGGTGATGACATCGAAATGTCCGGCAGCGTAGTGGACAACATTCAAGGGCCCCTGTTCCATGAGAATACCGCGTTCCCGGCACATCTTAACCATGGCGGGGTCATATTCGGTCCCGTAGGCCTGCCAGCCAGCAGCAAGGGCCATATCCAGAAAGTGGCCGCTACCGGACCCTACGTCCAGTATTCTGCCCGAATGTCGATAGGCCCTGAAGGTCTCCAACAGGTCGAGGTAGCGCGACCGTGTGATCGGGCTCAGCTCGGGTTTCACCGGGTACGTGCTGTAGATCTCATCCAGTTCCAGGGCTGAAGGCATGCGTGTGGCATAGACGGCTGCGCAGGAGGTGCAACGGCCCAGGAAGTGCTCCCCGTAGGGATGTATCGAGGAAGGGGCGTTGACGCCGCACAACGGACAGGCTCGGCTTGAACGGTCCATGGCGCGCAATGTAGGTAGGCGCCTTGAGCGGAACATAGGCACTGCGCAATTTCGGGTGCCTCTATCTTTGATGGCAATGGCAGGACCTCGTGGCAGCAGCCCGATAGACATCGCATTCTGGGAGTTCCTCGTCCTTGTGGTCTACGTCGCTGTAGTGGCAGTGATCTATGCCCGGAAGAAGAATCTGGAGATCGCCAAACACCCCGAGTACCGCTACTATTTGTGGGGATTGTACTTGAAGATCCTGGGAGGTGTGGCCTTTGCCTTGATCTATGTGTACTACTACGGGAATGGCGACACGGTCAGCTTTTACCTGTCCAGTGAACCGCTGGTGGAGTTGATGTTGAAGGACCCGGGCCGATACCTCGAGGCGCTGTTCGCCGATAATTCCATTGAGAACCGGTACCGGTTCTTTGACGGTTCCACAGGCTACCCCATCGGCTACGTTTACCTGGATTCGCGTTCCTACTTCCTGGTGCGCCTGATCAGTCCATTGACAGCCCTTTCGTTCAAGAGTTTTCTGCTCACAGGTGCCCTGGTCAGTACCATTGCATATGGTGGGGTATGGCGGCTGTACCGAACATTGGTCCGGTACTACCCCACCTTGCAGAACAAACTGGCCATCGCTGTGCTGTTCATGCCCTCGTCATTGTTCTGGGGGTCCGGTATCATCAAGGACACCTTCACGTTCGCAGCCCTCTGCTGGTTCGTGCACGCGCTGGACAATATTTTCTTCCTGAAGCAGAAGCGCACGAGTTCCTGGTTCGCTGTATTCCTCTCCTCCGTGATCATGATCGCCATGAAGCCCTACATCTTCATGTTGATATTCCCGGCCAGTTTGCTCTGGCTGCTCTATCACCGTGTGGCCAGGATCCGAAATGCATTCACACGGGCGCTCATTCTCCCCATGGTCCTTGTCATTTTCGGTGCCCTCACCTTGGTCACCCTGAGAGCACTGGGGGACAAACTGTCGAAGTTCTCATTGGACAAGGCACTGGAGACCATGGTCATCAGTCAGAAGGACATGAAGCGAAGCCAACAATATGGCGACAACTTCTTTGACCTCGGCGAGATCGAGGCATCGTGGACCGGTGTGCTGTCCAAGGCACCTGCGGCCACCTTCGCCGGCCTGTTCAGGCCATCCCTGCTGGAGGGGGGCAACGTGGTGATGGTGATCGCAGCGTTGGAGAACACTTGGCTGTTGCTCTTCTTTGTATCCATCCTACTCCGGACCAGGGTCATCTACTTCATATCACTGCTTCGAACGAATCCGCTTCTGCAGATGTGTTTCGTCTTCGCCTTCAGTTATGCGTTCATGATCGGTGTGACCACGCCGAACTTCGGTGCGCTTGTGCGCTTCAAGATCCCCCTGCTGCCCTTGTTCGTTTCGGGTATGTTCATTGCGGCTTACATCCTGCGGGAACGGAAGCTTGTGCTGGACAGTGGTCGGCGATTCGATTTCAGGGTGTTCACGGACGGTGATCCATACCGGGTTTCTGTCCGTGGCCGCAAACCGCAGGACCGAAAGGGGGCAGCAAAGCGATACCGATGAAAAGCCGAACTGAAATGCCCGGCAAGCGAGTGCTCTTCCTGAGCTATTGGAGCGCCGATGAGCCACTGGTGCGCAGCACCATCCTGCCGTACCTTGAGTTGATGGCCGATGACCCCCGCATAGCAGAGGTGGTCCTGCTTACGGTGGAGCGAACAGGAGGGTCGGACATTCCGGGCATTGAGGCTCTGCGTGGGGTCAGGCACGTCATGGTCCATACCAGGTTCCGGGGTTGGGACCTGTTGTCCAAGTTGGACCTTTTCGTTCGCTTGCCCCTCTTGCTGGTCAGGATGATACGGCGTTGGCGGATCGATCTGCTGGATTCCAAGGCGGCACTTGCCGGTGGGATCGCATACCTGGTCCATCGAATGACGGGCATCCCGTATATCGTTGAGTCCTTCGAGCCTCATTCCGAGTACATGGCCGATTGCGGGGTCTGGTCCAGAAGGGGGCTGTATTACAAGGTCTCTCGCTATTTGGAGATGAAGCAACGAAGCACCGCCAAGTTTCTGGTGACGGTGACGTGGAACTACTACCATTACCTTATCGGAGAGGGTGTGCCGAAGGAGCGGATCAAGGTCATCCCGTCCATTACCGATCTCGATCGTTTTGCGTTCGATCCACGGTCGCGCAAGGTCATGCGCACGAATTGGGGCTGGGAGGACGCCGTTGTGGGGGTCTATGTCGGCAAGTTCGGCGGGCTCTATTATGATGAGGAGGCCTTTGAGGTCTTCAGAAAGGCAAAGGATCGTTTTGGTCCATCGTTCAAGTTGGTCATCCTTACCATGGATGCGGAAGCCATGGTGCGGCGAAGGCTGGCAGAAGCAGGGCTGCAGGAGAACGATGTGATCGTGCAGTTCGCGCCTCACGAGGAGGTTCCGAACTGGTTGTCCATGGCCGATATGGCGTTCTCCACCATTCGGTATGCGCCGAACGGACTGTATCAATCCCCGGTGAAGAACGGTGAATATTGGGCGAGCGGATTGCCCGTTCTGCTTACCCATGGTGTGAGCGATGATCACCGGATCATCCAGGAGTGTCCCTGGTCCGGCGCACTCTTCGACGTCAAGGTGGAAGGCAGTGTTGAACGCGCATTGGACCATATGGCCCAGCTGGTCTCCAACGGTATCGAACGCGAACGGATCATGGGCCTGGCGCGTGAATTCCGGTCCATTGATATCGCGAGAAAGGTCTACCGGGAGATCTTTGCAGGGGCGTTCGGCCAGGGTGCCGAAGCAGGCGCTTGAGCGGATGCTCAGGGACGCTTTCGCAACATGATCAGCAGCGCTTTCATCGGCTTCCCGGCCCGCAGATAGCTGCGTAACATGATGCCCCTGGTCCGCTTCCACAAGGCCTTCAATTGTTCATCCGATGGGGAGGGGCTCAGCGTCCGTGCCAGATCATACAATCGGAGATAGCCCGTGTATTGCCCGTCCAGGTCGGACATCGCTGACCCGTGACCGCTGCGGTAGTGCAGCACATCGGCGGTGGTGTGGGCGTAGGTGCCAGCGTTCGAGATAAGCAGGTAGTAGGCGAGGTCTTCTGAATGGCTCATGCCGGCAGGGAAGCGTGCGTTCGTCAAGGGCGTCCTTCGGATCATCCAGGTATTCCCGATGAAGCAGGCGCTGTCGATGCGAAGCAAGGCTTCCCGGGGGGGGCCTGTGAACGTGGGGGTGTGCCTGGCGATGATGCGGTCCATGGTCGGGCTCATCCGGACCATCACGCCATCGGCGAACTGAACTTCCGGCCGTTCGGTCAGGATCTCGGCGCGGGAGCGGATGCTCTCCAGGGGCATGATATCGTCCGCGTCCAGAAAGCAGAAAAGATCACCTTGCATCTGGTCCAAGGCCTTGTTCCGGGCCTGGCCGACCCCCTTGGCGCTCTCCTTGAGGAGCTTGATACGTGGGTTGGTGAACTGGCGCACGACCGCTTCCGTGTTATCCGTGCTGCCATTGTCCACCACCAGCAGTTCCCAGTTGGGCCAGGACTGTGCCATCACCGACCGGATCGCATCCGCAATGAAACGCTCGGCATTCAAGGCCGGCATGATGATGCTGACCAGTGGCATCGGTTCGGTGCTCATGCTCGCATGTGGATGTGCCGGGAGGAAATGCGCAACAGTTCCTCCAAGTTCTGGGTGACGGATCGCTTCGCCTCCATGTTCCTGGTGGTCGTGGATGGCTTGGTCAACAGTTCCACCAAATGCTCCATGCCTGAGGCAAGCTCCAAATGAGGGCCGTTGAGCAGGTCCGGGAAAAGAACGGCAGCGTTCGGGTGCAGAGCAATGGAAGGCACCCCAAGGTATGAGGCTTCGAGGATCACGGAAGAGAACAGGGTGATGTGCAACGCCGCACGACGAAGCGATAGTTGAAGCGGGGTGACGCGCGGGTCCTCAATGCTCACACGGTCGATGATGCCCCCTTGTTCGGCCCAGCTAGTGATCAGTTCCCTGTGCTGTGGGGCGTTCGGATGAAGGCGGAACACCCAGTGGCGTCCATGCGGGTCGTTCCGGATGGCCGTGGTAAGATCATCGGGCAGCGGTCGGTCCACCGGTTGGAGGGTGTACAGGACCACTTCTCCGCTCGCTGATGCGACCGTTCCTTCATGGTCGTCCTGTTCCAACCAGGGAGATCCGCCGACAAAGGCCTCATGATGCCCGCCGGGCGCCCATGATCGGATGTTCCGCGCACTTGCTTCATCCCAGCACCAGAAGAAGGACGGGATGGTGGAGCAGCCATCGGTGGGTAGCGCCTTCCACGCGCCATAGGCGAGGTGTGCCGGGCCTTGCACGCCATGTTGAAGGTCGATGCAAGGGATCCGGGTCTCCTGGCAGGCGTGTGCCATGGCCATGTTCTCCACTGTGTACCAACAGGTCACGAACACGTGCGATGGCCTGATGCGACGCAGCGTGTGCCGGGCAAAGGCCAGGTGCTGGCGGAAATTATGGATGGCCTTGTCCAGATAGCGGACCACAGGCTCGCCAAAGGCCGCGGTGAGGTCATCGGGAACACTTCCCATCTGAGCAATGCTGCGCAAGGGTGTCCTGGACTTCTGCCAATGCCACATGTCGCGGACATGGAGCACGGCATCGATCTGTTTCACCTGCGCCCTTGGAGGAACTACGATCGCTCCGTTCAATGGCCGGTCGCGGACAAGCAGAACGCTGCTTCGTTCGATGGCGGCGGCAGCGTACATCAGGGGGTGTGCGAACTTGTCCACCGTTCCTTGGCCGGTGATGGACTGATAGGTTTTGTTCGAGAAGAAGAGCAAGGGAGGGCTGGCTGGTCGGTCGATCAAAGAGGCCCATTGTGTCATGGCCTTCCCCACCAGGGACAGGCGTTCAATGGTGCCCATCCTGGTCACTGGTTTCGGCGAGGCCATCTCCGGAAGGAGGTGCCGATAGCCACTGGTCACTCTGAGCAACGGCCAGATCGGTGCTCCATCAAGGCGTATGTCGTACGGTCTGCTACGCTCCTCCACAGCATTGAACCAACGGACCAGCTCAAGTCTGTCCGTCATGGCCTGCTTCGCATCCGTTGGCGCTCCAATTCCGATCTGATCTCCGGGGACCGCAGCGTAAAGAAGGCGCTCAGCCTATCCTTCGTGGCTTGGTCAAGGTCACTTTGTACCCGCATGGAATTGATCGACCGAAGGTCGCTGCGAGAGCGAAGTTCCTGGATCACCTCGCCAAGCTCAGGCATGCCAGGGTGCAGCGCGAACAGGGCCCGCATCAGTTCCAGGTCTTCGGGATAGTCTATGGTGAGCCGAATATCGGGTAGCACAAGGTGCGGCTCTGCTTCGATGGTCCGCACGTCAAAGATCTCCGGGCGGTTCAGGAGGTACCCCCAGATCTCTGTGTCGGCCTCCTCCTTGAACATACAGATGGTGTCCAGGGCAGCAAGGCTCACCCCGTAGACCGCACATCCCACGGGAAGGCCGATGGTCCGCACCAGGTCGGCACCGCCCAGGAGAAGGTCGCGTGTCTGTGCACAATGTTCCGGGTGGAACAGTGGGTTCTCACCGGTGATGCCGACAAAGCCTGCATAGCCGAATTGATGGCACGCATCTCGGAGCCTTACCAGCACATCCTCGGGAGAACCACGGAAGCAGGCTATGCCATGTTCCCGAGCGACCGCCTCCAGTTCATCATCGCCGGGAAGGTCGCTTGTACAGAGCACGACACTTTCCATTTGGGGAACGTGCAAGGCCCGTTCGATCACTTTGGCGATGACCGTGGTACCGTCCAAGGGCAACATCAGCTTGCGCGGAAGCCGGGTACTTCGAAGCCGGGCAGTGATCAGGAAGCCGATCCGGTTCATGGTTGCTTGCGGATGAAGAATTGCGTGACCTCCGCCTTGACCTCCGCCCACTCCACGGCATCGGGTACAAGCGGGGAGTCCTTCTTCAGGTCCCTCAGGACGCGCGCACCCACCAACCCCAGCAATTGGTCCTGGCGCAGGATCTCCTCGCGTCCCGTCCTTTTGTAGGCCAGGTCATCAAGCGACAGAATGGTCCCGGCCGAAAGGTCCCGGCGCGCCACGATGGCCTTCTTCATGGGACCGGTGAGTCCGTACCGTTGTTCCGCCGGGGAGAAGGCCAAGGGGTCTCTTCCACGTAACGACCACAACGTGCTCATGAGCTCAGCCGTCCTTCGCATGGTGCTGACATCGATGGCAGCCTGGTGGTCGATCCGCTGTTCACCAGGCCAGGGAGTGATGTGCTTTTCCAGTACGTTGATGCCCATCACTGCGACGCTCGCAGAGATGGCGACATGTTCAGGATGGTCAGGTGCGGTGTGGTCGGCATAACCCACAGGCAGGTCGAAGAGGTCACGTAGCTTTTCCATGCGCGAAAGCCGCACATCATCCGGGCTGGTTGGATAGTTCTGGAATCCGTGCATCAGCAACACATCGTCCTTGCCTCCAGCTTTCAACATGTTCAATGCGTGCTGGATCTCGCCCAGGGAGCACCCTCCCACACCAAGGATGACGGTTCCTCTGACGTTGGAGATCGCCCGGAGAAGGAGCGCATCGTTGATCCCGGTGGCATGGACCTCACACGCTCGGGTCGGCCAGCCCTTTCGGATGACCATGTCCACCGCACCTGGATCATTGCAGAGCAGTACGATCTCGAGGTGATGTTCCACGGCGTGGGCAATGATCCGGTCCCACGCCGCTTCGTCAAAGAGCCAGGGTGCCACTGTGTCATAGGCGGGATGGGCCTGGACCATATAATCATCCAGGTCGGCCAGGAGGTGGAATTTGACGGCGTGGCATCCTGCCTCCGCCACGGCATCGACAATGGCCATGAGGTCGGCCTCGGAGCCCTGATGGTGGAAGGCGGTCTCGCCGATCAGATACGGTCTATCGGATGGTAAAGGCATCAGTTCGGGTGTTGGTCCTGTGCACGTTGGAGGTCCTCGTGTTTGCCGATGTCATACCAGAAGCCATCGATGGGAAAGGCGAGCACGGTCCTGCCACTGTCCAGCAGGTCCTTGATGAGGTCCGTTGCATTGTAGGGTGAGTTCGGGGCCAACCGGGAGAGCACCCTTCGGTGGATCAGGTAGATGCCGGCATTGCAGGGGTAGGCCAGGGTCGGTTTTTCCCGGAAGCTCCGGACACGGTCCCCATCGAGATCCATGATGGCGTAGGGGAGTTCCACCAAATGCTCCGTGGTGGCCACCGCCAGGTCCGCATCAGCTTCCTTGAACCGGATGTACATCGCCTCAAGATCGATGTCGGTGAGCAGATCGCTGTTCATCATCAGGATCGTCTCATGCTTGGGCTGGGGAAGCAGTCCGAGTGCGCCGGCGGTACCCAGGGGGCTGTCCTCTTCCAGGTAACTGACCACCATCCCGAACGCCGATCCATCGCCGATATGCGACTTGATACGCTCCTTCAGGTAGTTCACCGAGATGGCCACGTTTTCCACCCCATGCCGATCCAGCAGGCTCAGGGCGTGCTCGATGATGGGCTTGCCGCGCACCGGTATCAGGGGTTTGGGTACGGTGTCCGTGAAGGGGCGCAATCGGCTGCCTCTTCCGCCCGCCATGATCAGCGCATCGATGGGCAGCAGGCTGCGCATGTCGCCGAGGTCGATCACACGGTTCAGTCTTCCATCGCGGTCCACCAGGGGGAGCAGTCTGATGCCTTTGCGCTTGAGCTCACCGATCGATCCGGTAGGTGCTTCGCCCTCCAGTAGTTTACGCGGGCTGCGGTTCATGGCCTGCTCAACGGGCACATCCATCGCCCGACCGGCCAGCATGGCCCGGCGCACATCGCCATCGGTAACGGTGCCGAGGAGACGCCGCTGCTCGTCGACGATGAACAAGGTGAGCATCCTCCCGCTTTGGTTCAGTGCTTCCAAGGCGTCCCTGATGCTGGCCGTTGGAGGGAGGGTGCGGTGGTCTATCGCTTTCATGCCATGTTCTTCAGCAGTTGCACCATGCGATCTGCCGCATGTCCATCGCCATAGGGCATTTCCCGCAGTGGAGGTGGAGCCGAGCCGATGACCGACACAGCTTCCAGTATGTGGTCAGTGATGAACGGGCAACGCCGGATGTTCGAAGTGACGATCCTCCCGGTCTGGCGCTCCCCCACATCTATGACGTGCTTGGGGAAGAAGGATGCCTCCACATAACCACTGGAACTGTTGCCGAGCATGAATTCCACATGCTTCATGCAGGACAGGTAGCCAAGTGCGCCGAGTGAATCAACACCCACGCTCTGCGGGGTCCGGGCCAGGAACGCCTTCCACAGTTCGCGTAATTGCATGCCTCCCGTGTCCGCGTTCGGCAATGTGATGAGAAGTCTGTATCGCTGTGCGATGATCTCCAGCGCGGCGCTGAACGCATTCCACTGGTCCTGCAGGTCGGCATCTCCGGCGGTCTCCGGGTGCAGGGTGATCAGAACGGTTGGCTGACGAAGGTCTATCCCGAAGCGGGAATGGATCTCCGGGACCGAGAGCAGGTCCATGGAGCGGAGGTTGTCCACGCTCAGGGCCCCGGTATTGAATACATGGACGTCCTGGCCAAGGATCTCCACAACGCGCTTGCGGTAGGGCTCGGCGCCCGTGAAATGCAGGGTCGCCATGTGCGTGATGGAATGCCGCAAGGCATTGTCGATGGCACCCTTGGTGGTCTCACCGCCATGCAGGTGGGCCACGGGTATGCCGAAGGGAAGGGCTGCGGCCACTGCGGCGAACATTTCATACCGATCACCGAGCGCGATGATCATGTCAGTGCTCCTGTCCCGCCATACCGCATGGAACTGCTCCATGGTCCTGGCCATCGCCAGCGTGATATCGGCGGGTCCATCGCCTTCCAATACGGGCGGCAGTTCCACGATGGTCCCGCCGAAAGCGGATCGCACCTCCTGTATCGTGTTCCCGAAGCGAGGGTCCAAGTGGGAGCCGAAGGCGATGACGCTGACCTGGAAGAAGGGATCCCCGGCCAAGGCCTTGATAAGTGGGAGCTGTATGCCGAGATCGGCTCGGCTGCTGGTGAGCAGGGAGATCCTCATGACAGGTCCGCCGGACTCAGTTTATGACCGGCTGGAAGATCGCTCTTCAGGCTTCGCCCGATCACTTGGTCGAGCTGCATGGGGCTGATCCCATCACCCGGTCGCAGCATGATGAGATCATCGATGGTGATCGCGCGACCGGCAGGTGTGGGTTTTTTCAGGTGAATGCTCTTTCTGGCGATCGCCCGGTTGGGCAGCTCACTGGGGCTTGGTTCCTTGATCGGTGAACCAAGTGCCTGTTCGATGTTGCGGATGGAGCGCACCATCGCGGTCAGCTCCGCAGGTTCGAGCGAGGCCCGATGGTCAGGTCCCGGAAGCCCCCGGTCAAGGGTGATGTGTTTCTCGATCACCACGGCGCCCAGTGCGACCGCCGCTATGGGCACCTCGATGCCCAGGGTGTGATCACTGTAGCCGACGCGGGTCCCAAAGGTTTGAGCCAACGTTTGCATGGCCCTCAGATGCACATCCCGCATGGGGGTGGGGTATTCGGTATTGCAATGCAGCAGCGTGATCCGCTCCCGTTGTGCGCCGGCTTCTTCAAGCACGGACAACGCCGTGCCGACCTCTTCGAGCGTGCACATGCCTGTGCTCATGATCAGTTCCGGGAACGCGCGTGCCATGGCCTGCAGGTAAGGCAGGTTGGTCACCTCGCCGCTGGGGATCTTGCCCAAGTCGATGCCCATTCCATGGAGCAATGCGATGCTCACCAGGTCGAACGGTGTGGAAAGGAAACGGATGCCGCGGTCACTGGCGTATGACTGTAATTGCTGGTGCGCATCAGGGCTCAGCTCCAAACGGCGCACCATGTCCAACTGGCTTTCCGCACTACCGGTGGTCTGTTCCTGATAGGTGGCTTTCGGTGCGTTGGCGGCAATGTTCAGTTCGGGGCGGAAGGTCTGGAACTTCACCACATCGGCTCCTGCTTTTGCAGCGGCATCGACCAATTGCAGGGCAAGGTCCAGTTGGCCATTGTGGTTCACCCCAGCTTCTGCGATGATCAACACGGAAGGCTGCTCGTTGCTCATCGGACAAGTGGTTTGGCGGGGACGCCAACAACGGTCAGCCCTTCCTCCACATCCTTGTTGACCAGGCTTGCAGCGCCCACGGTCACATCGTGGCCGATGCTGCGCCCTTGGAGGACCGTGGCATTGGTGCCGATCAATACCCGGTCTCCGATGGTGACGGCCCCGGAGATATTGGCGGAAGGATTGATCACATTGGCATCGCCGATGATGCAGTCATGCCCGATGGTGGTGGCCAGGTTGAACAGATTGAAATGGCCGATTCGGATGGATGTGGTGAACACGACGTTTGCAGTGAACAGATTGCCGGTCCCGATCTCCGATCCGGCATGATCACCGCAGACGGAGGGGTGGAAGAGGTTGGGGAAGGTGCGCTGGTCGCGATAGCGCATGCCCAGTGTATGTCGCAGCGCCGGGTCACCGGTGCCGAGTGCAAGTTCATCCTGCAATGGAAGTCCGGGAAGGTCTGTCTCGGCCACGACCGGCAGTTCGGTACCGTTCATGGTGATCGCCGCCCCTGCGTTGCGATCGATGAAGCCGCGGACCTCGAACAGTCCTGTGGCTTGGGCAAGCCAGGCGATCTCCCGGGCCAGCCCCCCCGCACCGAGTATCCATATCGTTCTCATGGCTTGGCGCTGCTGGGGATGTTCACCGATCGGGCCTGGATGTCCGTGGAATGAGGAAGGCTGCCACGCAATGCATCCCTGTACATGGGCTGGTCCGTGGCCAGTTCCCAAGCAGGTCGGGCCTGAATGCCAGCTTCCATGCATGCGCGTAAGAAGGCGTCCCGCTCTTCCCGGTCCCTCATGAGCACGGCGTTCAGCCAATAGTTGCTATGGGTACCCTCGGGTTCGCTCACCAACGGCCAAGGTGTTCCAGCGAAAAGCTCCTGGTAGGCTTTGTGAAGCGCCCGTTTCACACGGATGTTGTGGTTCAGCTTCGCCAACTGAGTGCGCGCCAGTGCGGCGTTCAGGTTGGGCATCCGGTAGTTGTACCCCGTTCGGTCATGGGCGAATTCCCAGGGATGTGGCACCTTGGCCTGGGTCGTCAAATGCTTTGCAGCCCGCGCCATCTGTTCATCACGGATCAACAACGCGCCGCCACCTCCAGAGGTCACGATCTTGTTTCCGTTGAAACTGAGCGTACCGATGGGAGCAAAGGTGCCCGCGTGCCTGCCCTGGCAGGTGGAGCCCAGTGCTTCGGCGGCATCCTCCACCACGGCGATGTTCCAGGTGTTGCACAGCTCCAGAAGGGGCGCGATGCGCATCGGGAGCCCAAAGGAATGCATCGGGATGCAGGCCCTGACCCGCTTGCCGGTGAGCCGATGCACACAGACCCCGGAGCGCATCTCACAGTGCTCCTCCAGCCACGCCTGTGTGGCTTGCGGAGACAGTCCCAACGTATCCGGGTCGATATCGACGAACACAGGTTGTGCTCCGGTGTAGGCGATGGCATTGCACGTGGCGATGAACGTGAACGGTTGGGTGATCACCAGGTCGTTGGCCCCCACGTTGAGCAATACGAGGGCCGTGTGCAATGCTGCCGTACCGTTCACCACGGCAACGGCATGCGCTGCACCGGTGCAGGCCGCCAGTTCCATTTCGAATGCTGTGATCTCTGCACCCACCGAGGAGACGAATGTGGAATGCACACATGCTGCAACGGCCCGCTCATCCGCATCATCGAACCACGGTGCATGCAGGGGTATCGGCCCTTCGGGGCGTTCAAAGATCCGCCTTATGCCGGCTGTGATCTCCTCAAACATTGTAGATCTGCCACTTGTAGCCGGCCCTGTTGACCGGGTCGCTGAACCACTCCACCGTGTGCCGCAGGCCGTTGTCCAGGTCATGCTCGGGGACCCATCCGGTCAGCCGGGTCAATTTCTCTGCACTGCCCAGGAGGCGCTCCACTTCACTTTTTGCCGGACGGATGCGCTCATCACTGCTGATGATATCAGCATGTTTGCCGGTGAGCTCCATCAGTTTTTTCGCCAGATCGCCCACACTGATCTCCCGTTGCGTGGCGATGTTCACTTCTTCGCCGATGAGCGCAGGCGTTGCGGCGATGGTCCTGAATGCCTGCGCCGTATCGCGGACGAACACGAGGTCACGTGTGGGGCTGAGCGAGCCAAGGCGGAGCTCTTTGCATCCGGCCATCAACTGCGTGATGATGGTGGGGATGACGGCACGCGCACTTTGGCGAGGTCCATAGGTGTTGAACGGCCTGACCACGGTCACCGGTGTGCCGAAGCTCAGGTGGTAGGAGAGCGCCAGGTGGTCGGCGCCGATCTTGCTGGCGGAATAGGGCGACTGGCCCTGCCGGGGATGCTCTTCGGTGATGGGCACCTGCCGTGCGGTACCATAGACCTCGCTGGTGGATGTCACCAGAATGCGCTCCACATCGGCGTCACGGGCTGCCTGCAGCACATTCAGGGTGCCTTTGATGTTGGTGTCCACGTAACTGTCCGGAGCATGATAGCTGTACGGTATGCCGATCAGTGCGGCCAGGTGGAATACCTGCCCTACATCGGTCATGGCCACGCGCATCCCGTTGGGGTCACGCACATCTCCGGCCATCACCTCGATCTGGTCCCTGACATCCTGGGGAAGACCATCGAGCCAGCCCCAGCTATTGGATGAGTTGTAGCGTACCAAGGCGCGGACGGTCCGTCCGGAACGCACCAGTTCCTCCACGACATGACTACCAATGAAGCCCCCCGCTCCGGTCACCAGGATCTTGTCGGCCATGGTCCAAATTTAAGAGGCGTTACCTGCGTTGATGTCCCAAGTGAACTTTGGTCGCAGCGCGCCCTTGACAATGTAGTGGGATGGCGAACGCGTGGAGGAGGAAAGATCGTCCATGATCCGGAGGTTCATCACATTCTCCTGCACCTGATGGACCTTGTGCGGAAGCCAGGTGATGAGCCACACGCTGACGTAGTAGGTGTCCTCATTGAAAAGGTCTGCTGGAAATCGCAGTGTGGTGCGATGAAGCCCGGGACGTTGGCCCAGTTGGGCATCCAGGCCTGGGAAGGTGGTGAAGATGTGTTCACCTTCCGAATTGTAGAGAAAGACCATGGGCTGCGGGCGTCCGTCCTCCTTGAGCACTTCGTAGTCGACCTCCAGGCCGATGGCCTCGGTGACCTTTGCATGGTGCAAGGTCTGGCCTTGTGCGCCCACCCAGCGCATGTGTTTCAGACGCGCAACCCCGTCACGTGTCGGCGTCTGGTCGCTGAATTCCTTTTCTCCGCAGGGTTTGTCGTCGTTATGGTGAACGTATTGGTCGATGATCCGGGAGGTGTCTCCGATGGCCTCTACATGTCCATCGCTCAGCAACATGCATCGGCTGCACAGACTATTGATCGCGCTCATATTGTGGCTAACGAACAGGATGGTGCGGCCGCTGCTCGTCACATCCTTCATTTTGCCCAGGCACTTGCGCTGGAATTCAATGTCGCCGACGGCAAGGACCTCATCAATGATCAGCACCTCGGGTTCCAGGTGGGCTGCCACCGCGAATGCAAGCCGGACCTTCTGCCCGCTGCTGTAGTGCTTCACAGGGTTTTCCAGGAAGCGCTCCACGCCGCTGAACTCGACGATCTCGTCGAATTTTCGTTTCACTTCGGATCGGCGCATGCCGAGGATGGTGCCATTGAGATAGATGTTCTCCCTCCCGCTCAGCTCCGGATGGAAGCCTGTGCCCACCTCGAGCAGCGAACTCACCCTTCCATTGATGGTGAACCGGCCCTCCGAAGGCATGGTTATCCGGCTCAACAGTTTGAGCAGCGTGCTTTTTCCGGCGCCATTGCGACCGATGATCCCAAGTGCCTCACCACGTTCGATGTTGAAGCTGACATCCCTCAGCGCCCAGAACCGTTCCTTGTCTCCGCCGAACAATGTCCTGATGTTCCGGAGCGGTCCACTGCGAATGTCCAATTTGCGCGGGCCTCCCAGCGCGTAATCCTTCCCCAGCCCCTCAACGGTGATCATTCGGTCGCTCATGACCAAGCAAAGATGCCGCTTTTGGTGGCCCGTGGATATTCCGGGTGTGCCTTGTGCAGGCCACGGATCATGGGTCCGGTCACGGGGTGGTCATGTAGAGCAAAGCATCACGGGCGAACGATCGGGCCAGGAAGCCTCGCCTGTTCCATGCCGGGCCGACGCATCCGGCCTCAGAAGGATACGTTCATGCCCTGGCGGATCGCATCCGGTGTTGGTCCGCTTTGCGCTGTTGGGCGTTCGGCGTCGTTGAATGACAGGCAGAAACCCCGCTCTTAGGCATAGGGGGATGGTCATTGCGGGGCAAGCTCTTTCAGCGCCGGCCTGGGAGGTCCTCCAGGCCGCTACTTGATGGCTTCCACGTACAGCGAGATCCGCGGATGGGTGTTGTCGAAGAGGTCTGTGTTCCGCAGCACAGGGCAATAGCTCTGTTGATAGCCTGAAAGATGGATACGGGAGAAGCCGGCCTGTTTCAGCATGCGGGTCATCTTGGCATAGCTCCACCAGTTGAGATGATTGCCAGGGTATTTCTTCTGGATCTCCACCGGGCAACGGGATATGCAATGATCCAAGGCCCCCTCGAACCCGAGGTCCTTGAACAGGCTCAACAGCTCATCATCAGTGATCCGTTCGGGGGCACCGTCCGCGTGTAACATCGATACACTTGACGCGAAATGGAACAGGAAGATCTGTGCCGTGGAAGCCTTGTTCAAAGGTCCATTGTACATGGCCTTCTTCCAGTTGGCCTCGATGCTGTATCGGTCAATGGACCGATAGTAATGACGGTCATTCTCGGAAAAGGCCCTGTACTCCAGTTCAATGTTCGGAGTCGTCAACCGGAAGTATCCGTTCGGTTTCAATATCCGATGGGTCTCGTCGAACAGATGCTGGGCCGCCTCATTGGTGATGTGTTCCACGGTGTGGCTCGTGTACACCACTTCCGCGGAGGAATCAGCGATGGGCAGGGGCTTTAAAGAGAAGAGGTCGTGGTCGATGCCCTTCAGCATCTGCTCCTTGTAGAAGGCGTACCAATCGGACTGGTGGTCGATATTGGTCCAGTACGGATGAGAGAACCCACCTGCTCCCACGTTGTAGAAACGTCTGTTCACAAGACTGTCCTCCGGGTAAAGCTGCTTGTAGAGTTCCAGTTCCAGCCGCGGCGCACGTTTCGCGTTGAGCTTTCGGACCTCATACCCCAAGGCGTTCAATGGGCGTTGCATCAAGTTCTTGATCATGGGAGGGATGGGCGACAGGGGGGTGCGTTGTAGCTGCCGACAAGTTTAGGCAGTTGGTGGGCACCGGACAAGCCGATATGCCTGGGCCATGGTCGGAGGTGGTCCCCGGTGGTGTCCGGTCAGCGTGCAAGCGGCAGGTGACGCGGAAAAAGACCGCGTGACCCCTACTTGCAATGCTGCATGATCACTAGAGCGGCACCTTGATCACCAACTTCCGAAAAGTGGATGCCGAGATCAGCGGGGCGTGCACATCCTCCGGCCAGACGATGATCACCTGACCGGCATGGTTCGGTATGATGACAGAAGGGGGATCCGCAAAGTGCCATACATCCTGCTCCTCATTGAACGGGGCGTCAGGCTTTCCGCAGAGGCTGAGCGGTCGCCAGCCGAAGTGGTCGGTCCCCTCCAAGGTGAAGTGAAGGTCAAGGTGATGCCGATGGGCCTCCATCCGCGTGCCACCAGGGGCCTCGCCTTCAGAGGCAAAGAGGAACAGCCCGTTGGAGCCCACATCATGCCTGCCGGGAGTTAGAACGGGCCGGGAGGCCAGGAAGGAGAAGGCCTCCTCGAACAGGGGGTTCAACCCGGCGTGGCGGTGGATATGGTCAATGTGGTCCAGGATCATGAGAGAGGGTCACACCATGTCGGCAATGAAACGTTCCACGAAGCGGAAGTACAGCAGGCTGGTGATGGCCAGTACCACCGTGGATACCATCGAAAGGACACAGAGCCCTCCGGGGTCGCCGACACCCAACAGGCACCAGCGGTATCCTTCGATCAAACCGGCCATGGGGTTCAGGAAGTAGATCACCTGGACCCAGCCGGGGAGCGACTTGGTGACGAGTTCGGCCGGGTATGCCACAGGCGTGGCGAACAGCCCGAACTGGATCAGGAACGGCACCACATGTTGAAGGTCCCTGAAGCGGATGGTAAGGGCGCTGATCCAGATGCCCACCGCAAGTGCCGCCAACATGATCCCCAGCAGGTACGCGAGGGCCAGGATCGTCCGCGTTCCCGGGGTGATCCCATAGATCGCGAACATCACCATCATCACCACCAGTGCCACGACAAGGTCTACAAGCCCCACCGTCGCCTTGCTCAAGGGGATGATGATCCTGGGGAAGTAGATCTTCCGCACGATCTCCTGGGCACCGATGATCGAACTCCCGGACTCCTTCAGGACAAAAGCGAAATAGGCCCATGCAGAGATCCCGGTGATGGCGAAAAGGGGATAGGGCACACCCATCGTATCGACCTTGACGGCGCGGCCGAACACCAGCACCATGATCAGCAGCGTAGCCAGCGGTTGGAACAGGGCCCACGTGAAACCGAGCATGGTCTGCGCATAACGCACCCGGATATCACGGTAGGCCAGCGTCAGGAACAGGTCGCGATGAGCGACCAGTTCGCCGAGGTCCGGGATCGGACTCCATGCCTTGGCATCCACTACGATCTTCATGGTCCGGGTCGCACCATCGCCAATTCAGCATGGCGCGAGGGGTGCGGGCGAAAGTACGATCTTTCGACACCATGGAACAGTTGGTCGTGTGCACATCGAATGCAGGCAAGTTGACGGAGTTCAGGTCCCTGCTGCCGGATGACTTGGACTTGTTGACACTGGCCGATGTGGGCATCACGGATGAATTGGCCGAGACCGGCGCGACCCTTGCGCAGAACGCGCTCCAGAAGGCCAGGGAGGCACATCGCCGCTGTGGGCTCCCCTGCGTGGCGGATGACACGGGCCTGGAAGTCGATGCCCTGCAAGGCGCTCCGGGGGTACGGTCTGCCCGTTATGCGGGAGAGGCCCGTAGCTCGGAGGCCAACATGAGGCTCCTGATCGACCGGATGCACGGCCTGAAGCAACGGACCGCCCGTTTTCGGACCGTTCTGGCCCTGGTCGATGATCATGGCGAGCACTTCGTGGAAGGTACCGCGGAAGGTTCGATCGCAATCACCCCACGTGGGACCGGCGGTTTCGGATATGATCCCGTTTTCCTTCCCATCGGTTCCGATCGGACCTTCGCCGAAATGAGCGCAGCGGAAAAGAACTCCTTGAGCCACCGCGCCCGCGCCGTTCAACAGTTCGTGCTCCTTCTGAAGCGGCAACGGACCTGAGGGCACGTCACTTCACCTCTGTGGTGCCTTCTGCGCGCGACCGGTCCATGGCGATGATGAACTGACGCCAGTGCTCCATTTGGTGGTCCCATGTGAATTCTTCAAGAGCCTCTTTGTCCGGGTCATGGCGGGGGGCGCGTCCTGCTCGCCACCCGGAGATGCCATCCAGCAGAACGTTCACTAGTGTGGCTGCATCGGGAGCCACGGTCCCGGTTCGGGTCCTATTCAGGATCGCTTCCTGGAGGTCATTTCCTGAACTGACCTGGATCACGGGAACACCTGCGTGGATGTACTCCAGGAACTTGAGCGGGACGATGCCCTTCTTCCCCTTGAAACCCACATGAAGCAGCCGGTCCGCTTCGCCCTGGGCCCGGATCGTGGACGATCGGTCCATCCGTTCAATGGCCGTGACGCATTGTTCCGCATTCACAAGCTGCTGTACGCGTGCCATGGTGGGCCCATGTGATGAGGTGGCCCCGATCAGAAGTACGTGCAGGTCCCGGTAGTTGTCCGGGTGATGTGTTCTCAACAGGGCCAGCGCATCGGCCAGGATCTCCCATTCCTGCTCCCAATAAATGGATCCGGTGTACACCAGGGTGAACCGCTCCGTGGCTGCCCGCGGTGTGTCAATGAAGGTCGCTTCGTGGCCGTTGAAGACCACCGTCGAAGGACGATCTCCG
>JBGTAJ010000070.1:0-13339 GCA_041749915.1 Flavobacteriales bacterium
GTATCAAGAGGTTATCGATCGCTCTCGAGCTCAAGATCGATCTCCTGCATGGTCTTTTGGATCTTGGTCATGGCCCTTCGGTACATTCCGATCCCGCTTTTTCTGGTGGTGATCAGAAGACCGATAAGATTGCTGAAATCATTGCTGTTCTTCAGGTCATCTATCACATTAGGTGCAGCCAAGCCTGGCTTTCCCGGCAGTCTACCGATGTGCTGATTGTACACAGGGATCACCAACGATTGCGAAAGTTGCCATTCGTATCTATCATAATCTTTCGTGAGTAGTGGCAGATGATATTCGTAGAGTCCCGCGATAGTGGTCCTGAGCGTTTCGTTGGAAATAAGATCGATGCCTTTGGATTCAAGGTTCTTATAACCTGTCATTATGGGATAGGGGCTCGGCCAATAGATCATCTGGCCAAATGCTGTGTCCAAACCACTATGGTAGTCCTCGACATTGGTCAGGAACCGCTGTATGGCCTCAAGTTGGGCAAGTAGAGCAGTGCTACGGAGCGTATCCGCTTCAAAAGAGGCCAAGGTCTGAGCCAGGTTGGATCGCAATTCGATCAACATCTTTTCTTCTACCAACCCTTGTTTTCTGCCTTCGTTCCAATTGTTGAGCTGCAACGCGAGGAAGATCCCGATCACCACCAGCACGATCTCGCCAAGGGCATAGAGCAGGTACTTGGAAACACGGTTGTCCTTGATCATGCGTTGTCGGAACTGGCGGAAGAATTTGATCATGGTCGATGCGCGTTACGTGCGAGCCTCAAGGTGCCGGATGTGAGCATCCAGCCGTTCGAGGATGTCCTCTATCTCGTCCTCGATCGCTTCGTATTGCCCTTGCATGTACCTGCGAATGAAGAGGTTCATTTTCAACACCTCTCGGAATTCCCTGTCATCCATAAGTCCCTCATGGTCCACAGGCGTTGCCGATACCCATACTGCTTCCACATCCAAGTTCTTCAGGACCATTGGGTATAGCTGGTTCCAATGATAGTGATCGTCCATATTCTTCTCCAGATTCTCCTGGTACACGTATTTGGTGGAGTAGAGGGCTGCTATGGCATTGCGAAGACTATCGTCGGAGATCAGGTCGATGCCGACCGACTTCAGGTTCTCCCAGGCAGCGGTGTTCTCACTGATCTGGAAGTTTCCAAGGATGTTACCGAAATGCTGCTTCAGGCTATCGTCCAAGGCTGTCCTTTCCTGGAGTGCCTTCAATACCGCTTCGTTGGCGCGTGTGCGTCCCTTGTTGCCAGCGACGTTGTATTTCACATCGCGCAGGTCCGCGCTCAGGTTCTGCCGCATTTCCTTGAGCAGGACCAGTTCCTTGTTGCGCGTTCTCGATTCAGCGCTGGCGTTGTTGATGTTCAACGCGATGAGTATCCCGATCACCACCAGCAGGATCTCGCCCACGGCATAGACCAGATAGCGTGTGAGGCGGTTCTCCTTCAGAAGCCGCTGGCGGATGGAGTTGAAGATGCGGGCCATGTTCGCGTTGCTATTTGCTCAATTCGTCGTTGATCATGCCGCTCAATTCTTCCATGTCCTTCAACATCGTTTCCAACTTATTTCGACTCGTTCCTTCTGTCATCTCTTTCATGTTCTGCGCAGCTTCCAACGCCAAGAATGCTTGTATTTGCCGGTCCTCTTCAAAGGTGTAAGCGAGCAGTTTGGGTTGGTGCTCCATCCTTTGGACAAGATCCGCGCTCCCGAATTGCCTTGTAGCGTAATTGATCATCTCAACTGCTGCATCGAAATTCTCTCCCGTGCTCTTGATCGTTTGGTCCTGGAACGCCTTGAGCCGGACCACGCGTTGCCTGATACCGGGTGGAAGTAGTTTGATGTCGCCCGTACTCTGCATGGTGCTTATGGTGGTCGATCCCAACTGAAGGTTGCGCATCCACCAATCCAGCTGTCCAATGTTGGCGAGCAGCTGGGTAGGGGGGATATCAGCTTCCTCGAACAATGCCTTGTATCGCTCCAGCTTCACCTGGTTGGTGTCGTATACCACCAACATCTCTTCGATGTACTTGCGATCCGTCTCGAGGTCTTGCAGGATCTGTTCGTAGTACACGTGTACCACCTCCTTGCTTTTCCGCTGATCGTTCAGGTTGTTCAGCTGCAATGCGATGAGGATACCGATCACCACCAGCAGGATCTCGCCGACGGCATAGACCAGGTAACGCGTGAGGCGGTTCTCCTTCAGGAGCCGCTGGCGGATGGAGTTGAAGATGCGTGCCATTTCAGTGTCCGTTGAGGTCCTTGTCGATCAAGCGGAGGAGACGCTCGGTGTCGGTGCGTATGACCTCATATTGCCTGCGGATGTAACTGTTGTTCCCGGCTGCCAGCTTCAGCCCGTTGATCACCTGCAGGTCTTTCAGCAGCGCTTCGGCCTGCGCGATCAGTTCGCTCTGGCGCTGCGGCGTGACCAGCGTGTCCCTGATCGCTTGTCCCTTTTCGAAGCTGGCCTTGTGGTCGAGCAAAGGGGTGCGCTCCCGAAGGACGGCATTGCGATCGTATAGGTACATGTCGTACTCGCGCCGCATGTGCGCAACGGAGGTCACCAGCACTGCGTTCCGCTCCTCGATGTCCAGGAGGATGGTCCGTATGGAGTCGTTCCGGATCATGTTGAGGTCGCCGGAGTTGGTGAGCTCTTTCAAGGTGTTCGTCCGGGGGTGATAGTCTTTCCACCCGAACACGATGCCGATCAAGCTGTCCAGTTCCAGGATGTGGCCAAGGTCGGTCGGCGTGGGGTAGGAGAGAAGCTCGACCGCAGAAGCGGTCTTATTGTTCCGGAGCGCGATCATTTCCTCCAGGTTGACCAGGTCCACTTGTAGGTCCAGCTTCAGGGATCGGAGGTACTTCATTTCCTTCTGACGGTCCAGTCGGGCCATGTTCCCATTGTTCACCTGCAGGGCGATGAGTATCCCGATCACCACCAGCAGTATCTCGCCGATGGCATAGACCAAGTAGCGCGTGAGCCTGTTCTCCTTCAAGAGCCGCTGGCGGATGGAGTTGAAGATGCGGGGCATGGTGGGGTTGCTCAATTTGTAGGTTCTACTGGATGCTTTGGGTCCGGGCCCATCATGATCCGCGTTCCAGTTCCCGGTCGATCATCCCGGTCAGCTCTTCAGAGATCTTCCGCACCTCGTTCAACTGCCTGTTCATGGTGGAGAATTCCAGTGTGGCCATGAGGAATCCGTTCTTCACACGCTTGTCGGTGAAGTAGGGCGCGAAGTCCTCCGGGCGCATCACCACCTCCTTGCCCATGTAGATGTTCAGGGTCGGCTCCAGGTCCGTCAGCTCGTACACGGGTTTATAGACGAGCTCCTCTGCGTCGAAGCGGAAATGCTCCTCTTCCGCCTTGGCCTGTTTGAAGAGCGATTCCAGTACGAGCAGGGAGGTCTTCACGCTGTCATTGGTCAACTGACCAAGGCTTCCGGAACTCATCATTTCCTGGAAGGTGAAGTTGATCGGGTAGTATGGCGTCCATACATACACGGCGATCCTATCGTTGCTGAACGCCTTCCAATCTTCGATGGGCTCCCCGTTGATCTTCGCGATGACACGTTCCGCCGCTTCCATATTCTTGGTCCGCAACGCGATGATGTCATTCACCTTGACCAAGTTGGCT
Source organism: Flavobacteriales bacterium (assembly GCA_041749915.1). Lineage (GTDB taxonomy): Bacteria > Bacteroidota > Bacteroidia > Flavobacteriales_F > PHOS-HE28 > PHOS-HE28. The sequence goes on from JBGTAJ010000070.1 coordinate 3,640, forward strand.
TCAAGGTCGGCCTTGATGTTGCGCAAATACTGCAACTCCCTCACCCGTGCCTTGTGCAGGTCGTTGTTGTTGTTGATCTGCAAGGCGATGAGTATGCCGACCACCACGAGCAGGATCTCGCCGACGGCATAGATCAGGTAACGCGTAAGGCGATTCTCCTTCAGGAGCCGCTGGCGGATGGAGTTGAAGATGCGTGGCATGGAGGTATTTCAAGTCCCGTAGGGACGACATGTGTTTAGAACTACAGCAGTGAACGTCAATAGAGTCCTGTAGGGACGGCATATGGGTTGCGTAAGCGTTCGCTGGCGGCTGGAGTTGAAGATGCGGGCCATGGCGCTATGGGTCAGTTGTTCTTCAGTTCCGCATCGATCAGGTCCAGGATCTTCACGATGTTGCTGCGGAGCGACTCGCTTTGGCGGTTGGCGAACATGCTTGCCGAAGCGGCCATGGAGGCCAGGTCCTCGAACTGCGGATGGGCGAACAGGGTCTTCAGGTCGGGCGCTCTTTGTGATCGTCCCATCGTCCACTGCTCCCCCTGGCCTTTGTCCAAGAGCAGGGTGTTCACCACGTCCAGGCCGCTCCACTTCGCCGCGTGGATGTTGCGCATGGGGAAAAAGGTGCGCAGGAAGGGCGACCAGCTCTGTCGGTTGAGGGTGATCCACGCCTGTTCCTCCTCGGTGATCTGCGCCACGTCGCTGGTCCAGCGCGAGAGCATCCGGCGCAGGTCGGGGTTGCTGATCAGGTAAAGCCGGCCGGATCCGATCAGGTCGTTGGTGATGGGATCGAAGGTGGGGCTCACCGTGGTGCGTGCGATCAGGTATTCCACGGAATCGGCCATGATCAGCGTGCTGTCATCATGCATGGCCAGCAGTTGCATGGCCGATCGGATCATCGCCCGGCGCATGGCGATCTTCTCATCCAGCTGCTTCAGGTTGTCCTGGAACTCCTCGCGCAATTGTGCCAATGTCTCCAGTTCCTGCCGGCGCTGGTTCCGCTCCTCCTTCAGCAGGTTCAACTGCAGGGCGATGAGGATGCCGATCACCACCAGCAGGATCTCACCTGCGGCATAGACCAGGTATCGGGTGAGGCGGTTCTCCTTCAGCAAACGCTGGCGGATGGAGTTGAAGATGCGGGCCATGGAGGTATTTCAAGTCCCGTAGGGACGACATGTGGTTAGAACTTCAGCAACGACCGTCCATTGAGTCCTGTAGGGACGGCATATGAGGTAGCACCGGTTTCCGTTGGCGTTTTGGTGTTGAAGATGCGGGCCTTGGTCCGGGATCGGGTTCGAGGTGCTTTTACTCGTTCGTATTCCACATGTTGGCACACACCCGCCAATTTCCATCCACCTGCTTCCACACGTTCAGGTATTTGCCTTCCTCTACAACGTCCTCCCCGTAGCGCATGAAGTAGGTGCCCTCGTCGATCAGGTAGTTCTCATCACCATAGAAGTTCGTCGTCGTCTCTGTGAATTCCTTGATGCCGTAGTTCACGTACTGTGCGTTGAGTTCAGCGATCGCCGCCTGACCGACCACCGCTTCTGCGTTCGGACCCAGCACGCGCGCGTCGGGTGTGAAGTAATCGATCAAGACGGCACTGTCACCAGTGATATGGGCCTGTGTGAACGCGACGTTCTTCTCCGTGATCAGGGTGCGCAAGGCGGCCAGGTCAAAACTGTCAGCGGCTTCGTCAATAGATGGAGGGGCGGGTTTCTCTGGTTCAGCACATCCCGGGATAAGCGATGCGAAGACCGAGAGGAGAACGAGGATGGTAGCACGTGCCATGAGAGCGGTTCTGGTCATTTGGTGGAAGTGTGGAATTGTGCCAATGCGCAACGTAGATACGGAGAAAGGGAGGACGCACAGCGACCGCCCTTTCCCGTTGATATCAGTATGGATGCGAGGACCGGGAAGTCTCTTAGTCCTGGGCGGCAGGTGCCTCGGGTGGTGGAATGCCCAACTGGTGGAAGGATGCCAGCCGGTCGAACCACATGTAAGCCTTTGTCAACTTGCCGTCCTTCACGTTGGCATCGAAGAGGAACTTCACCTCGAAGGGCTTGCCGGTGGCGTTGTGCATGGCCGAGTATTTGCCCCAGTATTGCACCCATTGTCCCGGGTACTCGTTGCCCTCGGCTACCTGGATGGATTGTGCGAAGTCCTTCACGATCTTCTGGTCGGTGCGGGTGGAATCGATGCGCATCCAGTTGGCGATGACCTCCTCCACATCGGAGGAATCGGCCGGTACGAAGGTGTTGTTGGAATAGAAGCCCGGCGCTACGGAAGCCCGGATCACCTCCGCATCTGCACGGATCACCGCGTTAAGGTAGGTCTCGACAAGGGCGATGTTCGCATCCGTCTCCATGGGTATGGAGTAGACCGGGTGCTTGTAGTGCTCTTCCGCAGGTGGGCAGGGCGCCGGGCTGGTGCAGGCACCCAACAGGGTGGCTCCGAGAATGGTGGCGATCAGTGGTTTCAGGTTTTGCATGGTGGAAGGGATTAGTGAGCACCAAATGTCCGGCTGGCCATTGGCACCAAGCCTAGTGAAAACACCAGTTCTGTTCGGCGCAAGGCCTAACTGGCGGAGCACTGTCCCGCGATAGCGGTGGCGATCGCCGATCACCTCCCTCAGGTTCACTCCGTTAGGCAGGCCTCCCAGGTCCATCAGCAAACGATCGCCCCCGGTGGCCCTTTCGGTTTGTACGATGCGCCCATCGGCACTCCGTACGGTGATCTGCCAGATCCCCCCGAGCTCTAGGCCGCTCAGCGTCACCCGACCATCGGCGGTTGGCTCGGGATGCGGGTTCATCGCGCTGGTGTAAATAACGTCCACGCCATGATGAGCTCGGATCCAATAGAGCGTGATCGGCCGGCGTGCACCGGAGGTGGGTTAGGGGAAGTCGTGCCCCTGGACCATGATCGATCCGGGAAGAACAATGATCATCGGCATGCGTTTCCTCTGGCGTTGCTCCGTCCCGTGGTCCGCAGATCTCTATAGAGTGCAGCTTTTTCCGTGCTCTGACTTTGCGGCTGTCCAGCTTTGGAGGATCAGCAACACCTTTGCAACATGCGTTCACTGTTCCAAAAGCTACCGGTAGCCCTGCTCGCCCTGTCGCTCGCCTCCTGCAACGTGGTGCACATGATGGAACGGAAGGCTGACCGGGCTTTCCGTAAGAGCGGACTGCAGGAGCACACCTACATCACACCGGAAGGACCCCGCCATGTCTGGGCCAGTATTCCCACCGGAAAGCCCTGGCTGATGCTGGTCCATGGCGTCACCGGCAGCTGCGCCCAGTATGCGATCAATGCGAAGGAGCTGGCCAGGCACCATGACCTGGTTGTGCCCGACCTCATCGGCCACGGCAAGAGCACCGATACCTGGAGCGGGAACAGCGTGGATGAGCAGGTGCGGCACCTGCAACTGTTGGTGGACAGCCTGGCGATCAACGAGACCATCTCTGTGGTGGGCAATTCCTACGGCGGCGCCATCGTGGCCAACTATGCCGAGCAGCATCCGGAGTACACCCGCCTGCTGGTGATCTACGATGGTCCGGCCAACGCCTACACCAAGGCCATCGCCGATAGCATGGCCCGCGTGATCGGTGCCGCTGACATCCTGGATTTCTTTGCGACCGATACGCCCGAGGAGCGCCTGCGGAACATCAACGCGGTGATGGCCAAGCCCCGATGGATACCCCGCTTCGCCATCCGTCAGATCCATGAGGCCAGTGCCGAACGCCAGCCCATCTACCAAGGCCTGCTGAAGGACCTGGTGCAGCGCGATGCGCAATACGCCACCAAACGCTACATGTGGACGATGCCCACCTTCGTGCTCTGGGGTGCCAAGGACGGGCTGATCCCTCCCTTCGTGGGTGAGGGCATCGTACGCATCAACGACATCCCTGCCGAGCGCTACATCGTGTTCCCCGACGCCGGGCACGTGGCGAACATCGAGATCCCCAAAGCCTTCAACGACACCTTGCTGAAGGTGCTGCGTACGGAACCCGGACCTTGTCCTGAGCCCAGCCTCATGAGCGAGGCGCCTTGTACCTTGGACTACGACCCTTACTGCGGATGTGACGGGCGCACTTATCCCAACAAGTGCGCGGCCTGGCGGGCAGGTGCGCGCGTGGTGGGCCGGGGTGAATGCCGGTGATCGGCAGCCCCGTTTCAGTTCACCTTCACCACCCGGTACCGCAGGAGCACATCCGACAGGGTGCTCTGCTGTCCCGCGACCTTGGCATCGCGCAAGGGCTTGGGCGCGGTCCACTCGAAGTGCGCAGAAGTGGGCTTGGCCGGCAGTTCGTTCAGATCGAAGGCCAGCCAGGTTCCCTCCTCGATGTGGAAACTGATGGTGCGCCCGTAGGCTTGGCTGTTCAGCGTTGCCACAGCATGGACGATCAGCGTACTGTCCACTTCACGGAACCGGGACCGGTCGATGGTCGCGTAGGCGTTGTCCTTCGGCCCGGCGTAGAGGCTGAGGCGGATCTGGTCCGGCTCCAGCGAACGTGGCGTGATGCGCGCTTTGGGCACCATCACTTCCACTTCCAATGCCAGGGCTTGGCCATCGAGCAGGGGAGGCCGGGGGATGCCCAATAGGCTGAGGCCGGAGATGCCCCACAGCGCCACCTGGCCCAGTGCGATGGACAGCCCGGCCGCCTTCCAGAAATGCGACCATTCCACCGCGCCCACCAACTTGGTGCCCAGCAGGCCCAGGAGAAATCCACCGACAAGGCCGGCCGGGATGAAGAGGAAGGCGATGGCCATGCCGCGCCCGCCTTCGAAGTCGGACATGCCGTGGACCTTGGTCATCTTATCGGCCACCGGCGCGGTGACGATGGCGGTGACCACGGCGGTGAGCAGTGCGACCGTAAGGGCGATCTTCCAGGACATGGTGGTTCTGTGTGACGGTGAAGATCGCGATCTTCGGCGGATCGGAAAGCCACCGCAGGGTGAACGATGCACCTTGTCTGGCAGCCGACCGAACACACCATGGACCGACCACGGGTCACCATTACGGAAGAAGGACGGTCCGGGACCGTCAGCTACGAGGAAGGCGTCCAGCGCATCTCCGGCTGGTGGGAGTTCGCCGGAGGTGATGCCATCGCCATCGTGAGCATGGGCGATGAGGCCTCCTGGCAACGGGTGCATCCATGGGCCGCGGAACGGCGGGCGGAGATCCTGCGCGTCGTTGCTGATCAAGTGGTCCGCCAGAAAGCCTCAGGAAGCAGAGCGGATATCGACGAGGAAGGCGGCTGGATCGCCATCCGACGCTGAACGCACAGCATCACAAGAACGATGTCGACCACGAACCCTCCGAACGATGTGGCATGGTACCAGCGCTATCGCTCGCTCAAGTTCAAGTTCGCCATGGCGGTATCGGCGCTCGCGCTGATCTTCGCCGGGCTGATGTGGGTGAAGAAGACCGTCCTGGTGATCGATCCCGGCAAGGGCACGCCCTTGGGCCTGTCCGTGCGCAGCGACCGACATATCGCCACGCTGATCCAGTCGCTGGAGGCCTACACGCCGAGCCTGCACCGCGATGGTTCGAAGGACCGTTTCACCGTCAGCATCTTCATCGTCCCCCTGGATGGCGGCGAACCGAAGTTGATCCCGATCCTCCATGAGCGGAGCTTCTCCTCCTTCCAATTGGCGAAGGTCCTCGGCAGCGATGGACGAACGCTCTGGTTCGATGTGAACGGTGTGGGAGGTGTGGACCTAGACACTTACGAGCTCGTGCCGGAAGGTCAGGTCCCGGTTGACGCGGCCTCGCTCCAAGGTGCTCAAGTATCGCCCATCACGCCAAGGCCCGATGCCTTCCTCGCGGCGGGTCTGATCACCGGACCCGGCAGCTGGCTAGGGCTGCATTCGCCGGAAGAGCTCGCGGGCGAATTCGCACTGAAGAAATTCGTTCGCCGTAAGGAGCGACAGGAAGATGCCAAACAGCTGCGCCGCTTCCATCGGGGCGTTTTGGAAGCGCCTGTGGAGGACAAGTACCATCGCATTGTGTCCATGACGCCGGTCAGGGAGGAGGAGTATCTCAACGCCGCGTTCCTGCAGATGAACGACGACTCCGAGCCCATCCGTCTCAAACAGCCTGATGGTGCGCTGATGTTGTACACAGCTCGTCCCGGCCTGGGCGCCACGCTGATGGTCGCCCGCGTGAGCCTGGATGGCGATATCCTCTGGAAGGTCGACACCGGCATCGATCGCTTCTCCCTGCAGCAGATCCTTCCGGAAGAAGGTTCCACCGTCTTCGTGGGCACACGGCCCGGCGTAGAAGGCAAGGTACCGGAGCCATTGCTGGTGCTGGTGGAGCACGGCAAGGGAACGCTGCGCACGCACTCCCTGTTGCAATAAAATTCCGTATGAAGGTGCCGGGATACGGTCAGGTGGAGATCTCCTGAGTACGTTCGCGCCGTGCAGTTCCTCCAGCGTGCTTTCCGCGGTTATGTCGCGTCCTTCTCCGGCTTCAGCCGCGAGGTGTGGCTGCTCACGCTCGTCACCTTCATCAACCGAGCGGGGACCATGGTGGTGCCCTTCATGTCGCTCTACCTCACCAAGGACATGGGCCTCACGCTGGGCCAGGTGGGCTGGGTGATGAGCAGTTTCGGCGCAGGCTCCGTGGTGGGTTCATGGCTGGGTGGCAAGCTCAGCGACAAGCTCGGCTTCTATGACGTGATGATCGGTGCCCTGCTCACCTCCGGCCTCGCCTTCATCATCCTGCAGTTCGTGCATGGTTTCGTGCCCTTCTGCATCGCCATCTTCTTCCTCCTGGTCCTCTCCGATGCCTACCGCCCGGCGATGTTCGTCGCCGTGCGCAGCTATGCGCGGCCGGAGAACCGCACGCGTGCCGTCACCCTCATCCGCCTCGCCATCAACCTCGGGTTCAGCCTGGGACCTGCACTGGGCGGGGCCATCATCGCATGGTGGGGCTATAGCGGTCTCTTTTGGATCGATGGCCTGACCTGCATCGGGGCCATGCTCATCATGCTGGTGGGACTGCCGCGCAAACAGGCGCAGAGGGACAACGATGCCGCGCGTAGCACGGCCCAGGGTTCGCCCTGGTCCGACCGGCCCTACCTTTTCTTCCTCGCCACCGTTACGCTCATCTGCATCCCCTTCCTGCAGTACTTCAGTACCGTGCCGCTCTTCTACAGCGAGGTGCATCACCTCAGTGAGGAGTATATCGGCCTACTGCTCGCCAGTAACGGCTTCTTCATCTTCCTGGTGGAGATGCCCCTGGTGAAGTTCTGCGAGGACAAAGGCTACGGACTTCACATCATCCTGCGTTTCAGTGTGGTCCTTTTCGCCCTCAGCTTCCTGGTGCTGAACCTGGTGCCCACGATCGCCTTCCTGTGGGTGGGCATGTTCTTCATGACGGTGGGCGAGATGCTCAACTTCCCCTTCATGAACCGCTTCGCCTACGACCGTGCCGACCGAGGCCAGCCCGGCTCGTACATGGCGCTCTTCACCATCTCCTGGAGCGTGGCGCACATCATCGGTCACACCCTCGGCCTCAACCTGGTGGAGCACTTCGGTTACGTCAGCACCTGGTACGTCTTCGCCGTGGTGCTGCTGCTCTCCCTCGTGATGCTCTATGGCGTGGAGCGTATGGTGAAGCGGGAAGCTGACTGACGTTGACGCTGTAAAATGAACTTGCGTGTATGTCGGGGCTCGGGCCAGCGTTACCGATCAACGGATGGGTCAAGGGGATCGCAGCGAGGACATGATATTGATCGTGTTTCCGCAGGTCTGGATCAACGGGTATGAACACCTTTGCCACATGCATCCCTTGCTCAACCCCATCATCCTTCGCTGCCGGGAGGTAGTCCTCGAGCCCTTGGCACATGAGCACCACGATGCGCTCTGTGAGGCCACGAGCGATGGTGAGCTGTGGAAGCTCTGGTACACCATCATCCCTTCACCGGAAGGCATGCGTGCGGAGATCGACCGGAGGCTGGCACTGCATGCCCAGGGCACCATGCTTCCGTGGGCCGTGCGCCACGCGGAGACCGGGCGCATTGTTGGCATGACGACCTACATGAACGTGGAGGCCTCCAAACCTCGTGTAGAGATCGGATCCACGTGGTACGCACGTTCCGTGCAGGGTACTGCGATCAACCCTGCGTGCAAGCTCCTGCTGTTGGAACACGCCTTCGATACCTTGGGATGCATCGCGGTGGAGTTCCGCACCAGCTTCCACAATCACCAGAGCAGAAGGGCCATCGAACGGCTGGGAGCGAAGGCCGACGGGGTCCTGCGCAACCACATGACCATGCCCGATGGCACCCTGCGCGATACCTGTGTGTACTCCATCCTTCCCCACGAGTGGCCGGCTGTCAGGAAGGGGCTGAAGTTCCGTTTGGAGCACCGGCCGTGAATTGCCGATGCCGGAGGATGTTGGAAGGTATGGCTTCCATCCCTGTCCAACTGCGCTACCCGAAGCCTAACGCGTCTCCAACACTTGTCCTTCCTCCACCCAGGTCTGCGCCCGCACGCCGAGTTCCCCGCCCGGCACATCGCTGACGATCTCCAGGGTACCGATGATCGGCCGGCCGTATTCCATGGTTCGGTAGACCAGTGCACCCTCCAATGTCTCGGTATCGTGCGCCCAACCCCAGGAGTTTTCGGGCATGACGACCGGTTTGGATAAGACCGGGACGAACACACGCTCACCATCGGCTGGGGCCCATGCCAGCAGGTTTCCCGCCAGGCCATTCGCCAAGCGCTCCGGCGTAAGCACTTCCCCTTCGCGCAGGCGGAAGAAACCCAACACGCCCCAGCGCTCGCGGGTCATCAACAGCATGGTGCCCGGCAGCGGAGATATGCCGCGGACGAATTCGTTACGTTCTTTCATGCCAGGCCACTGCTTCATCTGGCCCGTGATCACCAGGTCATCCACCTCGTCGCCGTTCAGGTTCACGCGCTCATCAGGCGGGATGCCAGACGGGATGATCACCTGCGGCTCCTCCGGTTCATGGCCGAAGTCGAAGGGCGGTTCCTGGTCTTCGCGCTTCAGCACGATAAGGTCGCCTTCTTCACCGAAGCCGTTTGGCACTCGCACCACGTGCTTCGTCCTGACCACTACCCGGCCATAGGGATAGGGCAGTTCGAACGCGAAGGCCGCGACGCTCGTTCCGCGGTGGTTCGCGCTGCGCAATACGAGCGTGTGCCCGTCGTGATGATCGCCCGTACCGTACCAACCGTCCTGGTCCTTCGTGATCGCCGGGCCGAACGGCCGCTCCAGCAGCCAGAACTCCGTGGGGTGGTCCTCATCGGTCCAGCTCAGTTGCTTAAAGTGGATGCGTGCGGCGAGCAGACCCGTGTCGAGCCGTGTGCTGTCCTCCAGCGTGTACCAGCGCTGCGTACTGGGCGTGCTCCACATCAGGATGGCGTTGCCACTGAGCGTGCGCACACCCAACAGGTGCTTGCCCAAGTAGCCGGGTTGCTCCGGGTCGGAGATGTGTATCGTTCTGGTGGTGATCAGCAGGTCCGCGATGCCATCGCCGGTCACGTCCACGTATTCATCAGGCGGAGGACCGGGGATGATGCGGTCGGTCAAGGGAGCATCCTGCGCGACAGCGGGAAGTGCGCAAAGGAGTAGAAGAGCGAGAGCAGCTGGCAACATGCGATCAGGGTGCGAAGAGGTCGCGTCGCGAAACATAACAGGGCGGTGTGAAGACGATGCGGTCAAGGCAGGC
>JBGTAJ010000071.1:0-2027 GCA_041749915.1 Flavobacteriales bacterium
GCGCTGAAGGAAAGCAACGCCACCATCGTCAGCGGCCTGGCCTACGGCATCGACATCGTGGCGCACCGCACCGCCCTGAAGAACGACATGCCCACCATCGGATGCGTGGCACACGGCCTGGACCGCTTGTACCCGGGCGAACATGCGAACACCGCCAAGGAGATGCTCCGCATGGGTGGATTGGTGAGCGAACTCCCGAGCGACAGCACCTTCGCGCCCGGCAACTTTCCGGCACGCAATCGCATCATCGCAGGCCTCAGCGACTGCACCATCGTGGTGGAAAGCGGACCCAAGGGCGGGTCGTTGATCACGGCGGACATTGCTTCCAGCTACGACCGTGAAGTGTTCGCCTTCCCGGGCCGACCGACGGACCCGCAGAGCGAAGGCTGCAACAAGCTGATCCAGCAGAACAAGGCCGCACTGGTCACCTCCGGCAAGGATGTGATCACCCTGATGGAGTGGCTCCCAAAAAAGGGGAAAGCGCCGAAGCAGGCCGCCCTCTTCCTGGAACTGATGCCCGAAGAGCAGGTACTGGTGGACATCATCGTGGCCAAGGGCAAAGTGGACATCGACGAACTGTGCGTGCAGAGCAAGATGGCGCAGGGCAAGGCGGCGGGCCTGCTGCTGAACCTGGAGTTCAACGGCGTCATCCGTGCACTGCCGGGTAAGGTCTACGCTGCGAACTGAGCGCACAGCCTTTCAACCGGGGGGCACTGATAACCTGTTCGTTCCCGCCGGAACCGTCCCTTGCCGGAACGATCCCCGGCATACCTTCGCGCCCAATTCCAACCAACATCCCAGCGATGGCAAAGAGCAACAAGGCTGTGGACGCCTTCATGGCATCCGTCAAGCAGCGCAATGGCAATGAGCCTGAATTCCTTCAGGCCGTGCATGAAGTGGCCGAAATGGTGATCCCGTTCATCGAGGCGAACCCCAAGTACAAGGGCAAGATGCTCCTGGAGCGCATGGTGGAGCCCGAGCGCACCATCATCTTCCGCGTTCCCTGGGTGGACGACAAGGGCAACACGCAGGTGAACCGCGGCTTCCGCATCGAGTTCAACAGCGCCATCGGACCCTACAAGGGCGGACTGCGCTTCCACCCCAGCGTGAACCTCAGCATCCTGAAGTTCCTGGGCTTCGAGCAGACCTTCAAGAACAGCCTCACCACCCTGCCCATGGGCGGCGGCAAGGGCGGCAGCGACTTCGACCCCAAGGGCAAGAGCGACAATGAAGTGATGCGTTTCTGCCAGAGCTTCATGACCGAGCTGTGGCGCCACGTGGGCCAGTTCACCGACGTGCCCGCGGGCGACATCGGCGTGGGCGGTCGCGAGATCGGCTTCATGTTCGGCCAGGACAAGCGCCTGCGTAACGAGTTCACTGGCGTGTTCACCGGCAAGGGCCGCACCTGGGGCGGTTCGCTCATGCGCCCAGAAGCCACAGGCTACGGCTGCGTGTACTTCGCCGATGAGATGATGAAGCACAACAAGACCAGCTTCAAGGGCAAAGTGGTTGCGGTGAGCGGCAGCGGCAACGTGGCCCAGTACGCCATCGAGAAGGCCACCCAGTTGGGCGCCAAAGTGGTAAGCTGCTCCGACAGCGATGGCAGCATCTATGACCCCAATGGCATCGACGGCGTGAAGCTTAAGTTCATCATGGAACTGAAGAACGTGAAGCGCGGCCGCATCGAGGAGTACGCCAAGAAGTTCAAGGGCAGCACCTACAAGAAGGGCGCCCGCGTGTGGGATGTGGTGGCCAAGTGCGACGTGGCACTGCCCTGCGCCACCCAGAACGAACTTGACGGCAAGAACGCCAAGGACCTCGTGAAAAAAGGCGTGAAGTATGTGGCGGAAGGCGCCAACATGCCCAGTACGCCGGAAGCCATTGCCGTGTTCGAAGGTGCCAAGGTGGCCTTTGCACCGGGCAAGGCCAGCAACGCCGGTGGTGTCGCCACCAGCGGTCTGGAGATGAGCCAGAACAGCCTGCGCCTGAGCTGGACCGCCGAGGAGGTGGACCAGCGCCTGCACAGC
>JBGTAJ010000072.1:0-2740 GCA_041749915.1 Flavobacteriales bacterium
GCCGAACTCAGCGCCAATGTGGGCCAGACGCTGTGCAAGATCGCCTTACACCTACTGGACAAACAGGTGGACAGCCAGGCCAAGGCGTTCGAAAAGGAAGGCGGCTTCAGCGAACGGTTGTACAAGGTGCGCAAAGAGATACGGGCGGCGAACAGGGATTGAATGGGTTGGGCGTGCCCCTCGCAAAAGCCTCGGGTCGCGCTCTTCATTCCAAGTCCTCGCAGCCCTCGTTCCTCGGGCTGCTGTGGGCTTTCCATTGCGATCGCTCACGCGGGTTCCCGGCCGTATCCCCTCACTCCTTCATCACCCGCACAGCCTCCCCTTCCCCAGTGCGCAGGATATACAGACCTGCAGGAAGAGCGCTCAGATCGATGGCGTTGGTGCCGGGCACCAATCGTACCGTGCGCAGCACCTCGCCTGTGGCGGCATGTAGCGCAGCGGTAGTCCCGTTTCCTTCATGGTGTACCTGAACGATCGAACGAGCTGGTACGGGCCATGCATCCAACCCACCTGGCTTCCTGACCGGAACGATCCCGGTGTTGATGCCTGACAGCTCAGCGAAAGCAGCGTACTGAGCACCGACCTCACCGGTGGTATGCGGTCCGAAGGTGAAGGGATCACGGATATGCGCGGCGATATGCACCGATCCGGGTTCGGCGGAAGCGGTAATGGTGCGTGCTTCGACCCACCCGGGAATGACCTCACTGTCCGCGGACCATAGTGCACTGCCATCCGCAGCGAATGCGATCACGGCGACGACATGGTCCGTGAGCACACTGCTGCCCGTGGTGACGCCATTGCCCCAATCCGTTGTACCACGTGCGTCACCGATGAGATAAACGATGCCACTGGGGTCCAGTGCGATGCAGGGGCCTTTGCTGCGGCTCAGGTTCCCGCTTATGGGAGCCGGTTCGAGCGGAGCACTTTCCACCACCCAGATGAATTCCCCCATACTGTCCAAGCGCGTCAGGAAAACCTCTTCCGACCAGTTTGGACCGTGTAGTTCCAGATCGCCCCATTGCGTGGCATCGAAGATCTCGCCTGCGAGGTAGGCATGGCCATCCGCGGTGGCGACGACCTGCGGTTCCTGGAACGTGATATCATCGGCGAATTCCACGAAACCAGCGGTGCCATCGGGCTTGTAGCGCAGTACGAACATGGAGTACCCAGTTGTACCTTCATTGGTAAAAGCCTCTCCGCCGAACGCGAAGCCTCCGTTTTCGCACCCGCCGCTCATGTACAGCCCGCCCCATGGGTCGAAGCTGATCGTCCCCAGCGTACGCACACCATCCACGATGCGGGTCTCCATGTCGGCACCGCTCTCATCTACACGTACTGCCTTGCCAACACCCCATTCAGAGAACGCATACCACAAGCGCCCCTGCGGATCAAAGGCCAATGAGGGAATGCTCAAGGCTTGATCGTGAACGAAGGAGAGGTTCCGCGTCCATTCGATCAAGCCCGTGTTGAGATCAACCGCGATCAGGAACATGTTCTCGTTCCACATTCCCTGACCGGGCACACCGCCCAGCACCGAACCATCGCACACCTGCATGGCACCCATGAAGCTGCCGGCGACGAACGCACGGCCATCCGTAGCGACAACAGCACTCATCAGGTTCACCGAATCGCTCAGGAAACAACTCCAGATGGTCGCACCATCCAGGTCAAGTGCCTCCATGACTGCATTCCCGTATAGTGTCTGGCCATAAACGAACTCGCCAGATGTGTTCCGACCGATCACCAAACGCCCGGGAGCGGATGCCATCACCTCCGAGGGCATCGCGGGGTTCGAATCGAAATCGATGGAAGCGCTGGTGAGCCAATCGCACTGTTGGGCGTTGATCACCGAGATGCTGGCAACCAGGGAGAGCGTAAGCAGTTGGCGCATGGAAGAAGGTTCGGCAATAAGACAACTGCAGCGGGCACCTCGTTGCCTGCCCTACTCCTTGACGAAACGGGAATACGTCGTGCCACTGCCGGTCCCGATCACCAAGATCCACGTTCCGGGGGCCAGGTCGCCGACATCGATGGTATTCGGACCGGTGACCTTCACCTCGGCGCTGCGGCCCAGAACATCCATTGCCACAGCGCGGAGGACCGGAACGTTCCAGTTGGAGAGGTGGAGCACATCGTTCGTTGGGTTCGGATACAGGAGCAGCTCATCCAGACCCGCTTCATCCATACCAACGTTCAGGACGACCAGCACGGTATCGCTGTTCCATTGGCAGCCCGAGGCATCGGTCACCACGGCGTGGTACTGACCGGTCTGTTGCGCCACATGGGAGACACTGTCGCCGCCAACGGACACGCTGCCATTGAAGAACCAAGCGTAACTCACGCCACCGGCCACCCAAAGCGAATCGTTCAGCACTTGCACGGCGTAGTCGGGGTCGGTCAGTTCTTCCACGTACACCGTATCGATCCGTACCTGTCCGTTCGCATCGGTCACTTCAACGATCTGGATACTCGCACAGAGGTCTCCAATGATGGCATCACCGCCGCCCTGGCTCCAACTGTAGGTGAACGGGCCAGTGCCCTGAGTGAAGGCGACCGCCGTTCCGGTGCACGATCCGGGGCAAACGTCCGTGGCACACAGGCTCACATCGAAGGTGGAGTCCGTAGCCGAGACCATCATGGCATCGCCGTTCGACACATCATCGATGGTAATGCTCCCGTAGGTGACGATGCCCCAGTAGTATCCGCCGAAGTACAGTTGATGCGGCTCCGCGGCCTGCCG
>JBGTAJ010000073.1:0-6488 GCA_041749915.1 Flavobacteriales bacterium
CAGTTCATGCTGAACCTGCGCGTGCAGGACCTCGATGGCCTGCTGAAGAAGCTGGAGGATGCCGGTGTGCGCATCGACCCCAAGCGCATGGATGAGGACTACGGCCGCTTCGCGTGGGTGTTCGATCCGGAGGGGAACAAGGTGGAGTTATGGGAACCTAAGTAACGCCCTTATTCCATGGCTTTTCTTGTCTGCTATTCAAGCTCAGCTCCCGAGGACCACACACGGAAGAAAGCGATCTATTTGGACCAGAGGTTCTACGAGATCATATTTCATGAGTGTTTGAAGGATCGCTCTGCTTATGCGAATCTGAGCGTGGTTGCATCGCTTCGTTACAACAGTCCCCTCGTCGTTATCGAAGGTGCAGATCTCAATAGACTGGTTAGCGAGATAGGGAAGCTTCAACGATCTGGTCATGACCATCCCCAATATGAAGAGCTTCGCAATGTGTGCACCAAAGCTCAAGGAGAGGGTTGGAATCTCTCGATCAGCGGAGACATGTTTCCGGAGTTATGAAACCGCACAGCCATGTTCAATGACAGATAGGGCCTGAACATGAGAATGCTCCAACGGATGGAATACATCTCGCAGCTTAGCGGGCGCTTCGACCCCAAACGCATGGATGAGGACTACGGCCGCTTGGCGTGGGTGTACGATCCAGCCGGTCATTAGGCTGTTTATCTTGCGACTAGCCACCCGCGCTTAGCTATCGTCACATCATGACCACTTTCACGAAAGGAGATATCATTGAAATCGACGGTCTGCTCGCTGTGGTCGTCGGGACGCCCCAGGACGGCAGCACGCCTGAAGAACATCTGGCGCTATGGTTCGGTGAACCGAAGTGTATCCGCATTTCCGAAGGCGGAGTTGGTGGCCAACGTCCCGAAGTCTGGACCGTTCCATCCGAGTACTGCATCCCGGCCGCGCCACCAGACGTTCGGCATTGATCAGTGATAATCATGCGCCCCCTCCCCTTCTCCCTCAACACTTCCTGCGCCGGCTGCGTCGATCATCGTGCGACCCCGGGGTTACATCGATCGGTTGATCCACTTGGCGGGCGTCCCTTCGCTCATGGCTGATCCACCTCGTAGAGGCGCAGTCGTTCGCGGAGGATCCGGAGGTCGTGCTGGGCGGCATCCATGCGGTCCAGGAGGTGGCAGATGGCTTCCAGGCCTTCGAGGTTGATGTCCAGATCGTAGTGCAGGCGGGCGAGCTGCTCGACGCGGGAGAGCTGCTCCGGCTCCAGGAAGGGCTGCTCGTGCACGACGGTGACCTGGATGAGGCCGCGCTCATGCAGGGCCAGGACGAAGGTGGGCTCCACCCCCTGATGTGTGGCGAAGACCTCGACGGCGATGAGTGGTTCGGTGGTCATGCGGAGGCGGTGTTTCGGATGGCGGCCAGTTCCCGGAAGAGCTCCTGCTCGCGCTCACTGAGACCCGTGGGCAGCTTCACGTTGTAGGTGACGTAGAGGTCGCCGAAACGGCCTTCCTGTTTGTAGACCGGGAAACCCTTGCCCTTCAGCTTCACCTTGGTGCCGTTCTGCGTTTCGGGCGCGACCTTCAGTTTCACCTTGCCGTCCATGGTATCCACGGTGATCTCGCCGCCCAGCATGGCGGTGGGCAGGTCCAGGTCCTGCGTGAGGAAGAGGTCGCTTCCCACGCGTTTGAAGCGGGGATGCGGGGCCACGACGAAGGTGAGGTAGAGATCGCCGTTGGGCCCGCCGTTCGCGCCGGGACCGCCCTGGCCGGGGATGCGGATGGACTGTTCGTTCTCCACACCCGCAGGCACGGTGATGCGGATGGGCCGGCCATTGACATTGAGCGTCTGCTTGTGGGTGCGGTAGGCGGCGTCCATGTCCAAGCGCAGTTCGGTCTGGTAGTCCGGCCCGCGGAACTTCACCGCGCGGCCCCGGCCACCACCGAACATGGAGCTGAAGAGGTCCTCTTCATCCATTCCCCCGGCACCGAAGGGGTTTCCCTCCCGGGCACCGGCCTGCTGTCGCGCACCCTGTTCACGCTTCGCCTGCTCGAACTGTTCGGCATGTTTCCACTGATCACCGTACTGGTCGTACTTCTTGCGGCTCTCGGGATCGCTGAGCACTTCGTTCGCCTCGTTGATCTCCTGGAACTTCTTCTTGGCGTCGGCGTTGTTGGGGTTGAGGTCCGGATGGTGCTTGCGCGCCAGTTTCCGGTAGGCCTTCTTGATGTCCTCCGCAGTGGCGGTGCGGGGAAGGCCGAGTACGTGATAGAGGTCGGTGGGCATGTGTTCCGGCAGTGTTCTGTCGCATGAAAGTTACGCTAGCGATCGCGGTGCGCACATGAGGAACGGCATGCCATGGTGGAAGCCCGGCGGGCACGGTGCGGTACCTGAGCAAGACGCACGGACCTGAGGCACGATCACCCATGATCAGGGGAATTCGTTGCCCAGGTCCTTCGGCCTCCTGCAGGGCCATGCCTTGTGGACCGTAGCACAGGCCCGGAATTCACGCCCGGGCGCCATCCCGGAGCGATGATTGACCGGGTAGAGCGCGCAACCCGACGACCTGAGCTTGGACGTGCTGCGCATGGACCATGAGCGAAAAGCAGGAAGTAGTGGTGACCCGGCACGGTGTGCTGTTGGACAAGACGGAACTCGGTTTCGAGAACGCCGGTGCACTGAACCCGGCCTGCATACGTGTGGGCGACAAGGTGCACGTCTTCTATCGCGCTGTGCGGCACGGCAACTACTCCACCGTGGGGCATTGCCTGCTGAACGGTCCGCTGGAGGTGGCGCTGCGTGCGGAGAAGCCCTTGCTCATCCCTGAGCACGCGTATGAATCCCAAGGCATGGAGGATCCGCGGATCGTGAAGATCGGGGACACCTACTACATGACCTACACGGCCTATGACCGCACGAACGCCCTGGGATGCTTCGCCACATCCACCGACCTGGAGACCTTCACCCGGCACGGTGTGATCACGCCGCAGTTCACCTATCGCGAGTTCAAGAAGCTGATCGACTGTTGCGAAGGGCTCAACCAGAAGTACCTGTTCCATTACAAGATGATGAAGGAGCACGGCCTGGGAGAACAGCTGGCGGACAAGCTGCTGGCGTGGGACAAGAACCTGATGTTCTTCCCCCGCAAGATCAACGGGAAGTTCGCGCTGCTGCACCGCATCCATCCCGGCATCCAGATCGTGTACTTCGAGGACCCCGCTGAGTTGGACCGGACGTTCTGGGAACATTACCTGATGGACCTTCAGCGCCACATCGTGATGGATCCCGCACTGCCGCATGAATCCAGCCACATCGGCGGGGGCGCACCTCCGATCGAAACACCCGATGGCTGGTTGTTCATCTACCACGCCGCGGAGGACACCCCGCACGGCTTCGTGTACCACGCCTGCGCTGCACTGTTGGATCTCAATGATCCTTCCAAGCTGATCGCGCGGTTGGACCATCCCCTGATCTCCCCTCAGGAGGACTACGAACGGACCGGCTATGTGAAGAACATCGTCTTCCCGTCCGGTGCGGTGGTCTTCGACGATGACCTCTACATCTACTACGGCGCGGCAGACGAACGCGTGGCCGTGGCCTCCGTGAAAATGACCGCCTTGCTCACCCGCTTGAAACAGAACGCCCGATGACACCAACGACCGCGGATCGCGTGCTGATCCTGACCTCCTACCCGCCGCGTGTGTGCGGGATCGCCACCTACACACAGGACCTGGTGAGCGCGCTGAACCGCACCTTCAACGGCCCGTTCCGGTACACGGTGTGCGCACTGGAAAGCGGCCCCGTGCTGCGTGACTATCCGGCGGAGGTGACGCATACGCTGGATACGAAGGACCCGGACGACCACATCCGCCTGGCCTTGGAGGTGGACCAGGACCCGCGCATCGACCGGGTGTGGGTGCAGCATGAGTTCGGCCTGTACCCGGGTGGTGAAGGCCAGTACCTGCTGCAGTTCCTGAACGCGGTGGACAAGCCCGTGGCGGTGACCTTCCACACCGTGCTGTCCTCCCCTTCTGCGGAACGGATCGCCATGATCCGGGCCTTGGCGGAACGGGCCTCGGACGTGGTGGTGCTGACGGAGCGCTCCGCCCGCATCCTGCGCGAGGAGTACGCGATCGCTGAGGAGAAGATCGCGGTGATCCCCCATGGTACGCACGTGGTGACCTGGCAGGACAAGGAGAAGATGAAGTGGAAGTACGGGCTCACCGGCCGTCGGGTGCTCAGCACCTTCGGACTGCTCAGTTCCAACAAGAGCATCGAAACGGCGCTGGATGCCTTGGTGGCCATCAAGGAGCAGGTGCCGGAGGTGCTCTACCTGGTCCTCGGACGCACGCATCCGGAGGTGGTGCGCCAGGAGGGTGAAGGCTACCGCGACATGCTGGTGCAGAAGGTGAAGGACCTGTGCCTGCAGGACCACGTGCGTTTCGTGGACCGTTACCTGGAGCTGGAGGAACTGCTGGAGCATTTGCAGCTCACGGACATCTACCTCTTCACCTCGAAGGACCCCGAGCAGGCGGTGAGCGGCACCTTCGCCTACGCGATGGGCTGCGGCTGCCCGGTGATCAGCACCCGCATCCCGCATGCGCAGGAGGTGCTGGACGACGGCACCGGTGTGCTGATCGACTTCAACAGCCCGGCGCAGCTGGCACAGGCGGCGATCGCCTTGCTGATGGACCCTGCGCGCATGGACCGACTGGGACGCAACGCCCTTCAGCGCATGCGGGCCACAGGCTGGGACAATGTGGCCATCGCCCACGTACGCACCTTTGCCCTGCGCACACGGTCCACGGACCGGCTCAGTTTCCAGTGGCCGCCGGTGTCATTGGACCACCTGCAGCGCATGACCGACCGCATCGGCATGGTGCAGTTCTGCGACATCAGCGAGCCTGATGTGCGCTCGGGCCATACGCTGGACGACAACGCGCGGGCCCTGATCGCCCTGTGCATCCATGCGGGCAATGCGGACGGTATCGGCCAGGACCGTGCCCTGGCGGCGCGCTACGTGGACTACATCGTGCATTGCCAACAGGCGAACGGTCGTTTCCTGAACTACGCGGATGTGAACGGCGTGTTCACCGAACAGAACCAGGGCGAGAACCTGGAGGACAGCAACGGCCGGGCCGTGTGGGCGCTTGGCGTTTGCGTGGCCCATGGGTCATTGCTTTCGATGGAGATCGCGCGCAAGGCCGAGCATGCCTTGAAGACCACGCTGCGGCGGATCGATGAACTGAGCTCCCCGCGTGCGATCGCGTTCAGCATCAAGGGCCTGCATGCCTACAACTCGGTGCGGGGCAGTGTGCAGATCACGGCGTTGATCGACCGGCTGGCGGCGCATCTGCTGGACACGTACAAGGCGACGGCGAGCGCGGAGTGGAACTGGTTCGAGCCGATCGTGACCTACGGCAATGCCGTGCTGCCCGAGGCGATGCTGCTCGCCTTCCTGGAGACGGAACGGCCGGCTTACCGCAGCGCGGCCATCGCCACCTTCGACTTCCTGCTGGACCATCTGTTCAAGGGAGACATGCTGCGGGTGATCTCCAACCGCAGCTGGCTGGAGCCGGGTGTGCAACCCGCTCTGTTCGGTGAACAACCCATCGATGTGGCGTACACGATATCCGCCTTGGCCCTGTTCCATGACAGCTTCGGAGATGCCGAGCATGCCCGGAAGATGCACGTGGCCTTCGAGTGGTTCCTGGGGCGCAATCACCTGGCCCAGGTGATGTACAACAGTGTGTCCGGCGGGTGCTACGACGGCCTGGAGGAGCACAGCGTGAACCTGAACCAAGGCGCGGAAAGCACGGTGTGCTACCTGATGGCCCGCGGCATCATGGAACGCAGCACCCGGACGAAGGAGCGCCGGGTGGCGGACCGCAGCGTGAGCGAGTTGCGCAGCGTGACGATGCGCACTTCACGTGCGGTGACGGAACGCAACCCACGGCCCCATGCCGCGTAGCGGTCCAGCACACATCATAGGCTCTGGACCGGCTCCTTGGCCCTGCGTTGGCCAGTTGGTCATGTAGGTCAAGGCACACTCTTCAACTCCACGAAGTGCGTAATGCGCGTAACAAGCCCATCACGTCCCCACATGCCCACAGCGGAAGTATCCGTGCGAACCACGTGGTCCGTGTCGAACAGCAGGCGAACAGTACGCGCCGGTGTTGCGGTCTCTGCGCTGTCCAAGTGGATCTCGGCGTAAAGGAACCCATCGGCGGTGGACTCCAACGTAGCGTAGAGCTGGCCAGGTTCTTCTTGCACGAATGCATACTCGCCGTTCACTTCCACCCGATCGAAGACCTCTTTGCGGCCCCAGCACTTGCGGATGCTGCTCAAGTCCACGTCGTAGTAGAACTCGTAGTCGTCCGGTGTACTGCAGATGCACTGCCACACCAGCCATGGTTTTCCGAAGAATAAGGTGCTGTCCGTGAAGATGGGCTGATGGATCTCGACGATCTCCGCTGGCCATCCCTCGGCCGGGCGCTTGTTCTTGTCGTTGA
>JBGTAJ010000074.1:0-4903 GCA_041749915.1 Flavobacteriales bacterium
CACTGGAACCCTTGGTGAACGGGAGCTACACCGTGGAGGTCGAATTCGCGAACGGCTGCATCCGCACGTCCGCGCCCTACGTGCACCTCAGCACGCATGTCACCGCAGCCACCGAGGCACCTTTCACACTGCATCCGCAACTGGCCGATGAGCTCCTGGTCATCAACTTCACCACACCCGTCCCCGCAACGGTCCAGCTCGTTCTGCGCGACATCAGTGGCCGGCTGGTGCACCGTGAAGTAGTGGAGCAGGGCACCGACCGCACGACGATGTCCGTGGTCCAGGTGAAGAGCGGCATCTACCTGCTGCAGCTCAGCGGCCCCGGCCTGCAAGGCAGCCAGTGGGTGGTGGTTCAGCATTAGGGCCTGCCTTACGATCACTGCTGTCCGGTTGATCTACGATCAGACATTTCGAGACCCCGGGTCAAGCCCGGGGTGACGTGCGCAGGAGGCCTTTGATCCGCGCTCCGCGCGGATCAAAGGCCACGTAGTTGAGTTGTCACTCCGGGCTCGACCCGGAGTCGCCCTCATGTCCTCCTGCATATTGGCCGACGCAAGGATCCATTTGTTCGCACTTGTACCCGAAGGCCCGTGCCTACAGCAAACCCGCACCTCACCGCCGCTTCGCCCGCGGATGGAACTGCAGGATATTGCTCCGCAGATACTCGCGGTCCAGGTGGGTGTAGATCTCGGTGGTGGTAATGCTGGCATGGCCGAGCATCTCCTGCACCGCGCGCAGGTCGGCGCCACCTTCCACCAGGTGCGTGGCGAAGGAATGGCGGAAGGTGTGCGGACTGATCGTCTTGCGGATCCCCGCCAGCTCGGCCAACTTCTTCACCAGGCCGAACACCGCCACACGCGACAGCTGCCCGCCGCGCTGGTTGAGGAACACGATGTCCTCCGCCTTCTTCACCACCGGCTGGTGGACGCGCACCTCCTGCTGGTAGAGGCTGATGCACTGCATGGCCTCCGGGCCGATCGGCACCAGGCGTTCCTTGTCGCCTTTGCCCACCACGCGGATGAAACCCTCGCTGAAGTGCAGCCAGGAGCGTCGCAGTCCGCAGAGCTCGCTCACCCGCAGGCCACAGCCGTAGAGCGTCTCCACGATTGCCTTGTCCCGGTGCGCCAGGGGCCTGCTCATGTCGATGGCCTTCACCAGGGCATCCACTTCCTCCACGCTGAGGAACACCGGCAGTTTGCGCCCCAGGCGCGGGCTCTGGATCAGCTCGGCGGGATCTTCCTTCACCTGCCCATCGCGCCGCAGGCTGCGGTAGAAGGCCCGCACGGCACTGAGCAGGCGGGCCTGGCTGGTGGCGGCCAGTCCCGTCTTCGCGGCGTGGGTCAGGAAGTGCTGCAGGTCCTCCAGCGTCACGGCCGTGGGGGACAGGGGAGGGTGCAGCTGCTCGGCATACTGGCGCAGCTTGCCCAAGTCGCGCAGGTAGGCCTCCACGGTGCGGTCGCTCAACGAACGCTCCAGCTTCAGGTGCATGCGCAGTTCCGTCAGCGCCACGTCCCACTCCATGCCCACAAAGGTGGACCGCTCATCCGGCGATGCCCCGCGCCGTCCGCTGCAAGTGCGAACGCATGATCGTGGATCGGCGAAAGACTTCCCATCTTCGCAGCACCATCATCCTCGTGAAGAAGCGCATCCTCCTCCTCAACGGACCCAACCTCAACCTCCTGGGCAGCCGCGAAACGGCCATCTATGGGGCCGACACCATGGAGAGCTGCCTGCAGCAGATCCGGACGCAGTACCCCGATGTGGACGTGGTCCTCCAGCAGAGCAACGTGGAGGGCGAACTCATCGACGCGGTGCAGCAGGCCGATGGGCACTTCGATGGGGTGGTGCTGAACGCCGGTGGCTACACGCACACCTCCGTGGCCTTGCGCGATGCCATCGCTGCGGTGAAGGTGCCCGTGGTGGAGGTGCACCTGTCCAACCTCCTGGCCCGCGAGCCTTTCCGGCATCTGTCCCTGACGGGCGCGGTCTGCGTGGGCAGCATCATGGGCCTGGGGCTCGATGGTTACCGCCTGGCGGTGGCGCACCTGCTTCAGCGCGGCTGATCGAAGGCCTCCTTGTCCAACTCGGAGAAGCGCGTCCACTTCAGGATGAAGCGGTCGTAGGCGATGCTGCGGTGGTACATGCCCGTGAGGTCAGGCGAGCGTTCCGTGCGCAGCAGTTCCTCGCGCTGGCGCAGCACCTTGGGCAGGCGCGCGAAGTAGTGCCAGTGGGCGCGGGCCACCTGCCAGGCGTGCGCGGCATGCCCTTCCAGCAGGAACTTGGCGGCCGCAAAACCGTCCAGCACCAGGCGCCGGAACAGCCAGTACCAGAAGCCGCCCACATGCAGGTTCTTCGTCAGCACGATGAGGCTGTTGCGGAAATTGAGGTAGGTCTTCTGCGGACTGCCATAGCCCAGCGCACCACCGCCCACGTGGTACACCGTGGCGCTGGCCGTGTAACCGATCCGTTTCCCCAGCCGGCGCAGGCGCCAGCACAGGTCGATCTCCTCCATGTGGGCGAAGAGCTCGGCATCGAAACCGCCCACGGCATGGAAGTCGGCGGCGTTGATCATCAGGCAGGCACCGGTGGCCCAGAACACCTCCCGCTCGTCGTCGTACTGGCCCGCGTCCTCCTCCGTGATCTCGAAGATGCGGCCGCGGCAGAAGGGGTAGCCGTTGCGGTCGATGAAGCCCCCGGCGGCACCCGCGTGCTCGAAGTGCGTGCGGTGGCCATGGGCCAGCACCTTGGGCTGGCAGGCCACCATGCCGGGTTGTGCATCCAGGTAGCGGTCCATGGCCTCCAGCCATCCGGCCGTCACCTCAACATCGGAATTGAGGAGCACGTAGCGCTCCGCCTTCACCTGCTGCAGGGCCCTGTTGTAGCCACCCGCAAATCCGTGGTTCGCCCCCAGGTCGAGCAGCGTGATGGACGGGTACGTCGCGCGCAGCCAGTCCAGGCTGCCGTCCGTGGAGCCATTGTCGGCCACCACCAGCAGGGCACCCGGTGAGTGCAGGACCACGGCGCGAAGGAATCGTTCCAGCCAGTGCCTGCCGTTCCAGTTCAGTATGACGACCGCGGTGCGCATGAAGGAGCGCAAAGGTGCATCAATGCACCGATGCGCGCATCACCGGGGATCGTTGTAGAACTCCCGCACCCGGTCGCTCTCCAGGGTGTTGGGGTCCTGGGTCTGCACGCCGGGCATGGCCACGTTGCGCTGGTGCAGCATGTTGTTCCACTGCGGGTTCTGGATCTCGCCCGGCACCTCGCTGTGCAGCAGCTGCATGCAGGTGTTGGCCAGCTCGGGCTGGTAGAACACGAAGCGGCGGTTGGTGTACTTGCCCGCCCGGTAGTAGTGCCAGATGGTGTAGGGCAAGGTGCCCATCTCGTTGAAGCGGTCCATCATCGTGTTGGGCGCGCCGTACTTCAGGTACACGATGCCGCGGTCCGTCTCATAGCCTTTCAGCACCCGGCAGCCGAAGATCTTGTTCACCTTCACCACCTGTTCGCGGTACTCGCGCCAGGCCTGTTCCGGGTCTGCGGAGCGGTTGGCCCAGAAGCTGTAGAAGAAGCGCTTCATCAGGTCCATGTCCTCATCCTTCAGGCGGTCGTCGATGATCTTGCGTTCCAGCGGATCGGCGATGGGGCGCATGCTGTTGATGTGCTCCACCAGACTGTCCGCATCGGAGAAGGCCCCGGCAAAGATGTTGCTCAGGTCCAGCTGCTCCATCGCCTGGAGGTCGTAGTCGTAGCTCACCGGGTTGTTGCGCATGAAGAACTGCTCGCCCCGGCTCAGCAGCTCGCCCTTCTTGTCGCGCACCTCGATGGCCAGCACGTAGTTGCCACTGGGCAGGTCCTTGATGTCGAAGCTGGCGATGATGGGCTCCACCTCCTTCGCCTTGGTACGCGTCAACCGCTTGTAGGCGCCGAAGACGCTCTTCTTCTCGAAGCTCTCGATCTGGTAGGTCAGCAGGTACAGGCTGTCCGCCCCGAAACGCTCCACCGCCCCATAGACCTCCGCATAGAAGTTCAGGGTGGTGATGGAACTGGGGTAGTAGTCGCTGAGCAGGGGCACCACCTGGTAGCCGTACTTCCCCAGGGCCACCTCGGTGCTGGGGTCGATGCGTTCGGCCAGCAGGATGTTGCTGATGCTCAGCCCGGCTGGCAGGGAACCGACGGCCAGGGGCGCGCGGTACCGGGCCACGGCCGTATCCGCCAGCACCAGGTCCCGCGCTTCAATGATCAGGTCATAGGCCCCGGGCGCCAGGTCGTAATACTCCTGGTGCAGCAGGTCGGTCACGCTGGAATCCAGCCGCTCCGGACCCAGCACCTCGGTCTTGGAGAAGGCCTTCACCTGGCCATCCTGCTCAATGATGGTGGTGATCTCCACCCGCGCCTGCATGAAGCCGCGCTCGTTGGGCACCACCAGCGCCGAGCCCGCCAGCACCGCCATGTTCACCTCCACACGGGGCCCGCGTTTCGGGTGGTGGAACGTACGCGTCTCCAGAATAAGGTCCACCGCAGCCTGCCCCGTGAAGGGCAGGAGGCAGAGCAGGGCGAGCAGGGTGAGGGTCGAACGCATCCACACAAAGTTACGACGCGCCGATACCTTGAACCGACCGTTCACGGGCTGGGAGGTACCGAAGGCCAAAGGGAGGGGGGCAGGATCGTGCTGTGGAGGATCGGCGGCGGGAGGGCGATCATTGCGGGACATCCTTCAGTGGTCCAGAACAGGAGAACAACAGTGCGCCTCAAACCCCTGCCACGAAGAGACTGTTCAGTAAAGTGTGTCAGGTCGGATTACGAACTTCAAACCCTGACCAATGGAAACCAAGACTGAAAAGTTCGATTACGAAGCCTTCGAGAAGGAGGCAATGAGACAACTGCTACTGGGCAAGCCACTCAG
>JBGTAJ010000075.1:0-12421 GCA_041749915.1 Flavobacteriales bacterium
TCCATGCCGGCGCTGTGGTCGGTGGCATAGCCGGGGAGCGGGTGGCGGCTCTTGTTGGTGATGCGGACTTCGGTGGGCTGCACGAGGACTTCGGTCATGATGACAAAGGTCGCAGCGCGTCCTTCTCAGACCTCCAGGCCAACCCAAGAAAGATCAACAGTGCGACCGTTCTCATTGCATATTTCCCCACGCCCTCCAACACCACCTGCTCGCAACCCCACCACAGCACGACCGCACCTGCCATGTACAGCAGCACGCGCGTCACGTTGTAGGGGATGGGGTAATGTCGCTGCCCCCATACGTAACTGATGGCGGCCATGCTGAAGTAGCAGATCAAGGTGGTCCATGCGGCGCCCATGTAGCCCATGCCGGGGATCAGTGCGAAGAGGAGAATGATGGTGATGGCCGCACCGATCAGGCTGATGACGCTGCCCACGCGCGGCCTGTCGGTGAGCTTGTACCACACGCTCTGGTTGTAATAGATGCCGAGGAACACGTTGGCGAGCATCAGGATGGGCACCGCGCGCAATCCTTCATGATAGGCCGGGTTCGGGATGAACCACTTGAACAGGTCGAGGAAAAGCATCACCACCAGGAAGGCGCTCATGCACACCGCGACGAAGATGTTCATGATGCGGGCAAAGGTCTCGCGGCTGTTCTTCTCCTTCGCGTGGCTGAAGAAGAAGGGCTCGGCGCCCATGCGGAAGGCCTGGATGAAGAGCGTGATGAGCACGGCCAGTTTGTAGCACGCCCCGTAGATGCCGATCTCGCTGTCGGCGACATCCGCAGGCAGCAGGTATTTCAGGATCACGCGGTCGGCGGTCTCGTTCACCATACCGGCGAGCCCGGCGATCATCAGCGGGGCACCGAATGCGAACATGGCGCGGAGCAGGTCCTTGTCCATCGGTTTCCAGCTGGGCCACGAGGGCAGCAGCACCAGCAGTTTCACCGCCGTGGACACCAGGTTGATGGCGAACACATAGCCCACCCCGAAAGAAGGATCGTACACCGCATCGATGAGCGCGTTGCTCTGGCCCATGTTGTACTGTTTCATGCAGTACAGGAAGAAGAACACGCTGAGCACGACGTTCACCCCCACGCTGAGCATGTTGATGGCGGCGTACTTCCACGGCCGTCCCTGTTGTCGCAGCCGCGCCATGGGGACGGTGGTGATGGCATCGATGCCGATGATCATCACGAGCAGCAGCACGGAGCTAGCGTGATCGCCGAAGTGGAGACCGTTCGCGAGCTGGGCGGAGAACAGCCCGCCGAGCAGCATGAAGGCGAGCGCAGGGAAGAAGAGGCCCCAGGTGGCGGTGGCGTAAAGCACCCGCCCGCCGTCGGGGTTGTCCTTCACATGGTCCTTGACGGCAAAGCGGAAGAAGGTGGTCTCCATGCCGAAGGTGAGCACCACGTTGAGCAGGGCCGTCCACGCATAAAGCGCAGTTACTACACCGAATTCGGCAGGCTCGAACACGAATTGGCTGGTGTACAGCGGCACCAGCAGGAAGTTGAGGAAGCGCGCAACGATGCTGCTAAGCCCGTAGATGGCCGTTTGGCCGGCGAGTTTGCGGAGGGCGCTCATTCTCTGCTGCTGCGGTCATCTGCTGGTTCGTATGGACACAAATGGACGTGAATGGACCTGGCAGGCCATTCGCGTCCATTTGTGTCCATTGTAACTAGGCCCCTTTGAACTCCGCCTTCCGCTTTTCCATGAACGCGCTCGTCCCCTCCTTGAAATCCGCCGTACCGAAGCATTTGCCGAACTCCTCGATCTCGCGTTGCAGGCCGTTGGCGCCGGGTTCGTAACCGGCGTTCACTGCGCGGATGGCGGCACCCAGGGCGGTGGGGCTGTTGCGGGCGATCTTGCTGGCGAGTTCCATGCAGGTGCTCAGGAGTTGGTCCGCAGGTACAACGTGGTTCACCAGTCCCCATTGTTGGGCTTCGGCGGCGGGGATCATGCCCGAGCTGCCGAGGAGGATCATCTCCATGGCCTTGCCCTTGCCCACCAGTTGTGCCAAGCGCTGTGTGCCACCGTAGCCGGGGATCACGCCCAGGCCCACTTCGGGAAGGCCCAGTTTGGCGGTCTCGCTGGCCACGCGGAAGTGGCAGCTCATGGCCAGCTCCAGTCCGCCGCCCAGTGCGAACCCGTTCACGGCAGCGATCACGGGCTTGTTGAGGCGTTCCACGTGGCTGAAGAGCTTGTCGTGCCCATCGGCGCTCAGGGCTTTGCCCTCTTCCACGCTGAAGTGCGCGAACTCCTTGATGTCGGCACCGGCCACGAAGGCCTTCGCACCGCTACCGGTGATCACCAGCACACGGACGTTCCTGTCCCCTTCGGCCTCGGTGAGCGCGCGGTCCAGCTCGTCGATGGTGGCACGGTTCAGCGCGTTCAGCTGGTCGGGGCGGTTGATGGTGATGACGCGGATCGTGTCGGCGTCGGCGATGAGGAGGTTCTGGTACGACATTCAATATGGACTTTGGGCGGCTCCGGGCCCTTCGACTTCGCTCAGTGGGCCCGGAGCGACACGGTCAAAGGTATCGGCTACTTCCGCAGGGGCAAGGCCACGAAGAATATCGTGCCTTGTCCCTCCCGGGTCTCGAACCATACCCTTCCACCGGCGCCCTCCACGATGCGTTGCACCATGGCGAGGCCCAGTCCCATGCCGCTGCTCTTGGTGGTGAAGTTGGGCCGGAAGATTCGTTCCTGGTCGGCCTCGGCGATGCCACTGCCGTTGTCGCGCACCTCCGCGATGACCTGTTCGTCCGTGCGTCGCAGCACCACGGTGATGTTCGGCACGCGGCCTTCGGGGATGGACTGCTCGGCGTTCTTCAGCAGGTTGTTGAACACGCGCAGCAACTGTTCGCGGTCTGCACGTATGGGCAGTGCCTCCCCGGGGGGGCGCTCCAGCGTGAAGTGTTTGTCCACGGCCCCGATCAGGGCCAGCGCGGCGTCCACCACATCGGCCAGGTCCAGGTCCTCCTCCTGGGTGCGGGGCATCTGCGCGAAGTTGCTGAACTCCCCGGCGATGTTGCTGAGCGCATCGATCTGCTCCACCATGGCCTTGCTGAAGCGCTCCAGGCGTTCGGCGGCATCGGGCGCGTCCGGGCTCCAGGTGCGTTGAAAGTGCTGGATGCCCAGCTTCATGGGCGTGAGCGGGTTCTTGATCTCGTGCGCGACCTGCCGGGCCATCTCGCGCCACGCGCTCTCCCGTTCGCTGCGGGCCAGTCGTTCGGCGCTGGCGTGCAGCTCCTCCACCTTGCGGTTGTACACCTCCACCAGTTGGCCCACCTCATCATCGCCACGGTAGCGGATGGGCTCGTTCGCGCCTTGCAATGCCACCCGGCTGAGGGCGTTCTTCAGCAGGTCCAACGGGCGGGTGGTCCAGTTGCTGATGAACACGGCCACCAGCACACTAAGCGCGAAGAGCAGGACAAAGAGGTTCACCACGGCGATGAGCACCCCGCCGCGTTCCTCCTCCTGTTGGGCCCGGTCGGCGAAGCTGGGCAGGGCGATGTAGGCCAGGGTCCTTCCGCCGCGGTCGTGCAGGGGCACATAGGCGGTGCGGTAGGTGGCCGAACCGATGGCTTCCTGGTGCACGTATCCGCTGGAGTTGTTGAGCGCCAGCTGTACATAAGCCATGGGGTCCATGCGTCGGCCGAGGAGGCCGTTGGAGAAGATCTGCGGCCGCGAACTGGCGAGCATGCGGCCCTGTGCGGAATACACCGTGATGTCCGTGAAGAACACGTTGCTGGACCGCGCCAACAGGTGTTCGAGGTAGGGCACGTGGCTGCTGTTCAGCGGTGGTTCACCGGCGAAGCGCTGATGGAGCTCCTGACCCACGGACCGCGCTTTCTGGAGGATGGCGGCGTGGAAGCGCTGTTCATATTGCTCGGCAAGGAGGCGCTGGGTACCGACCCCGAAGAAGGAAAGACCGATGACGGCGAAGAGCAGCAGGGCCAGCCGGACCTTGGCACTGATGCCCAGGTCCAGCGGTGAGCGCCCCCGGAAGGCGGTGCGCAGGCCCAGTGCGAGGATGGCCAGGGTGCCGAAGAGCGCGAAGAGGTAGCTGAAGGTGGTAGCGTGGTCCACCAGGGAGGGTTCGGTGGAGCCCAGCACGATGAGGGTGCCCGCCGGGTCGCCCTTGGCCAGGAAACGGGTCTGCCGGTCGGTGTACCACAGGAGCCCGCTGGCGGGTATCGGCCGCTGCCAGCGGAGGGGATGGTCCACCCGTCCAGTGCGTTCGGCGAGCAGGCCACCTTCATAGCGTGCCACGCTGTAGCGTTCGGCCCGGCGCGCCAGGGGGTCATCACCGGCCAGCAGCAGGTCCGGGAAGCCGGGGCCCTGGGAAGCGGAGCGGGGGTGGAGCTCGAGGATGATCTGTCCGGGGGGGGTGCTGTCGTTGAGCATCACCGCGATGCGCGCGTGGTAGAAGGGGCTGCGGCCGGGTTGTTCCTCGATGAAGAGGTCGGGCATGTCGGCCAGGGCCATGGGGTCATTGAAGTCATCGATCTTCCCGCTGAAGCTCTGTGGGGCGATGTTGTCCGTGGCACAGCGCAACTGTCCGTCCGCACCGATGGCGAACAGGCGCACGTCATAGCGTTCCCAGTACCCTGTGAAGAAGCGCTGACGCACCTGTTGGTCCAGCTGGGTGGCATCGCAGGTGGCTGAACCGGTCAGCAGCCGATGGGTGATCGGATCGGAACGCAGGCCCGGGGCCGTTTCGCGGAAGAGGAGCTCCACCACGGGGTCCTCCCGGATGGCCAGGCGTTCGGCGAGCACGGGGCGTTCACGCTCTTCGCGCAGCCGGGTGTATTTGGTGAGGATGTGGGCGGTGGTCCCCGCCAACACCCCGATGGCGAGCACGGCCTGCACGAAGCGGAGCCCATTGCCACGGCGCAGCACCAACAGGGACAGCAGCGGCATCGGCCAGAGGAAGAGGATGGTATCGACCACGCCCAGCAGGTGATGGAGCATGACCGAACCGACCAGCGCGGTCAACAGGGGTGGCCACAAGCTCGATGACCGTTGTGGTCCACTGAAGGTCCGTGCTGTGACCGAGGCCGTGATCCACCAGGCCCCATAGAGCAGGGCGATCCCGAGCAGGGCCGCCGCGCTCAGCAGGCTCATGCCCTGAACATGGAAGAGGTCGAGGTCCACGCTGCTGTTGTCCACCACCCCGATGATGAGCTGGGTGATCCAGGCGACGAAGAGGAGCAGGCCTGCCCATGCCGACCATGCGAGAACCGCCGAGCCCATGGGTACGCCCCCCCGGTCGGCCATACGTCTCCCGAAAAGGGCCATTACCAGCAGAAGCAAGGCGTTGAGGATCAGGTCCCCCAGTGAGGGGAATGCCATGGAGGTGGCATACACGGCCGGGTCGAACAAGGGCAGCCGGTCGAAGGGAGATGGGGGCACGGCGACCAGCATCACCCCCCGAAGAGCGATGATCAGGACCATGAACAAGGTGGCGGCCAGGACGGTCCTGCCGGTTCCGGCGATGCGCTGGCAGGCGGACCAGATGGCCGCCACCGCGAAGGCCATGGTGAGCAGGAGCAGCAACAGGCGCTGCATGATCCAGGGTCCGAATTCCATGGCACCCTCCTGCCAACCCAGTTCAAAGAGTTCAGCACCCCGGTCGTCCCTGATCACGGGCCCTGTCCCGGTGGCCGGTGCCGCCATGATGCCCGGTGGGATGCCCAGGGCCGGATGGAAGCCGCGTTGCAGGTAGGCGTTCTCAATGGGGGGGGTGCGCCAGATGGGCCTCAGGCCATGGAGCGTCAGGCTTCCCTGCTGGCGGATGGAATGGAGGTAGAGGGCATCGGGCAGGGTAAGTTGTCGGGCGGGGTCCGATAGCAGGTCCTTGGGGCGGGTGGGTGGCTGACCTGTCCAGCACACGAGGCTGTCCCCCTCGAATCCCATATACAGCGTGCCGGTGGCCTCCCGTTCTGCCTCCAGCGCTTCCATTTGGGTGCGCATCCAGCCGTCAGGTCCTTGGTCCTCAAGGTCTTTCAGTCGTTCGGCGGTGCTTCGGTCCAGGTCGGAACCGGCCTTTTCCAAGGTCCGTTGCGCTTCCTTCGCAACCTTGAGCAGGCGTTGTTCCCCATCGGGCTCCACGATGCCCATGGACAGTCCGGCACAGAGTGCGGCCAGGAGCAGGAGGATGAGCGGTCGGGACACGGGGATGGTACGGCGCAAGGGCCGGGCCAAAGTACGCTAGAGGCTGCTGCACAGTGAGCGGGGTGGTGGAGAGGATAACCCTAGGCTCTCCACCCGCGTAGAACGGCCACGGCCCACCACTCATGGGCCGGGACCTTACCGAATGAAAAAGGCACTGCTCTTGGTGCTTGGGTTGCTTCTGACCGAGCTTCTCCATGCACAGACGGGAACGGAGTTCTGGATGGCTCCACCCGATGTCACTCTCCGGCACAACATGCCGGGTGATGAACCCATCTTCCTGAACGTCACCACGGGGAACGCGGCAGCGGTCGTCACCGTTTCGCAGCCCGCGAACCCGGCGTTCAACGGTGGTGCACCCATCGTGTTGAACATCGCGGCCAATGCGGCGGTGCGCTACAACCTGACCTCGCTGAAGGCCCAGTTGGAGACGCGCCCCACGAACAGTGTGCGCAACACGGGCCTGCACATCCAGTCCACGGCCGACATCACCTGCTACTACGAGAGCAGCAACACCAACAACCCGGACATCATGGCGCTGAAGGGCGCCAATGGCCTGGGCATGGAGTTCTACATACCGCTGCACAAGCACGCTCCGTTCTACAACCACAACTTCTCGCCGAACAACGCCGACCTGGCGTTCGCCTCCTTCGATATCGTAGCCACGGAGAACAACACGCTGGTGATGATCTACTCGCCGGTCGCTGTGGACGGTCATCCCGCGCTGGTCCCCTTCACCATCACGCTTCAGCAGGGCCAGACCTATTCCTGCGCGAACACCGTACCGGCCACGCACTTCGACCCCAACACGCACCCCTCGGGTGCCGTGGTGCTTTCGGACAAGCCGGTCGCCGTGTCGATCAAGGACGACTCCAACCACAACCCATCGGGTGGTTGCTATGACCTGATGATGGACCAGATCGTGCCGGTGAACATCCTGGGCACGGACTACGTGGCGGTGAAGGGTGCGCTGAACGCCACGGGCGATGAGTCGCTCTTCATCATGGCCGTGCAGAACAACACGCAGGTCTACGTGGATGGCAATGCCGCTCCGGTGGCGACGCTGTTCGCCGGTCAGTATTACCGGCACGACATGGACTACCTGTCCGGCGCGGCGAACAACTCCGCCTACGTATCCGCCAGCAAGCCCGTCTACGCCATCCATGTGACGGGTTTCGGCTGTGAGCAGGGTATGGCCATCCTTCCACCACTGAACTGTGCGGGAAGCACCCAGCTCAGCTTCACGCGCTCCACCAGCGAGGCCTTCTTCCTGAACCTCCTGGTGCGCGCTGGGTCCGAGGATGATTTTGTGGTGACCGGTCCCGGTACGGCCACGATCCCCGCATCGGCGTTCCAGGCCGTTCCCGGCACGGGCGGTGTGTGGCTTGCCGCACGGATCCAGTACAACACCACGCAGGTGCCGGTGAACCAGGCCTTCATCGTCACCAACACGACGGATGTGTTCTCCCTGGCGATCATCAACGGAGGTGGTTCCAGCGGATGTCGCTACGGTTTCTTCTCGGAATTCTCCGGTCGTATCGACGTGGATGCGGGAGTGGACCAGACCCTGTGCGCCAATGAACAGGTGGCCCTCTCCGGCAGCGTTTCCGGCGGTAGCACCACTGGCATCTGGACGAGCAACGGAAGCGGAACCTTCGCTCCCAGCGCAACCGCCCTGAACGCCACCTATTCCCCCAGTGTGGGAGACCTTGCGTTGGGTACCGTGACACTCACGCTGACCTCCACCGGCAACTGCACACCGGAGAGCGATCAGATGGTGGTCAACTTCTCTGCACTGCCCATTCCGGATGCCGGCGTGGACCAGCAGGTCTGCTCGAACAACCCGGTGGCGAGCCTTTCCGGAACGGTTCTCAACGCTATCGGTGGCGTTTGGTCCGGTGGGGCGGGCAGCTTCCTGCCATCCAGTGCGAACCTCAATACCACATACACTCCCACGGCCGCCGAGGTGATCTCCGGGTCGGTACGCCTGTATCTGACCACGACAGGCAACGGCGTTTGCCCGTCGGTGATGGACAGCCTGCTGGTGACCTTCACCCCATCACCCACGGTGAGCGCCGGTGCTGACCAGACCCTTTGCTCGAACAACGCTGCCGCCGATCTGAGCGGATCGTTCACCGTGGCCACCGGCGGCATCTGGAGCGGTGGGCTCGGCACCTTTGACCCCAGCACCACGAACATGAACGCGATCTATACGCCCACGGCGGCGGAGATCGCGAACGGTTCGGTGACCTTGACGCTTGCCACCACCGGCAACGGCAACTGCCTCGGGGTGTCGGATCAGGTGACGCTGTTCTTCACACCGGGTCCCACGGCCAACGCCGGCTCCAATGTCTCGGTGTGCGCCAACAATGCGTCGGTGAACCTCAACGGGATCGTCACGGTGGCCACGGGCGGAATATGGTCGGGGGGCACCGGGTCGTTCAACCCGAACAATACTGCATTGAACGCGGTGTACACACCAAGTGCTGCAGAGATCGCGGCAGGCACGTTGACCCTGACCCTGACGACCACGGGCAATGGGACCTGCATCGCTGACACCGATGACCGGACCATCAGCTTCACGCCAGCGCCCATCGTGGTGGCCGGTGCGAACGGATCGGTCTGTGCGAATGCACCGGCCATCGCCCTTTCGGGTTCGGTGATCGGTGCCACGGGTGGCATCTGGAGCGGTGGTGCCGGTTCTTTCACGCCGAACAATGCCAGCCTCGCCACCACCTATACCCCCACGGCCGCCGAGGTGGCTGCAGGGTCCGTTACACTGACGTTGACTTCGGCCGGCAATGGCAACTGCAACATGGTGAGCAGTTCCGTCAGCTACACCATCACTCCGGCACCTACGGTAAATGCAGGGGCGGATCAGGTCCTGTGCTCGAACAATGCGGTCGCGACATTGAACGGAAGCTTCACCATCGCCACGGGCGGGGTATGGAGCGGTGGTGCGGGCAGCTTCGACCCGAGCACCACGAACATGAGCGCGACCTATACACCTGCGGCCGCAGAGATCACCAATGGAAGTGTGACGCTCACGTTGACCAGCACGGGCAATGGTCTGTGCAACCAGGTGACGGACAACATCACCTTGAACTATACGCCTTCTCCGGTGGTGAACGCCGGAGGCGCAGCATCGGTCTGTGCGAACAATGCGAACGTGGCGCTCAACGGTAGCGTGAGCGGTGCGACCGGCGGCGTTTGGTCCGGCGGTGCGGGTTCCTTCACACCGAACAACACCACTCTCAATGCGATCTACACACCGACGGCCGGAGAGATCGCCGCGGGCACATTGACACTGACCTTGACCAGCACCGGTAACGGCAATTGCAACCCGGTCTCTGCGAACCGTGTGGTCACGTTCACGCCAGCACCTGTGGTCGATGCCGGTGCCAATGCATCGGTCTGCGCGAACAACAGCGCGATCAGCCTGAACGGAACGGTGACCGGTGCGACCGGTGGTACCTGGACCGGCGGTGCAGGAACGTATGCACCGAACAACACCACGCTCAATGCGACCTACACCCCAACGGCTGCTGAACGTGCCGCTGGAACGGTGACCTTGACCCTGACCAGCACCGGGAACGGCAACTGTAATGCAGTTGCTGATCAAGTGACCTTCACGATCACACCTGCTCCCACCGCCAACGCTGGTGCGGACCAGACGCTGTGCAGCAACAACCCGATCGCTCCATTGAACGGCAGCTTCACCGTCGCAACGGGCGGAGTGTGGAGCGGCGGCAACGGCAGCTTCGACCCGAGCACCACCAACATGAACGCGACCTACACGCCCACGGCGGTGGAGATCGCGACAGGCAACGTCACGCTCACGCTCACAACGACCGGCAACGGCACCTGCAACCAGGTGAGCGATAACATCATCCTGAACTTCACGCCTTCGCCCGTGGTGAACGCGGGTGCTGATGTAACGCGCTGCGCGAACAACGCAACCATCGCACTCAATGGAAGTGTGACCGTAGCAAGTGGTGGCGTTTGGACCGGTGGTCTGGGCAGCTACAACCCCAACAACAGCACGCTCAACGCGACCTACACACCCACCGCTGCGGAGATCGCCGCAGGCACGTTGACGCTCACCCTGACAAGCACTGGCAACGGTACATGCAACTCGGTCGCTGACAGTCGTGTGATCACCTTCACGCCTGCTCCAACAGTTGATGCAGGAGCGAACGGAACGGTCTGCGCCAACAACAGCGCGATCGCTTTGAATGGTGCTGTGACCATCGCCACCGGCGCGATCTGGAGCGGCGGCATGGGCACCTTCAACCCGAACAACAGCGCGCTGAACGCCACCTACACACCGAGCGCTGCTGAGCGCACGGCCGGTACGGTAACGCTCACGTTGACCAGCATCGGCAATGGCATCTGCAGCGCGGTAAGCGATCAGGTGACCTTCACCATCACACCTGCACCGGCCGTTACTGCCGGTGCGGACCAGACGCTCTGTGGTAACAATGCGAACGCTTCGTTGAATGGCGGCTACACGGTGGCCACGGGGATCATCTGGAGCGGCGGCGCGGGCACGTTCACGCCTGGGAACACGGCGGTGAACCCGGTGTATACACCGACCGCAACGGAGATCTCCAACGGCAGCGTGACCCTTACGGCGACCACGACCGGTATCGGCAGCTGTATTGCGGTGAGCGATGTCATGACGATCACCTTCACACCCGCACCAACGGCGAACGCGGGTGCGGATGTGACGTTGTGCGCAAACAACGCGAGCGTGTCACTGAACGGCAGCGTTACGCTCGCCTCCGGCGGTTTGTGGAGCGGCGGTGCCGGCACATACGCCCCGAACAACACGGCACTGAACGCCACGTACACGCCCACCGCAGCAGAACTCGCGGGCGGCATCCTCACCTTGACCTTGAGTACCACCGGCAACGGCACCTGCAATGCAGCCACCGATAGTCGCGTCATCACGTTCACGCCAGCGCCGATCGTCAATGCCGGTGCGAACGGAACTGTTTGTGCGAACGCTTCCACCATCAACTTGAATGGTTCTGTTTCCGGAGCTGTTGGCGGTATCTGGAGCGGTGGCACGGGCACCTTCACGCCGAACAACACGACACTGAACGCGACCTACGTGCCCAGCGCAGCGGAGCGTACCGCAGGCACGGTGACGCTCACGCTCACCAGCACCGGCAACGGCTTGTGCAACGCGGTGAACGATGCGGTGACCTACACCATTTCGTCAGCACCAACGGCCAATGCGGGTGCGGATCAAACGCTGTGCAGCAATAACCCGGTGGCGACCTTGAACGGTGGGTTCACCGTGGCAACGGGTGCCGTGTGGAGCGGTGGTGCAGGGACCTTCTTCCCCAGCACGATCAATATGAACGCGACCTATACGCCCACAGCGGCGGAGATCGCGAACGGCAGTGTAACGCTCACCCTCACCACCACCGGCAACGGTCTGTGCGTTGCGGTGAGCGACAACATCATCTTGAACTTCACGCCTTCGCCGACTGCCAACGCAGGCGCCGATGCATCGGTCTGTGTGAACAACCCGAGCGTTGCCTTGAGCGGTGGTGTTACCATCGCTTCCGGTGGTATCTGGTCCGGTGGTGCGGGGTCCTTCACCCCGAACAACACGGCGCTGAACGGAACCTACACGCCCACCGCCGCCGAACTCGCTGCGGGCACCATCACGTTGACCTTGACCACCACGGGCAATGGCAACTGCGTGGCTGCTACGGACAGCCGTTTGATCACCTTCACCCCAGCGCCGATCGTGAACGCAGGCACCAACGGAACGGTCTGCGCGAATGCACCACTGATGAGCCTGAACGGTAGCGTGAGCGGCGCTACTGGTGCGATCTGGAGCGCTGGATCTGGAACCTTCACCCCGAGCAATACCACGCTCAACGCGACCTACACACCGACCGCTGCGGAGATCGCCAACGGCAGTGTCGTCTTCACCCTGACCTCTGCCGGCAACGGCAATTGCAGTGCGGTAACGAGCCAGGTGACGTACACCATCACACCCGCGCCCACCACGAACGCTGGCGCGAACCTCTCGCTCTGCTCCAATAACGCCAACGCTGCACTGAACGGAAGTGTCACGGTGGCGACCGGTGGTATCTGGAGCGGTGGCAATGGAACCTATAACCCGAGCAACACCAACCTGGGTGCGGTGTACACGCCAAGTGCTGCGGAGATCGCGAACGGAAACGTCACGCTGACCTTGACCACCACGGGCAATGGATTGTG
>JBGTAJ010000076.1:0-3657 GCA_041749915.1 Flavobacteriales bacterium
GCAGCAGGCGCCGCACGTCAACGGTCAGTTCGGTTTCGGGCGCAGCGAAGCGTTCCCCCACGCTGTAGGTGCCCAGTCGCACGGTGTCACCGGGGGCCAGGGTGTGCTCGCTATCCTTCAGGGCGGGGGAGGGGCTGCGGACCTTCACCGTGGCCTTGCCGGCCTGTCGCGTGGCGTTCACCAGGAAGACCTCGTTGGTGAAGAGCTTCTGGCAGTAGGCCGCAGGGCGCTGTTCGGTATCCGGGTCGATGCGCAGGTGCATGAGGTCCTCGTGGCTTTCCTTCCAGAAGCCGGTCTGGTTCCCCTGGTCATCGAAGGTGGTGGTGCTCCGGTACCACTGGATGCCGGCATCCGGCGCGTCGCTCACTTCCACCTTGCTGATGGCCCCGCTGGGGTGGAAGCTGAAGTAGGCGCTTGCGTGGCCACCGATGCGGCGGGTATGGTAGCTGAAGATCTCCCTGCCTCCGCGGTCGTAGGCGATGGAGCGGCCGAAGCGCTCGTCCTTGTCGCGCCATTCCTTCGTACTGAGCTCGCCGCTTTGGAAATGGTGAAGGACCACCAGCCCGCTATCGGTAT
Source organism: Flavobacteriales bacterium (assembly GCA_041749915.1). Lineage (GTDB taxonomy): Bacteria > Bacteroidota > Bacteroidia > Flavobacteriales_F > PHOS-HE28 > PHOS-HE28. The sequence goes on from JBGTAJ010000076.1 coordinate 577, forward strand.
GCAGTTCCTTGCGACCGATCTGGGCGGAAAGCGTGAGCGTGCTGAGGGCGACCAAGAGGGTGGTGGAGAGGCGCATAACGGGGCAAAGCCAAAGATCAGGCCAAGGCTTCGCATCTTCGCAGTCCCTGAACAGGAACATGGCCCACAAGAAGATCCAGAAACTCCTCGTCGCCAACCGCGGCGAGATCGCCCTGCGCGTCATGCGCTCCGCCCGCGAAATGGGCATCAGCACCGTGGCGGTGTATTCCGAAGCCGACCGCAATGCGCCCTTTGTGCGCTTTGCCGATGAGGCCGTGTGCATCGGGCCCGCGCCCAGCAAGGAGAGCTACCTGGTGTTCGACAAGATCATCAAGGTCTGCCTGGACCTGAAGGTGGATGCCGTCCACCCCGGCTACGGTTTCCTCAGCGAGAACGGCGACTTCTGCCGCGCACTGGAGAAGGCGGGTGTCACCTTCGTAGGCCCTTCGCCCCACGCCATGAAGGTGATGGGCGACAAGCTGGCCGCCAAGGAAGCCGTGAAGGACCATGGCGTGCCCCTCGTACCCGGTACCGAAGGGGCGGTGAGCGGATTGGATGAGGCCATGGCCGTGGCGAAGACCATCACCTTCCCGATCCTGATCAAGGCTGCGGCCGGTGGTGGCGGCAAGGGCATGCGCATCGTGGAGCAGGAGAGCGAACTGAAGGAAGGGCTGGAGCGTGCGATCAGCGAGGCCCAGAACGCCTTCGGCGACGGCAGCGTGTTCATTGAGAAGTACGTGGCCGGTCCGCGCCACATCGAGGTGCAGATCATGGCCGATACGCACGGCAACACCTGCTACCTCTTCGAACGCGAGTGCAGCATCCAACGCCGTCACCAGAAAGTGGTGGAGGAGGCCCCCAGCGCCGTGCTCACCCCCGAACTGCGCAAACGCATGGGTGAGGCTGCCGTGGCCGTGGCCCGCAGCGTGGACTACACCGGCGCCGGAACCGTGGAATTCCTGCTGGACGAGAAGAGCAACTTCTACTTCATGGAGATGAACACCCGCCTGCAGGTGGAACATCCCGTGACGGAGATGATCACCGGCCTGGACCTGGTGAAGCTCCAGATCCGCGTGGCGGAAGGGGAGAAGCTGCCTTTCACACAGGACGACCTGAAGATCATCGGGCATGCCATCGAAGTGCGGGTGTACGCAGAGGACCCTGCCAATAATTTCCTGCCGGACATCGGAACCCTGACGACCTACCGGCCGCCCCAAGGCCTGGGCGTGCGCGTGGATGATGGCTTCGAGGAGGGCATGACCATCCCGATCCATTACGACCCCATGATCGCCAAGCTGATCACACACGGCGCTACGCGGGAGGAGGCCATCGAACGTATGGAACGGGCCATTGACGATTACGCCATCAGCGGGGTGGAGACCACCCTCGGTTTCTGCCGCTACGTCATGGGCCACAGGACTTTCCGCAGTGGGAAGTACGACACCCACTTCGTGCGGGACCACTTCAAACCCGAGTGCCTGGACGGTCACGATGCCGAGGAACAAGCCGCCGCCGCCGCCGTGGCCGCCTTCCTGTTCAACGACCGGGTGCAGCAACCGGTGCATCACGCTGCGGCCCGCGGTACCGTAAGTGCCTGGAAACTAAAGCGCCGCTGATCCGTTGAAGGGAATAACGGCACGGGATCGGCGTTGTAACTTCACGTTCGATCCCGGCCGGTCATATGCAGCAGTACGTTCGTTCCATTGTCCTGACCATCGTGGCCCTCAGCCTGTCGCTGGGTGCGCGCGCCCAGCCGGGCGTGGCCCCGCAGGTGTGGAGGGCGCAGGTGGTGGACGGCGACACCATCCCGGTGGTGGAACTGCGCGAGTCGCAGGTGGAGGCGCGCTGGAAGCCCATGAGCCGGCGCCAGGCGGCCCGCTACGACAAGCTCACGCGCAACGTCATCAAGGTCTATCCCTATGCGAAGATCACCGGTGACCTGCTGCGCGAGTATGAGCACGACCTCTTGGTGATCCGCCGCTCGAACGACCAGGACCTCTATATCAAACTGGCCGAGGCCGAGCTTCGCGCGGAGTTCGAGGCGGAGGTGAAGGACCTGACGATCAGCCAGGGCAAGGCCTTGGTGAAACTGATCGATCGCGAGACCGGCAAGACCTCCTATGAACTGGTCAAGGAACTGCGGGGCTCCTTCACCGCCTTCGTGTGGCAGGGACTGGCCCGCATCTTCGGTCAGGACCTGCGCAGCACCTATGATGCCGAGGGGGAGGACCACCTGATGGAACTGGTGGTGCAGCGCATCGAGCGCGGGGAACTGGTGGTGCCCCAGCGTGCCGCCCGGACCGAGAAGGCGCAGGCGCGATTGGAGAAGCGAAAGGCTCGGCTTTACAGAAAGTACGGGCTGCCGACGGATACGTCCATGCAGTGATCGCCGACCATCGGCAACCGCCGGTGCTTCAGGCGCTGCGTTTCCCCCGGTGGATGCGGTAGACGGTGCGGATCACCAAGGCCACCAGCAGCAGACCCACCACAGGCAGGAACCAGGCCACGAGGCTGATCAGGAGCGCACCCACCGTCTCCAAGGTGGCCACGATGGGGTTGCCGAAACCCGCCGTGGTCGTGGTGCTGGCCACGCGGGTCACCGCAGTGCCCGCACTGATCAGGCCGGCCAGTCCGCCGCCGGCTATCAGCGCCAATCCCCAGGAGAGCAGGGGCGGAAGGTCCACGAAGGTGCTCATGGCCACCACCGTTCCCGCGACCGCGGACAGGGGCACGGCGATGGTGTCCAGTAGATGGTCCAATACGGGGATGTAATAGGCCAGCGACTCGAGTACGGTCGCCACACCCAGTGCCAGCATGGCCGGCCATTCGCTCAGCCATCCGAAGCCCTCGCGGAGCCCGATCCCGCCCACATCGAAATGCGCGAACACACTGGCCAGGAAGAGCGGCAGGAATACGCGCAGACCGGTGGCCGCGGCCAACGCGATACCGAGGGAGATGGAGAGGAGGAGGTCGGGTACGGTGCCCATCGATCCCGAAAGTACGTTGCGCTGTGTGTGCCGGTGATCAGGCCAGGTCCAGGACCATCACATGGTCGTCCATCAC
>JBGTAJ010000077.1:0-3327 GCA_041749915.1 Flavobacteriales bacterium
TCGGCGACAGCGCCCACAACTACCGCGTCGGCGATGTGATGAGCTTCCAACTGAAGTACATGGGGGCGCTCAGCGTGATGAACTCGCGCTACATCGACAAGGTGGTGGAGTAGGAGAGGGACCGGAAATGGACGGGAATGAACGGGAATGAATGCGTCTTCGGTCAACTGGCCGTTACCGCTTGGGACTTCACCGCTGATCTTGACGAAGCCAGACGTGTCTCCATTCCAGTCTGGGGCGCTTGAAGTTGATGATCAGGCCAACCTCCATGCCTGTGATCCGAAGGTAGTTCAGCATACGTCCGAGTTCTTGGTCGCCGATCGCTTCTATCGTCTTTGTATCGACCACAACGGAACGCGAAACGATCAGGTCTGGAACGTATTCGCCGACTTGCTCCGATCGGTAGTAGATCGGAAAGCGCGGTTGTTGTTCGAAGGAGATCCCTTGGGTACTTAGTTCCACACAAAGTGCGTTCTCGTATGGCTTTTCATGAAGTCCATGCCCTAACGTATTGATCACACGCATCGCGCAACCGATGATGGGTCGAGTGATCTCGTGGTCGTCATAATTCAAGTTGCTCATCTTGCGTGTTGCTTAGTACGCGCAAGTTAAAGTGGCTGCTGGACTCTGATCGAACCGTGAATGGACGGGAATGAACGTAAATAAGAACAGCCCTCTCAAGTTCGTACCGCTCCAAAATGTTGGAGGCTTTGCTTTGTATTGAGAAAGAACGCTTTCAACCAATGCGTTCAATGAATACGCTGGCGCGTTGACGGCATTTATTCCCGTACATCACCGTCCATTCACGGTTTCATATCATCACCGCTTCACCAGCCGCACCATGTTCTCCACGTGGTAGGAGTGCGGAAACATGTCGATCGGATGCAGGAGATCCATGCATTTTATTCCCGTTCATTCCCGTCCATTCCCGGTTCTATACCCTTCATCGCTTCACCAAGCGCACCACGTTCTCCACGTGATAGGTATGCGGGAACATGTCGATCGGCTGCACGAAGTCGATGCGGTACTGCTCATTGAGGATCGCCAGGTCGCGGGCCTGCGTGGCGGGATTGCAGCTCACGTACACGATGCGCGGTGGGGCCAACTCCAGCAGGTGGCGCACCACGGGTTCGTCCATGCCGGCGCGCGGTGGATCGGTCACCACCACATCGGGTTTGCCGTGCTGCGCCACGAAGGCGGGATCGAGCACCTTCTTCATGTCGCCCGCCGCGAAGCTCACGTTGGTGATGCCGTTGAACGCAGCGTTCACGCGGGCATCGGCCACGCTCTCGGGCACGAGTTCCACGCCCGCCACATGCTTTGCCGCAGCGGCGAGGTAAAGCGTGATGCTGCCCGCACCGCAGTAAAGGTCGTACACGTTCTCGGCACCGGTGAGGCCCGCCAATTCACGCGTGAGGCGATACATGGCGATGGTCTGCTCGGGGTTGGTCTGGAAGAAGGTCTTCGGCCCGATCCGGAAACGAAGCGGTTTTCCGCCGGGTCCATCAGGCAGCTCTTCCACCAAGTGATCGCGCCCATGGAACACGTGGATGTCCAGGTCGAAGATGGTGTCGTTCTTCTTGGGGTTCACCGTCCACAGCACGCTGGTGAGCTGCGGGAAGGCCTGCACCAGATCACCGAGGATGCGTTCGCGCGCTTCCATATCCTCATGGCCAACGGACAGCAGCACCATGCACTCACCGGTGGTCGTCGTGCGGATCAATAGTGTGCGCAGGAAGCCGACGTGTTCCCGCTGGTCATAGAAGCTGAGGCCATGCACCCGAGCGTGCGCCCGGAAGAAGTTGCGGATGGCATCGCTTGGTTCGGGTTGCAGGTGGCATACGCTGATGTCCAGCACCCGATCGAAGCGCATGGGGATGTGGAAGCCCAAGGCATTGCGATCTGTTATCCCGGGCTCGACCCGGGATGTCACTCCGGCCTCCGAGCCTGCCTGTCCGGTAGGCAGGCCGGAGTCGCCCAAATGCTCAGACGCACTCCCACCTGACACCTCCATCTCCTCCTTCGTGAACCACCGCGCGTTGCAGAACGAATACTCCAGCTTGTTCCGGTAGTGCGTCAGGCTCGGCGATTCCATGATCGGTGTCACCGCCGGAAGCTCCAGCCCGCCCAGACGCTCCAGGTTATCGATCACCTGCTGCTGCTTGTACTCGAGCTGTTTCGTGTAGGAGAGGTCCTGCCACTTGCAGCCGCCGCAGGTGCCGAAGTGCTTGCAGAACGGTGTGATACGGTCCCGTGAGGGAGAAACGATCCGCGTAACGATCGCCTCTGCGTAGTTGCTCTTCTTCTTGGTCACGCGCACGTCCACCACATCGCCCGGCACGGCACCGGTCACGAACACCACCAGTCCGTCCTGCTTGGCAATGGCCTTGCCTTGGGCGCCTGCGCTGGTGACCGCGAGGTTCTCGATGAAAACGGGCTCTTTGTACTTGGTGCGGCGCATGGGGGGACCGCCTGAGGCGGGTCGGCAAAGATGGGGATAGCCTCAAAGCCCCAACTCGTCCAACATGGCTTTCAGCGCGGTATCGCTCAAAGTAGCCTGGTCGGACTTATCGTAGATCGAAAGCAAGTAGACCGTTTCGCGCACGGCTACCACACAGGTGATCACTCGCGCCCCGCCGCTTTTGCCTTTGCCTTTAGAGCGGATGGCCATGCGGATCTTGTAGCAGCTGCGGCCGATCGGTGTTCCCTGATGTGGTTCATCCTCAAGTTCTCCGATCAACGCAGCGATGTCAGCTGGAAGCGATGCATAGCGTTTGAAAAGGCGCTTTGCCTCGCGCTCGAACCCCTTCGTTGTATCAACCGCGAAGCTCATCGAGGAATTCTCTTGCGGACCGCAGCTTCTTCTTGCCGCTCAGGTCGTCCTTCATCTCCTGAATGGACTCACGCAAGCCTTCCATGAACTCCTTCTCCTTCTTCGTCCACTTGCGCTTTGGTGCGCTGGTAGGCTTCTCCACCTTCACGAAATCCAAATGGCCGATAAGCTCTTCAAAGAACTTCCGCTGCTTCGGATCGGTGATGGTGATGAGGTAACGCGCGGCCATGGTACTGCGAAGCTAAGGTTTCCAACCCCTCGCGCCCCCAAGCCGTACTTTTGCCGCCCTACGCCCGTCCGTCATGCAAGTCTTTTCCACCGCCCAAAGCAAGTCCCAGAAAGCCATCGCCCTCGAGGAGCGCTACGGCGCCCACAACTACCACCCCCTGCCGGTGGTGCTGGACCGTGGCCTGGGCGTCTTTGTGTGGGACGTGGAGGGCAAACGCTACTACGATTTCCTCAGTGCCTACAGTGCGGTGAACCAGGGTCACTGC
>JBGTAJ010000078.1:0-1620 GCA_041749915.1 Flavobacteriales bacterium
TCGGTCCGCGCTTCGATCCACAGATTACCAACAACGATCAACAGGTTATGAGTCTCCCCCAAACCCCCTCGTTGAAAACCCAACAACATCAACAACAACAGTGATCAAGATCATGACACACTTAATCTAACAGACCCCATCGGCAAAGGGGCAACGGTCCTTCCCTTACCAACAGCGACAGATGTTGATCCAAGAACTATTCATCGCTCCTGCCCCTGCTCCTTCCCTGCCATCCATTCACATTTTCATAGGTCGACCCAGTGGGTCGATGCTACGGTGCCTTGGGCCGGGTATTGCGGTTGGTGCTCTTGTGACCTGCCACTTGTGCCTTGTGACTTGCGACTTGTCACTTGCTCCTGCCCCTGCTCCTGCCCCTGCTCCTGCCCCCGCCCCTGCCCCTGCTCCTGCCCCTTCCCCTTCCCTTCCCTTAACGCTGCACACCCTCCATCCACCCTTGCAAAATGATGGTGGCGCTGATGCGGTCGATGGCGCCTTTGTCGCGCCGGGCCATGCGGCCTTTGCCGCTGTTGAGCATCACCTGCTGGGCCATGCGGCTGGTGAAGCGCTCGTCCACGGTCTCCACCCATTTGCCGGGGAAGGCCTTCTTCAGGTGGCCGATGAACTCCAGCACGTGGGGCGTGGCATCGGTGGCTTTCCCGTCCAAGTGCATGGGCAGTCCCACCACGAAGCCGTCCACCGCTTCGCGGGCCACGTAGGCCTTGAGGTAGGCGAAGAGCTCGGTGGTGGGCACGGTGTCCAGCGCGGTAGCGATGATGCGCAGGGGGTCGGTGACGGCGATGCCGGTGCGCTTCAGTCCGTGGTCGATGGCAAGTACGCGGGGCATATCGGGGGTGAAGGTCCGGAGAATGGCGCGCATCTTTGCATGCTGCCCTGGCCCAATGCGTGGGTGGCGGATGAGATGCATGAACTGATCGAGAAGGCCTGGGCGGACCGCACCATGCTCCGCGACGAGGAAGTGGTACTGGCCATTGAAGGTGTGGTGGAGCGCCTGGACCGTGGGCAACTGCGCGTGGCTGAGCCCGTTGAGGAAATTGGTGCGACTCCGGTCCCGGCCTTCGCCGGGATGACAGCCCGGAGTGACAATGCGTGGAAGGTGAACGAATGGGTGAAGAAGGCCGTGCTGATGTACTTCCCCATCAAGCAGATGCACACCTTCGAGGTGGGTCCGATGGAATTCCACGACAAGATCCCCCTGAAGAAGCACTATGCCCAGCTGGGTGTGCGGGTGGTGCCCCATGCCATTGCGCGCCACGGCAGCTACCTGGCCCCGGGCGTGATCCTGATGCCGAGCTACGTGAACATCGGCGCCTATGTGGATGAGGGCACCATGGTGGACACCTGGGCCACGGTGGGCAGTTGCGCGCAGATCGGCAAGAACGTGCACCTGAGCGGCGGCGTGGGCATCGGCGGTGTGCTGGAGCCCGTGCAGGCCGCGCCGGTGATCATTGAGGACGGCTGCTTCATCGGTTCGCGCGCCATCGTGGTGGAGGGCGTTCGGGTGGGCAGGGAAGCCGTGCTGGGCGCCAACGTGGTGCTCACGGCCAGCACCCGCATCATCGACATCACCGGTCCCGAACCCCGGGAGATGCGGGGTTACGT
>JBGTAJ010000079.1:0-2835 GCA_041749915.1 Flavobacteriales bacterium
GCCTCCGGCTGGCAGGCAGCGGTCCCAGCCTCCGGCTGGCAGGCAGCGGTCCAGCGGTCCAGCGGTCCCTGCCTCCGGCTGGCAGGCAGCGGTCCAGCGGTCCAAACAATTTGCAACTCACCAAGGTAGGCCCATGCGAACCTGCCATCACGATGAAGCCCCCGGTGCGCTAACACCAGGGGCCTCGGTCACTCATGTCCCACCAACTCGCGAAAGAAGATGAATACGAGCTAGCACAAAGGTACAGACCCTTGGGGAGCCGGTGCATGGCCTCAAGGGCGCCGGGTACAGTGTAGAGGCCACAGGCCTAAACGCACAGGTAGGCAGCGCATCGCATAGGGTGCGGTGTCTACCCGGTACCCAGGAGCGCCAGCAATTCAATGCGACCGGAACGCATCCGGCGCATCACAACAACGGAAAGTGGACATGGCATTTCGCATGCATGTGTATAGAGCGACCCTGGTAGCCACGATGTGGTTGCCGTTCGGGGTGCTGCTCTTTATGCCTCGTCTTTGCGAAGGGCAGGTCAACCTTGTGCCGAACCCATCGTTCGAGGAAGCCGACACGTGTGCTGTGCAACTTGGGTACTTTCCCAACGGTCAGCCGCTGCATTGGTTCTCCTTCAGCGGCACTCCGGATTACTTCAGAAGTTGCGTGCCGGAAGGTTCCATCAACTGGGTGCCACAGTCTGGGGTTATCAACCAGTATCCATATGAAGGGGGCTCATACTCTGGACTCTTCACATTCGCCTATGGTAACGACACCCGTGAAATGATCGGTGCGGAACTCGTTGAGCCGATGGAAGAGGGGGTGACCTATTACGCGAGCATGTGGGTGAATGCCGGTACAGGTGGCTATGCTGTGGGCAACTTTGGGATCTGCAGCAACAACATCGGGATGCTGTTCACCATGGATCCATACTACTGGGTAACCGGCATGCAGCCATTTGGGCTAAGGAACTACGCCCAGGTTTACCACCCTGAAGTGGTGACGGATACGGCAGGTTGGACCTTGGTGAGCGGCAGCTTTGTGGCCGATTCGGCGTACCGGTACATCGCTATCGGCAACCACTTCACTGATGCGAACACCATCCTGGACACCATTGCGGTTGGTTATTATAATCGGGCGTACATGCCGGTGGATGCCATCTGTGTGTCGGTTGATCCTACTGGTTGTCCCCTAACTACTGGTGTCCCGCAATCATCATCATCCAGGCCCGGTCTCTATCCCAACCCAGCCAACGGAACTGTTCAGGTAACTGGCTTGGGCGCTGGATACGCGGATGCCTGGGTGCTGGATCCCTTGGGGCGAATGGTCTGGTCCGGACCAGTTTGGGGTATGGAGAGGATGGCTATTGATGTGGGTGCATGGCCCATGGGCCAGTATGTGCTGGTGCTGCGCGGTGAAGAAGGGAGGCGATCGATCCGTTTTGTTGTGATGCGCTGAGATGTATTCCGGTCTTCGTCAACACATCGAAGACCATGAGAACGAGAACAAGAATAACAGGGCTGATCAGCTTTAGCCTGCTGTGGGCCACCGCGACGCTGAATGCGCAGGTGACCGTGGAAAGCAATACGATACTCACCCCGAACGAGTTCGTCGGCTGTGATGTGAACAGTTTGGTGGAGTTGCAGGTACGGCACGATGGGAATTTTCCCATCGACTGGTACACCGCTGCGATCCGTCGGGTGACGCTATCGCCAACGTTACTTGGCCAGACCGTGAACGGTTACACGGGCCTGAATCTTAGCGGGCATTTGGGTATCGGGAGCTTCGCGGCCTTGCCCGGCACCCCGCCACCGCTAACCATGCTGCACTTGGATAACGGCGGCACCGAAGTAGCAGGATACCGTCCTTGGATGCGAACGGGCACGAGTATGAGCGAAGCCAGCGAGTGGATGTATGTGGGCTTTAAGCGCGAGTCGGCCGATCGCATTGATGCGGTGATCAATTGGGCGGATAATCGGGAGATATTCGGGGGAGGGCAGTTCGGCCCGGATGCGCTCCGAATGGTGTTCACATCACCACCCACCACCACCTCGGTCTCCGGTTCGTTGAATGGCTTGGAGATCGCCCGTCTGATACCGGATGTCAGTGGCGATGAAGGCTATTTCGGTATCGGGGATTACTTCAACGCCGGTGTGAATCCCACCGAGCGCCTCGATGTCCTGGATGGCAGTGTGCGCATCCGGCAACTTCCAACCGAGTTGGAGGCAGATAACCTCACACAGTATGTTGTGGTGGATCCCACTGGTGTGCTGGGATGGCGTTTCCTACCCAACCCTGTGCCAGGTGGAGGTGCAGATTGTGACTGGTCCATTGCCAATGCCGTGAACAACTTCAATATGCGGACTGCCTTGGGGACAGCCGGTGGGGATTGCCCTGGTGATATAAGCCATGTTTCCATCGGGACCACCGGAGCGCAGGGAAAGCTGACGGTGCTTGAGACGGCGACCGTGCCACAGTTGGAGCATGCGGTGCATGTGACGATGGATGGAGATGACGGAGATAGCAATGGGATCTTTGTACAGGTTCGACCCGCCGCTGGGGCTTCCAGTGATGTGATGAGAGGGATAGAGGTGACCAGTCGGGATGGAATGGAACTGACCTATGGGATCGAGTGTAATGCAGAGGTCAGTACGCAGGATGTTGATACGGATATGTTCGGCATATTCTCCAGAGCTACCGTGAGCGGAACATTGGATGAGGCACTGGGAGGAAGAGGGACTGTCCTTTGTACATCTAATGGGAGCGCGAGGCAACTATACGGGCTGAGCGGAACCACTAACAATGCTGGCTCGTTGAGCAATGTGCAGACGATGTACGGCGTACATG
>JBGTAJ010000080.1:0-16001 GCA_041749915.1 Flavobacteriales bacterium
TCCGCGAGACCATTGGCCTTGCGGGTCTCGTTCATGGCCGTGCGCAGGAAGTTCATGTTGCTCACGCCGGGGATCTCCACCGGGTATTGGAAGGCGAGGAAGATGCCTTTCCAGGCACGTTCTTCTGGTGAGAGTTCGAGCAGGTCGGCGCCTTGGTAGGTTACCGTTCCTTCGGTCACCTCATATTCATCCCGTCCAGCGAGAACGTTCGCCAAGGTGCTCTTTCCAGAACCATTAGGTCCCATAATGGCGTGGACTTCACCAGCCTTCACTTCGAGGCTTATTCCTTTCAGGATCTCCTTGCCTTCGATGTTGGCGTGGAGGTTTTCGATCTTCAGCATTTGTATCGTCGTCACTTATGATGCGTAGGTCGACCCGGTGGGTCGACGCTACATCGGTTATCCAACAGATCCTTCCAGGCTTACCGCCAACAGCTTTTGGGCTTCGACCGCGAACTCCATCGGCAACTGGTTCAACACTTCCTTGCAATACCCGTTCACGATCAGGCTCACGGCCTTCTCGGTCTCGATGCCGCGCTGGTTGAGGTAGAAGATCTGGTCCTCGCCGATCTTGCTCGTGGTGGCTTCGTGCTCCACCATGGCGGTCGGGTTCTCGCTCTCGATGTACGGGAAGGTGTGCGCGCCGCAGCGGTCGCCGAGCAGCAGTGAATCGCACTGGCTGAAGTTGCGCGCGCCTTTCGCGCCTTTGCCGATCTTCACCAGGCCGCGGTAGCTGTTGTTGCTGAAGCCCGCGCTGATGCCCTTGCTTACGATGGTGCTCTTGGTGCCCTTGCCGATGTGGACCATCTTGGTGCCGGTGTCGGCCTGCTGGCGGTTGTTGGTGACCGCCACGCTGTAGAACTCGCCGATGCTGTGGTCCCCCTTCAGCACGCAGCTGGGGTACTTCCACGTGATGGCGCTGCCGGTCTCCACCTGCGTCCAGCTGATCTTGCTGCGGTCGCCCAGGCAGATGCCGCGCTTGGTGACGAAGTTGTAGATGCCGCCCTTGCCCTCCTTGTCGCCGGGGTACCAGTTCTGGACGGTGCTGTACTTGATCTCGGCGTCCTTCAACGCGACCAGTTCCACCACGGCGGCGTGCAGCTGATGCTCATCGCGGATGGGAGCGGTACACCCTTCGAGGTAGCTCACGTACGCGCCTTCATCGGCGATCAGCAGGGTGCGCTCGAACTGGCCGGTCATGGCCTCGTTGATGCGGAAGTAGGTGCTGAGCTCCATGGGGCAGCGCACGCCCGGCGGGATGTAGCAGAAGCTGCCATCGCTGAACACGGCGCTGTTGAGCGCAGCGAAGTAGTTGTCCGTGCGCGGCACCACGCTGCCGAGGTACTTCTTGATCAGCTCGGGATGCTCCTGCACCGCTTCGCTGAAGCTCATGAAGATGATGCCCTTCTCCTTCAGTGCAGCCTGGAAGGTGGTCTTCACGCTCACGCTGTCGAACACCACATCCACCGCCACGCCTACCAGACGCTTCTGTTCTTCCAGCGAAATGCCGAGCTTCTCGAAGGTCTTTACCAGCTCGGGGTCGGCCTCGTCCAAGCTGTTCAGCTGCGGCTTCTTCTTCGGCGCGCTGTAGTAGTAGCTGTTCTGGTAGTCGATCTTGGGGTAGTGGACGTGCGCCCAGTGCGGCTCTTCCATCTTCAGCCAGATGCGGTAGGCTTCCAGCCGCCACTCCAGCATCCACTCGGGCTCGTTCTTCTTCGCGCTGATGAAGCGAACGATGTCCTCGTTCAAGCCCTTCGCGGCCTTCTCGCTCTCGATGTCCGTGATGAAGCCGTAGGCGTACTCCTTCTCGGTGACCTCGCGGAGGATATCGTCGGTGTCCTGTGCCATGCTCAGATGCTGAAGCTTTCACCACAGCCGCAGGTACGGTTGGCGTTGGGGTTCACGAACTGGAAGCCTTTGCCGTTGAGGCCTCCGCTAAAATCGAGGGTGGTGCCGAGGAGGTATAGCAGGCTCTTCTTGTCCACCACCACCTTCACGCCGTTGTCCTCGAAGACCTTGTCGCCGTCCTTCATCTGGTCGTCGAAGTCGAGGTCGTACATCAGGCCGCTGCAGCCGCCGCCCTTCACGCCAACACGCACAAAGTGGTCCGGCCCGCGGCCTTCCATACCGAGGAGCTTGGTGACCTCGGACTTGGCGTTCTCAGAGACTTTGATCATGTCTTTACCCGCCGTAGCCTCGGCGGAAGAGGGGGATCATTCCTTATTTAGAATCAGTCTAAACAAGGATCCAGTGCAAATGTACGCGCCTTCGCCGGAGTGACCAAGGGTTGCGGTAGGAACACCGGGAGTCGCTGGAGGTTCGTTCAACGGCCTGATCGCCGGTCCGACACCTCACTTCGGCAGTCACGATGCATGAACCTGCGCGGGTTCCGACCTTTGCGCCCATGTCCGACAGCCCGTTCCAGGATCCCTCCACCCGCACCGAACTTTCCGCCTTGGGCGAATTCGGCCTCATCCACCGCCTGGCCGCCCGTGTGCAGCTCGTGCAGCCTTCTTCCCTGAGGGGTATCGGCGATGACGCCGCCGTGATCGACCCACAGGGTCTGCACCAGGTGGTGACCACCGACATGCTGGTGGAAGGCGTGCATTTCGACCTGAGCTACATGCCGCTGAAGCACCTGGGCTACAAGGCCATCGTGGTGAACCTCAGCGATGTGTACGCCATGAACGCCGAGCCCCGGCAGGTGACCGTGGCGCTGGCCCTGAGCAACCGCTTCCCGGTGGAGGCGGTGGATGAGCTCTACGAAGGCATGCTGCTGGCCTGCGATCATTATGGTGTGGACCTGGTCGGCGGAGATACGTGCAGCAGCACCAGCGGACTCATCATCAGCATCACGGCCATCGGTGCGGCCAGGCCGGAGGACATCGTGTACCGCAGTGGTGCCAGGGACAACGACCTGCTGGTGGTGAGCGGCGACCTGGGTGGCGCCTACATGGGCCTGCAGATCCTGGAGCGCGAGAAAGCGGTGTTCAAGGAGACCGGTGCCCAGCCCGATCTGGAGGGCCATGATTACATCATCGAACGGCAGTTGAAGCCCGAGGCCCGGCGCGACATCATCGCCTTGTTGAAGACCATGGATGTGAAGCCGACCAGCATGATCGACATCAGCGATGGCCTGGCCAGTGATGCGCTGCATCTCTGTCGGGCATCCGTCCTCGGTGTGCGCATCTACGACGACAAACTGCCCATCGACCCAACGACCTACCAGACGGCCCGCGACTTCAACCTGGATCCGAGCACCTGTGCCCTGAACGGGGGCGAGGATTACGAACTGCTGTTCACCATCGCGCAAAGCGATTTCGAGAAGGTGAAGGGCAACCCGAGCTTGAGCATCATCGGGCACATGACGGATGCGGCCAGCGGCTATCACCTGGTGGACAAGCAGGGCGGGCTTCATGTGCTGGCCGCCCAAGGCTGGGATGCCTTCCTGAAGCGGGACTGACCGGTTCAGGCGGCCTGGCCGGTCCGAGCAGCACGCTCCATCACCACCTCGTTCAAGGGTCGTCCGGTGGCCTTGCTCTCCGCCCACGACAGCGCATCGAACTGATCGAACACGCCGCGTTCGAGGGGGTCATCGGCCAGCGGCATCAACGCATCCCGGAAGGTCGTGAACACGCTGCGCAGTTCATCCATGTCACGGGCACGGAGCGATGCTCGGAGCAGCGTCATGAACAAGGGCTCGAAGCGGTGCATGCGGTCGCGGTTCTGAAGGAAACGTTCCGTGTTGCGCAGCGCATAGGGGAGGAGGTCCTTCTTGTTCGCTTCGAGCAGCAGGGCCAGGTAGAGCGTCCGTCCTGCCACCGCCAGGTCGCTGCTGTCCTCGGTCCGCAATCCGTCGAGCAGCTTGTTGGCCCAGCGAAGGGCCTCATCGGTGTGGCCGGCAAGGAAGCGGGCATAGGCCAGCTGATATTGGAACCCGGCCTTACGCACCGGTCCCAGCCGATCGCCGTACCGTTCAAGGCCGCGCTCCACGGCGGGCGCGAGTTCCAGCGCCAGGTCCACGCGTCCCATGCGCGTGTGGATGCCCAGTTCCAGGCTGTAGCTGGTGCTGAAGAGCTTCAGGTCGAGGTCCTCGTTCTCCGCCATGTTCCATTCGGCGGGCGTGTTGCGGAAGGCCTTCAGGTAGGCGAACGCTTCCGTGTAGCGACCCAGGGCCACACTGACGAAGGCCAGATTGCTGAGCACGGAGAGGACAAGGTTGGGCTCGTTCAAGAAGCGTTCACGTTCCTGTTGCAGGGCGAGGAGGTTGGCCTTCAGGTGATCGAAGCAGGTCCCGAGGTCACCGATGGCGAAGGCTGCGGCACTCCGGATATGGTGGCGAAGGAACCCCGCCTTGGCCGACCGTGGCGCAGCCGTTCCCTGCAGCACCGGATGAGCGAGCAGGGCCTCGACGTCACGGCGCATCTGTTCATCCCGCACCTGGCCCTTGCGGTACAGGGTCATGAACAATCGGCTTTTCAGGCTCCATAGCTCATGCAGTTCAGCCAGTTCATCGTTCAGGGCCTGGCTGTTCATGCACAGCTCATCGAGTTCGTCCGGGCCGATGTGCACATAGTTGTCGCGCTCGCCCAGGCGCCGCTCCCATTCCAAGGCAGCCACCAGCGCGCCCTGTCGATCGTGCTGCCGCGCCAGCTTGGTGATGCTGAGGAGCATTTTGGCCGCGTCCTCATACAGCGAACGGTCGTGCAGGATCTCCAACTGGTGGAGCATGCGTCCGAGCCGCGCATCCACCGAACTTTCGGCATGGAAGGCGTCCAAGCTGCGCAGGATGGCCTCGTACAGCCGGCGCTTCGTGATGGCGAAGCGATGGGTGAAGGCCTCCCCCTTGAACTGGTCCATCAATGCCTGCTCGTCATAGTGCTCCATGGCGGCAATGGCATCGAACAGCACGGTGTGGTTGCTATGCCCGAGGTTCGAGTTCCGGCCGGTGAAGAGCTTGAAGTAGCGTTTCTCCGCCCTGGTCATGGAAAGGATCAGGCGATGCACATGATCTTGGGTCCTGTTCGACATGGTGCCGGCGCTCCAGGGAAGGTCCACGGGGTCCTGGGCGATGAGAAAATACCGAGATCCACAGGCGCCCTGAAAGCACAGTGCGAGGAACGGCGAGAAGCAGGTAGGATGCGGTGCGAATGACAACGCCCGGTCGGAACCGGGCGTTGATCAAGATCGTGTTATGAAGTCCTACGGCTTCTTCTTCTTCCGACTGCGTTCGCTGTCGTTGAGGTCGTCCCCATCATCGCTGATGGTCCCACCGTCCGGACCGTCCGTGCCAACGGGTCCATCCTTGTCAAAGGAGCCCTTGGCCTTGGCGCTCTCCGTGGTAGTGTCCGAACCACAGGGACCCTGCATTTCTTCCTTCGCGCAGGACGCGAGGAGGAGGGAGATCAGGAGGATTATGGCGCTGAACCGCATGGGGTGATGCTGAAAGACTGTTCAAATATAGGGTGGTCCGCAGCGAAATGCAAGCCCTGCTACGAACCTTTTGTCCCGTCGGCAGGCAATTCGATGGAGACGCGGGTCCCCAGTGGGTTGTTCGTGCCGGGGGCGTTGCGCTGTTCGGGCCCGTTGATACGGATGTCGCTCAGTTCCAGTTTCCGCAGCACATCGGCACGCCCCTTGGTGATCTCGATGCCCCTGGAGATGTGGTCCGAGGTCACGCCCTGCTTGTTGTCGCGGCTGCGGTCCACGCCGATGCCATCGTCCTCGATCAGGATCATCACCCGGCCGCTCCCGGAGGGGGCCACCTGGATATGCACCTCGCCCTGGTGGTCCATGGGCAGGATGCCATGCCAGATGCTGTTCTCCACGTAGGGTTGCAGCATCATGGCGGGCAGGTGCACATGGCGCGTATCCACCGCCGGGTCGATGGTGATGCGGTAGCGGAACTTGTCCTTGAAGCGCATGTGCTCAAGAAGCAGGTAAAGTTCCAGGCGTTCGAGCTCCTCGGCCAGTGAGGTGGTATCGTTCTGACTCGCGTCGAGGTTTTTGCGGATGAGCTTCGCGAAACTGGTGAGGTACCTGCTGGCCGTGGCGCGGTCCTGTTTGTTGATGTGGTACTGGATGCTGTTGAGCGCGTTGAAGACGAAATGCCGGTTCATGTTGGCGTTCAAGGCCTGCTGTTCCAGTTGCAGCATGCGCGAGCGGAGCATGAGCTGGCGCGTGCGTTCGTGGCGTTGCCGCACCGTGTCGCGGTACCGGTGGATGCCATAGCCGGAGCCCGCCAACGCAAGGCCGACGATCAGGAAGAACCACCACTGAAGCCAGTAGGGTCGTTCGATGCGGAAGGTGAAGGAGGCGGGAGCGCTCCATGCCGAACCATCCTCCGAGGCGACCACCTCGAAGGTGTATTCGCCATGCGGCAGGTTGCTGTAGCTGGCGAAACGGGCATCCGTGGCGGGCAGCCAGTCCTGGTCGTAGCCCACCAGGCGGTATCGGTACTGCACCCGTTCCGGCGCCGAAAGGCTGATGCCCACGTAGTCGAACGTGAGGTAGTTGCGCCGGTATGCCAGGCTCAGGTCCACCGGCAGTCCCTGTTCATCGTAGCCCTTGCTCTGGCCCGTCCAATCGGTGGGCTGCAGGTAGGAGCGCAACGCGGTGATGTGGATGTGCGGCACCAGCAGGCTTTCTTCCAAGGGGTGCCGGGTGACATCGTGGTGCACCAGGCCACCGGTGCTTCCGAACAACAAGCGGCCCCTGGGGTCCAGGTGGCTGGCGTTCAGGTTGAACTCCAGGCTGCGCAATCCGTCGTTCTGGGTGAAATGGACGTGTTCGGACGGATCGGAAAGGGCACTGTCCGGATGGAAGACGAAGAGCCCGTTGTTGGTCCCGGCCCAAAGCCTTCCCTGCTGGTCCGTGCGGAGCAGGTCGATGAAGTTCGATCCGAAATCGGAGGCGAAGCGCAGGGTGGTGAACTTCCGCCCGTCCCAGCAGGAGATCCCGTTGGTGGTGCCGGCCCACAAGCGGCCTTTGGTGTCCCAGGCCAGGCTCTGCACGGTGTTGTCGCACAGGCCGTCGTTCACCGTGCGCGCCTGGAAGGTCCTGCCGTCGTAGGTGTACAGGCCGTTCTCCGTCGCCATCCAGAGCAGGCCTTGTTCATCTTCGGTGATATTGCGGATCGAGCGACCGGGACCGCCGTCGCCCGCAGGATGGATCTCCATCCGACCATCGGGATGCAGGCGGGCCGCACCATCACGCATGCCGCACCAGATGCTGCCATCCCGCGCCTCGTGCATGGCCACCACGCGCTGACCTGCAAGGGTGACGGCTTCCGGCAGGACCTTCACCAGCCCGCGTTCCATGCAGGCCAGTCCATCGCTGGTCCCGAACCATAGCAGGCCCTTGCGGTCGAGGAGTCCGCACCAGATGGTATTGTTCGGCAGTCCGTCCAAGGTGGTCACCATGGCCATGCCATCCAGCCGGCAGATGCCATTGTCATAGGTGCCCAGCCACAGGTCGCCTGCGGCATCCGCGGTGATGCTCATCACCAGGTCGCTGCAAAGGCCGTCCTTCACCGTGAACGAGACGAAGCGGTCACCGGCGTAACGCAGGGCACCGGCCCCGTCGGTCCCGAACCAGAGATCACCCTGCCGGTCCTGATAAGCGCTGGTGATGTTGTCGTTCGGCATACCCTGGTGGATGGTGAACACCCGCATGCGTTCCCCTTCGAGCAGGTTGAGCCCGAATTTCGTTCCCACCCACAGGCGGTCCTCGTCATCCACCAGCAGGCAGCGCACGTTGTTCAGCAGCAGACCGGACTCCTCGTCGTAGGCTGACTCACGGCCATCGGGTCGGCGCTTGAAGAGCCCGTCCAGGGTGGTCCCGATCCACCAGGTGCCATCGCGACCTTCGGCCAGAGCACCGATGGTTTTGATCTCGGTATCGCCCACCTGCACGGCACGGCAGGTCCCGTCGCGCCAATGGAGCAGTCCGTTCCTCAGGCCGATGAGCAATCCTCCGTCCCGCAGCAGCAGCAGGGCCCGGATGTTCGCGGCCGTATCCTGCGGATAGCCTGGCAGGGCGGTGATCTCCGCACCACGGCGGATGAACATTCCGCCGCCATCGGTGCCGATGTAGAGCGTGCCTGCACTGTCCGTGGCCAGGCCCATGATGCGGGCGTTCCGGCTGTCGGGTGGCAGAAGTTCGCTGGCGATGGTGGTGCCCGTGATCTTCACCAGTTGGCCCCCTGCTGCCATCCACAGGGTGCCCCGGCCATCATCCACCATGGCATTGATCTGGGCATCGGGCAGTCCTTCCTGCAGGGCATAGTTCACGAACTCCCGCCCATCGAAACGGCTGGCTCCACCCAACGTGCCGAACCACAGGTAGCCCTTGGCATCCTCCACCATGCAACGCACCTGGCTTTGGGCCAGTCCGTCCTTGGGTGTCCACTGTGCGAAGGCATGCTGCTGCGCGAACGAGGAACTGCGCCCGCCGATCAGCAGGAACAGCACCAAGGACCCATGCGCCAGGCGCGTCACGGAGCTCAGAACGTGTTGATCAGGCCTAGGAAATCAGGAAGTCTGCGGCGCGACACCGGGATCAGCGTGCCGTTGTCCAGCACGGCCATGTTCCCCTCGGCCCGGTTGAAGCCCTTGAGGTGCTCCAGGTTGATGATGTACGATTTGTGCACCCGGAAGAAGGTCTTCGGATCGAGGTTGTTCTCGAACACCCGGATGTGTTTGCTGCTCACCGATCGCTTCCCGTCCAGCAGGTGGATGGTGGTGTAGCTGTCATTGGCCTCCAAATAAAGGATGTCCGTGTGCTTCAGCAGCACCAGTCCGTCGCGCCCGGGAATGGCCACGCGAGAGCTCAGGGGCGAGGCCGGGTCCTTCATCAGGGCGGCGATCGCCGAGGGCTGCCCGGAACCCAGCTCATCGGTCATCTTGTGCATCTTCCTCACCGCCCGCTGCAGGTCATCGGGGTCGATCGGCTTTTCCAGATAGTCCAGCGCGTTCTGCTTGAAGGCCTGGAGCGCGTATTCGTCATAGGCGGTGGTGAAGACGACCGGCAGGTCCAGCTCGGCCACGGATGCCAACAGCGAAAAGCCATCCTCCCCGGGCATCTTGATGTCAAGGAACAGTCCGTTGGGTTGAAGCTCCTGTATCCGCTGGCGCGCCTCGGCCGCACTGCCGGCCTGTCCCACGATCTCCACTTCGGGGCAGTACTCCGCCAGCATCAGACGCAGGTTGTCGCGTGCATCCGCCTCATCATCCACGATCAATACGCGCAGGGCCATGGTGGTTGGTTTGGCGAAAAGATAGGATGCCCGGATGATGTGTGCGGCGATCATGGGTGAACGGTGCCCCTCAGGCAGCCAACGGCAAGGCCTGGGCCCGGTCACGATAGCGGGGCTTCACGGCGCTCCCGACCTCCCCATACCGCTCGTTCCTGCGAAGCCGCCGTTGCTCGTTCGTCCCTTTTCCAACGGTCCGTGCTGTGGTAGTTTGGGGTCACGAACGAACCAAAACCCCTTGTTGCGATGATCACAAAAAGCTCTTTGGTCCCTGGCGGGATACCGCTGTGGATCTTCAATGACCAGGGCAGTTAGCCCGCACGTCGGTTGGTTTGCAAGTAGTCTGTCTTTTGGTTTGGTGGTGGGGCCCGGTCCGCAGCAATGTGGGTCGGGCCCTTGGGTTTGCAACCTATGGCAGGGACTGGCGTACAACGGGGCAATTGCCACCGCAATGGAACAGGGAACCCACCAAATCCGCCTGCGCATCGACCAGATCGAGCGCCTGCTCATGTTCGACTACGAGCCCGGCTCACAGGATGCCCTCTTTGACATCTGCGACAGCAAGGGCCATATCGTGAAGACCGGGGAAGTGAACGGTCCCGTGACCCGGGTGCGCATCACCGATCTGGACGGCGAGGAGTATTACCTGATGGTGCTCGACGGCGAGCTCTCCACGGTGAAACCCTTTCAACTCCGCCGCGCCTCGTGACCTCCTCCACACCCATCGTGCCCGTCTACCGGGCCCTTACCGTGGCAGGCAACGTGCTGGACCGCGATGAATACGGCGAGGTGTACCATACCTGCGTGGTGGATACCACCTTGCAGGAGAAGGTGGAAGTGGTGTACCTCGTGAAGTAGCCCCAACAGCACAACATGCGAAGGCCCCTCGAGCGATCGGGGGGCCTTCTTCATTCCATAACAAGCGCCTTATGCGTTGGCCACCTTGCGGGGCTGCGGGATCAGGAACCACACCGCACAGATCGTAAGCCCGAGCAGCAGGAGCATGTTCGCACCGGGCCAGTGCATGATCTTGAACGATCCGCCTGTGATGACCGCTATCAAAGACCCGATGAGCATGGCCGGGTAATGCAGCTGAACGGTCAAGGGACCCGGCCTGCGGAACAGCAACAGTGCGAGCGTCACGATGGTGAGCACCCCGCTGGTGAGCAGGATGTAACTCGCCCCTGGCCAGTGCAGGGTCTTGAAGAGGAGGCCGAGGATGAAGCCGGCGATACCGATGGAGCGGATGTACATGGTGATGGGGTTTGGTGGTTGAATGCGGCCGGCGTTGATCCGTAACGCTGCCCATCGGAAACCACCATGAACACCACAGACATCCGGGCAATGGACGTAGATGGACTCCAATGGACAGGAATGGAGGGCCATTCCTGTCCATTGGAGTCCATTCACAACACAGGTCTACGCCACCACCTTCTTCCTGTTCATCAACTCCTCCACCGCCTCCGCCTCAACCGGGATCTCCTTGAACAGATCATCCGGCGCGCCGCTGGTCACCAGCACATCGTTCTCCAGACGGATGCCCAGCTTCTCCTCGCGGATGTAGATGCCCGGCTCCACGGTGAAGACCATGCCTTCGGCGATCGGCTGGTTCCATAGGCCCACGTCGTGAACGTCCAGGCCCAGGAAGTGACTGGTGCCGTGCATGAAGTACTTCTTGTATAGCGGGCGCTCGGGGTCCTGGTTCTTTACGTCGGTCTTGTCCAGCAGGCCCAGGCCGATCAGTTCGCTTTCCATGATGCGGCCCACCTCCTTGTGGTACTCGGCCAACATCGTTCCGGGGCGCAGCAGCGCGGTGGCCTCGTTCTTCACCCGCAGTACGGCATTGTAAACCGCCCGTTGGCGATCGGTGAAACGGCCGTTCACCGGTAGGCAGCGCGTCAGGTCGCTCGCGTAACCGCCGTACTCGCAGCCGAAGTCCATCAGGATCACATCGCCGTCCTGGCACACCTGATCGTTGGTGATGTAGTGCAGCACGCAGGCGCTGTAGCCGCTGGCGATGATGGGCGTGTAGGCATGCCCGCGCGAGCCGTTGCGCAGGAACTCGTGCGTGATCTCCGCCTCGATCTCATACTCCTTCACACCGGGCTTGAGGAAGCCGCACACCCGCTGTAACGCCTTGCCCGTGATGGCCACCGCCCTGCGCATCTGCGCCACTTCTTCGGTCGTCTTCACACTGCGGATGCGGTGCATGATCGGTGCGCTGCGCTTCAGTTCGTGGAGCGGGTAACGCTCGCGCAGCACCTTGTTCAGGCGTTCCTCACGCGTCTCCACCTCGTTGCCCTGGCGCAGGTGCTCGTTGCTGTTCAGGTACAGTTTCTCCGCCTGCGGCATCAGCCGTTTCACCGTGGCCTCGTAGGCGCTGGTCCAGAGCACGGTGGCGATGCCGCTCAGGTCCATGGCTTCCTTCTGCGTGAACTTGGCGCCCTCCCAGATCGCGATGTGCTCGTTGGTCTCGCGCACAAAGAGGATCTCGCGGTCCTTGGCGTCCACCGCATCGGGGAAGAGCATCAGCACCGTCTCCTCCTGGTCGATGCCCGTGAGGTGCAGGATGTCCGTGGCCTGCTTGAACGGCAGGTGCCCATCGGCGCTGGTGGGCATTACATCGTTGCTGTGGAAGACGGCAAGCCCGCCTTTCTCCATGTGCTGGCGGAAACGGGCGCGGTGCTCGCGGTAGGTGGCGGCGGAGAGGGGCTGGTAACGCATCTGGGAAATGGATGAAGTGCGAAGGTAGGAGGGTGAATGTGGTGAATGGCGAATGGGAGTTGGTGAATTGGGCGTGCCGGCGCCAAATGCGCGCCGTCGGGCTACCCGCTATAGCCCTCGCTCGCAAAGCCTCGCTGTGGTCTGCTTGCTGCAACCCCTCAGGTGGATTTAAGGTCCGTTCCCCGATCAGAACAATTCCGAACAAGCCCTGGTTAAAGCTTCGTTTCCTTCCCAACGGCCCACCCCGTAAGTTTGCGGCCGAACGAACCTCAGCGGTTCGCTGTTAAGCAGTCATGGCACGATCAGCATTACTCGGTTCCTCGCTCGCAAAGAAGTACTGGATGGCCCTGACGGGCCTTTTCCTTTGCGTCTTCCTGATCGCCCACCTCGCGGGGAACTTGCAACTGTTGGACATGAGCCCCGAAGGGCAGCTGAAGTTCAACGCCTACGCCAAGTTCATGACCACCTTCCCCCTGGTGAAGGCCGTGAGCTACCTGCTGTACGCCAGCATCCTGTTCCATGCGTTCGACGGTTTCCTGCTGGCGATCCAGAACCGCAAGGCCCGCCCGGTGAAATACGCCTACGAGAAGCCCGGCGCGAACAGTGCGTGGTACAGCCGCCAGATGGCCCTCCTGGGCACGCTGATCCTGGTGTTCCTGGTGATCCACATGAAGGCATTCTGGTACGAGATGCATTGGGGCGAGCTGGGCATGGATGCCGATGGCAACAAGGACCTCTACACGCTGGTGGCCGCGGCCTTCGCGCAGCCCTGGTACGTCGCGCTGTATGTGGTCATGATGGGTGTGCTGGCCTTCCACCTGCTGCACGGTTTCGCCAGTTCATTCCAATCGCTGGGCTTGAACCACCCGCGCTACACGCCGATCATCAGGAACGTGGGCGTCTTCTTTGCCGTGATCGTTCCCATCTTCTTTGCCCTCATCCCGGTGTGGATGTTCATCAATGCGTAAGCATCGGCCCGCATCCCCGCGCATGTCCAGCGCACGCCATCTGTACGATGGACGATGTCCGATGCGGAGCGCGCATTCGGCATTGGACATCGGACCTAAGACCATCCTGCACTCATGAGCACCCTCGACAGCAAGATCCCACCCGGACCCATCGACAAAAAGTGGACGGATCACAAGGGCCACATCCGCATCGTAGCACCAGCGAACAAGCGCCGCATCGACATCATTGTGGTAGGCACGGGCCTGGCAGGTGGTGCCGCCGCGGCTTCCCTGGCCGAGCTGGGCTATAACGTGAAGGCTTTCTGCTTCCAGGATAGCGCCCGGAGGGCACACTCCATCGCCGCGCAGGGCGGGATCAATGCCGCCAAGAACTACCAGAACGACGGCGACAGCACCTACCGTCTGTTCTACGACACCGTGAAGGGTGGCGATTACCGTGCGCGTGAGGCCAACGTCTACCGACTGGCCGAGGTGAGCGCCAACATTATCGACCAGTGTGTGGCGCAGGGTGTACCCTTCGCCCGTGACTACGGTGGATTGTTGGATAACCGTTCGTTCGGTGGTGTGCAAGTGAGCCGCACGTTCTATGCCCGAGGACAGACCGGTCAGCAGCTTCTGCTCGGTGCCTACAGCGCGCTGATGCGCCAGGTGGGCAAGGGCGCGGTGAAGATGTACGACCGTCACGAGATGCTCGATGTTGTTGTCGTTGACGGTAAGGCGCGCGGCATCATCGCCCGCAACCTGATCACCGGCGAGATCGAACGGCACGGTGCGCACGCGGTACTGCTCTGCACCGGCGGCTACGGCAACGTGTTCTTCCTGAGCACCAACGCCATGGGCAGCAACGTCACCGCAGCGTGGAAAGCCCACAAGCGCGGTGCCTACATGGCCAACCCCTGCTACACGCAGATCCACCCCACGTGCATCCCGGTGAGCGGCACGCACCAGAGCAAGCTCACGCTGATGAGCGAATCGCTCCGTAACGACGGCCGTATCTGGGTGCCGGCCAAACTCGAGGACGCGAAAGCGATCCGCGAAGGCAAGAAGAAGGGTGGCGACATTCCTGAGGCCGACCGCGATTACTACCTGGAGCGCCGATACCCGGCCTTCGGGAACCTGGTCCCACGCGATGTGGCCAGCCGTGCCGCGAAGGAGCGTTGCGATGCAGGCTTCGGCGTGAACAAGACCGGCGAAGCCGTGTATCTCGATTTCGCTGCGGCGATCGAACGTTACGGAAAGCTGGAGGCCAACGTGAAGAAGATCGACAACCCCAGCAAGGAGCTCATCTGGGAACTGGGCCAGAAGGTGGTGAGCGACAAGTATGGCAACCTCTTCGACATGTACGAGAACATCGTCGGCGAGAACCCTTACATGGACGCCATGAAGATCTACCCGGCCGTGCACTACACCATGGGTGGCCTGTGGGTGGATTACAACCTGCAGACCACGGTCCCCGGCCTCTTTGCGTTGGGTGAGGCTAACTTCAGCGATCACGGCGCCAACCGCCTCGGTGCCTCAGCCCTGATGCAGGGTCTGGCCGATGGCTACTTCGTGATCCCCTATACCGTGGGCGACTACCTGGCCGACGATATCCGTACCGGACCGATCGACACCAAGCGTCCGGAATTCGATGCTGCCGAGAAGGATGTGAAGGACCGCATCGATCATTTCCTGAACAACAAGGGCACCAAGCCAGTGGATGATTTCCACCGGGCCTTGGGCAAGGTGATGTGGGACAAGTGCGGCATGGCCCGCAACGCCGAAGGCTTGAAGCAGGCGATCCAGGAGATCCGCGCCATCCGCGAGGATTTCTGGCAGAACGTACGCGTACCCGGCAGCGGCAACGCCTTCAACCAGGAGCTGGAAAAAGCCGGTCGAGTGGCCGATTTCCTCGAGCTGGGCGAGCTGATGTGCATGGACGCATTGGACCGCAATGAAAGCTGTGGTGGCCACTTCCGGGAAGAATACGCGGAGATGGATGGCCCACAAAAAGGCGAGGCCAAGCGCGATGACGAGAACTACGCGTATGTCGCCGCATGGGAGTGGTTGGGCGAGGCCGGCAAGGCCGAACTGCACAAGGAGCCGCTGACGTTCGAGGAGGTGAAACTCACCCAGCGTAGCTACAAATAGCCATCACGAACGATCGATCAATGCACCTGTACCGTCGACCCCTTGGGTCGACACATGAAACTGAAGGCAGATGGGCAACATGAAGCTGAACCTGAAGATCTGGCGCCAGAAAGGTCCCAACGACAAAGGCCAGATGGTGACCTACCCGGTCAACAACGTCTCCGAGGACATGTCGTTCCTGGAGATGCTGGACGTGCTGAACGACGATCTCGTGCGCAAGGGTGAGGACCCGATCGCCTTCGACCACGACTGCCGCGAAGGCATCTGCGGTTCCTGCAGCTTGTTCATCAATGGAGAGGCGCACGGACCCGGTCGCTTGATCACCACCTGCCAGCTGCACATGCGCAAGTTTTCCGACAATGACACGATCTGGATCGAACCCTTCCGGGCCAATCCCTTCCCGATCATCCGCGACCTGATTGTCGACCGTGAAGCCTTCGACCGGATCATCGCCGCCGGTGGATACATCGACGTGCGCACCGGGTCGGCCATCGACGCCAATGCGATCCCGATTGCCAAGGATGATTCGGACTCATCGTTCGACGCAGCAGCCTGTATCGGTTGCGGAGCGTGTGTGGCATCCTGCAAAAACGCCTCGGCAATGTTGTTTGTTTCCGCCAAGGTCTCCCACCTCGGCCACCTGCCTCAGGGGCAGCCGGAGCGCGACAAGCGCGTGCTGGCCATGGTCCGCCAGATGGACGCGGAGGGATTCGGCAACTGCACCAATCAATACGAGTGCGAAGCCGCCTGCCCGAAGGAAATCAGCGTCGAGCACATCGCCCGCATGAACCGCGATTACACCATGGCCGTGCTGCGCGAGCAGTTGGTTTGATCCCGCAGGCGGTTTTGTTAGACACAGGGATTTTGACACGGTGCGATCATCGCCAGGGCGGTGGCGCACCCCGGATTGAGCGTCGCCGCGCACGC
>JBGTAJ010000081.1:0-25264 GCA_041749915.1 Flavobacteriales bacterium
CTCCCGCTCCCCCTCTCCCACGGCATCGTGCACGTGCCGCTGTGCCGGGCGCACTTCACGGCCTACAGCGGGCAGCAGAGCGCCCACACCTTCGGCGGCAAGGACCTCCTGCTCGTTGACGGCCTGCCGCAGTTCGCGGAAGTGGCCATCCTGCGCGCCTTCCAAGCCGCCGGTTGGCAGGGCCGCTGGCTGGAGACCTATGGCAACGGAAAGATGACACCCGGCCTCTGGAACGCTTGGCATCCCGAGGGACCGCGCGCCCAGGAACAGCTGCCCATCACCGAAGCGTGGGTGAACGAGCGCCTCCAGGCCATCGCCGCCGCGAACAGCAACAGCTTCAGCGGCTGCTGGGATGTGGTGGCTTGGGTCCACGAGGCCTCGGGAAACGATCGCCTGGTCTTCGCCGAAAGCAAGAAGCAGAAGAGGGACGCGATGCGCGGCACACAGCTGCGCTGGCTGGAGGCGGCGCTGCGCTGCGGCTTTGCGCTGGAGGACTTTCTGGTGGTGGAGTGGGAGCTCACACACCCGTGAAGAACTTCCGTGCCAGGTGCCCGAACTGCACGATCAGAGCACATCGGAGATGATCCACTTGGCAGTAACATGGGTGGAGATCGCGACTCGACCAGCCCCTTCTTTAGTCAGCCAACAAATGAACAGATCCAGCTTCATCCACGAGAACCTGTCGGCCAGCTGAGTTGATCGCCAGCGCCACTCCGTTGTAAAAGGGTTCCAAGTACTGGTAACGATGCTTGTAAATGGGTTTGCCCTCATGATCGATATGGAACCAACCATCATTGTCCAATGCTGTAGCAAATCCTTTGTGATAGACGTTCACCGAACGGAAGGACGACGGGTAGAGCCGACTACCATCCTGTCGGATGTGAAAGGCTTCACCATTCAGTAGCACACAAACGATCCCGTCCCTGGCATCACCTGCATAGGCGAAGCGCGCGGTGTAGCAAGGCTTACCGGATGGGTCGATGTGAAAGTAGCCTTCCGGTGAGCGCACTGCACAGATATCATCCTGGAAGTTGCCACACCAAGCGTATCGCTCCGTATAGCATGCATTACCGTCAATGTCGAGGTGGAACCAACCAGACTCATCCAGCACTGCGGCACGATCACCGTAGTAACCAAAAGCCCTTTGGAAGCGCGTGGAATAGAGGGCGTGGCCATCCGCGTTGATGTGGTACCAACCCGATATGTCCTGCACAGGAGCGATACCGGGAGCATGAAAAGACAATACGGCCGAAAAGCGGCCTGCCCATAGCGGTACGCCATGCAGGATGAAGTGCTCGCCGGTGAAGGCTGGCTTGATCTCATTCCAGTTCATAACGGCTACGGTAGCATTGAATTGGTGCGCTGTGTTCGATGGCCATCTGAAGGCCGGCGCATGTTGCACGTTCGGCACAATGGTCTATCCCGATAGTCCCGCATCAGACTCTGGTAGGCTTCGTCGGCAACCACTTCAGAAAGGCTCCGGTCGTTCACGTTCCCGAAGTCGCCCAGCGATCGGCGCAGATCATCCGGCGCGCAGCACGGGGATATCGCGCCCGTTGCCGATACCCAAAGTTCCTTGCCCAGGAACGGACATTCGTGGTCATGTGGCACCTCATGCCCGTTCTGTTGGGAGAGTGGACTGATGTTCTCCAGAACTAACGGCGCAGCATTGGCCTTAGGGTGTGCCGCCGCTGCCTCCAACGCCTCCTGCACAATGGCGTTCCAGCGCGCAATGCTCTCCGGTGAACCCTTGAAACTCAATTGCTCGATCTCCTCGAAATGCGCCCAGAGGTGGTGGCCCTTCACGCGGTCCACACCGAGTTGCGCCGCAAGCTTGATGATCTCCGGAAGTTCGTGCATGTTGTTCTGCATGAAGGTCAGCTGGAAGGTCACCCTGCAATAATGACCGGTTTCCCGATAATGCGTGTCGCGCACCGCGATGAAACGCTCCACGTGATCGATCGCTTGTTCAAAGTACAAGCCCTTCATCACGGCCTCGGCTGTTGCCTTGGTGGCCCCGTTCCAAGAGATCTTCACATCCGAAGTAACGGGCACGATGCGTAGGGCCCAATCCTCCACCGATCGTTTAGGGAAGGTGCCGTTGGTCGTCAGGTTCACCTTCATGCCATGCTCTGCGGCAAGCTCGAGCAGCTCATCGAATTGCCGGTACAGGAGCGGTTCTCCCATCGTTGAGGGTATGATCTCCCGCACACCCAATTCGGCGGCCTCCTGCATCACGCGCTGAACCATCTCGAAAGGCATGCGTCGCCGCTTGACGCCCGTACGCTCATAGAGCCGCTGCATGAAGTCGCTGTGCTCACTATGCTCCTCACACATGGTGCAGCTCAAGTTGCAGTCCTCCGGGTTGGTATCGAGCGTGATACGCCAGAACGTACTCATGATCTACGCGTCAGTTGGGTGTAGATGCCTTCAAGCGTTCTGCAATGCTCCTCGATGCCGGGTATGGCCCCATCCGCACTTTCGAGATAGCCGCGTTCACCGAAGCGGGCCATATCTGCTGGATGGGCGACCGCCCAACGCATGCACTGGCCAAGGCTCTCCACCGAGCGGTGCTCGAAGAGCAGGCCGTTCACCTGGTGCGCCACGTACTCCGCCATACCACCCACATTCGCTGTGATCACCGGTATGTGACATGCTTGTGCTTCGTGGATCACCAAGGGAGAGTTCTCCATCCAGATGGATGGGACCACGATGCAATCCACGCGGGCAAAGACCTCGTTGGCCAAATTGCTATTGACGTATGGACCGTGGAAGTGAATGCCTTGACGGCTGTTCGCCATGTGCTGCAAGATGCGTGTGCTTTGCTCATCCTTCGCGCCCCAAATATGCAGCTCTGCCATATCCCCAAGACCGTCGAAGGCCTCTATGAGCAGGTTCACTCCTTTGGCGGGGATGTGTGTGCCGATGTATCCAAAGCGGTACTTGCTGGAACGGGTGCGCAGGCTGGACGGTGTCAAGTACTGCAACGGAAAGCCATAGTCGAGGTAGGTGACCTTCTCCGGTGGCACACCGAGAGCATACATGAAGCGATCCCGGAGGTACTTCGACGGAGCAATAAAAAGACCCACTTGTTCGCAGATACCTGCGGTCACGGACATGCGCCGTTGGATCCAACCGGTCCAATAGTCCGCATCACTATTGTGCTCTCCGTCCAGGCCGGACATCAGCGATGCGTAACAGGTGGTGGCACATTTGCGATCCTCTTGTCCATCGCATAGGGCATGCACCACACCGCCGCCGACATTGCGCTGAAGGAATTGGCCACGCGGGCACATCAACCAGAAGTCGTGCAGGGTGTAAACAATGGGAATGCCCGCCCGATGGAGTACGTCCACGATCCCCGTTGACAGGTGGTTCAGGTGACCTACGTGCGCTACTTCGGGCTGGAATGCCTCGACCACCTCGGCGAAGCGTGCATCCAACTCCGCATGGCGGTAACCGTCCTTGCTGCGTGGCATGTTCACCAGCACGCACTCGGGACCGGACCCGGTAACCACTCGCCGTAGCGTGAAGTCCGGCGCGAAGGGGTTCTCTTCTCGGGTGAATACCAGCACCGCATGCCGCTTGACAAGCTCGTTGCAGATGCTCTGGCTATAGACCTCGGAGCCCGCATTGTATAGGGGCGGATAGCCGTGGATGATCTTCAGGATCCTCATCGCGTGAGCTTGTGCATGAGATAGGGCCAGCACTACGCCGATGGTCCAGTACCTTGTCGCGAGCGAACAAGGCAGAACACAAAGACGTAGGCAGAGCTCGGGTTGATCATCTACGCCGCATCCTCCTTGTGCCAGATGCCCCCATAGTGTGCAATGGCATCCCGGATCACCTGCATCGTACCGGGCATGTTCGTGGTGAGTTCCTTCGTGGTGAAGTGCAACACTGACCAACCCCGGCTGTTCAGCGTGTTGCTTCGCTTCTTGTCCCGCTCCACCGCGCTGCGGCGCATGTGGTGGGTGTCGCCGTCGCATTCGATGGCGAGGTTGCGGTCCTTACAGAACACGGCGAAGTCCAGCTTGTAACGCCCCTGCCCCTCGGTGACCTCATACTGGCGTTCGCTGGGAATGCCGCCTTCCAATAGTTGCAACCAGAGCAGGTCCTCCAGCGGACTGTCGTTGAAGAGGTAGTTGATCTCCGGGGCGGTGAGCAGTTTCTGGATGGTGGTGGAAATGAAGAGCAAGCGACGCGGTTTGCGGCTGGGGATGATGTGGGGCAAATGACGCAGGTCCGCACAGCCCACCACGTAATACTCCCAATGCGCGTGCTTGTGCGTAGGCTCAAGAGGGAACAGCTCACTGCGCTTGCGCACCACCAGGCTCGTGATGGGCGAATACCATTGGATGCGCTGCTTCTCCTCCCCGAACACACTTGGGAAGTAGAAGGCAATGTACTGGATGCTGCCATCCTTCACCATAGGCGGGGCGAAACGCACCGGAATGCGGTACCAGCCCTGGGTGCGGATCAGGTCCCAGTCCCGGCGAGAAGGGACGAGGGCGACGAGGGTCTTGTTCTGGGGGCTGGAGAGCGCCATTCCTACGGGTTCATGGTATACGCCTCCTTCCGCTGGGCCACCTGCGGCACCTTCACCTGCCGGGTCTCCCACTGCTGCTTCACCACCACGGCACTTGCCTTCACCGTTACATCGATCGGTTCCATGATGTTGTCGTTGGATAGCATGAGATACACTTTGCCCACCAGCGGTTGGGTCATCCGGGACGCATCGTTCACCACATCGCCTTGCTTGTATTGATAGAATGGTTGACCTGCCTTGAAGAGCTGCACGCTCGCGTGATCGGCCAGGAAATAGTACTTCACGTTGTCCTCTCCCTGGATCTTCGAGAAGTAGTTCAGGCTGCCGATCGCTAAGCCGGCCAGGGGACTCCCACCCGCCAAGGCTAACAGGGGTTGACTGGCACCGGCAATGAACTTCTCTCGCGCTGCTCCGTACGCCGCGGAACCCTCAGAACCAACCCCGATATAGTAGCTCCAGGCCACTGTGCCATCCGGGAGCGTAAAATCGACCAAGGTGTGGTTCGGGTTGCCGTTCGCTGCTGTTTGTGAACTCACCTTGGCCACTTGGTCCACGGGAGTAATGATGGACGTATCACTGGAGAGCAGGAACTGCTCTTGGCGGATCTCATAGGTCGTGTCCATGACGGTGCGCCACAGCACATCGGTATTGAACGCTGTTGCTGCCGCGCTGACCGGTACACGCCAAACCTTCACGAAGGCGTTCCGATCAGCGATGTGGTTGGTGGCAAGGACAAAGCGCAGAATGCCCCGTTCAGCGACCTTGAAGGTCTGGCCCTTCAGGTCACTGAAGCCCCGGTTGCTGTACCTCACCACAGCACCAGGATAGGTGGATACCTCCAAGCTGTTCGTGCCCTTGGCGTTGCTCATGGTGATGTCCAGCAAAACCTCGTCACCCGCCTCGAACGCATAGTAGAACTCCGGCGCATTGGTCGATCCGGTCAGCAGGCCGGGTATCGCCACGTTCAGGTCCGCCACCATGATCGGGCCTGCTTTGACGGGCGCTGCAGCTACCACGGCAGCATCGATGACGAAGTTCACGATCTTCTGCTTCCCGGCCTCCACGGTGATCACCTCGTTCTTCACCTCGGCCTTTCCGTTCACCGTGTAAGCCAGCTGCACCAAGTGGTCACCAACGGCCACATCCTGCAGCAAGGGCTTGTTCGCTTCGGCATCGCCGAGGGAGACACCATCCACGAGCACTTGGCCGGGCACGTTCGTCAACACCAGCAGCTTCCCACTAGACGCTTGACCTAGGAGGATACTGGTGGCGAAAAGGAATAGGAAAGACGATAGGCTTCGCATGGTTTGAATATAGAAGAGGTTCGACTTGCCTTATCCTAAAGTGAAGGATCGAGGTCCTACTCGCCGGTGCGCGCCGCTATGCGCTTCTTCAGGAAAGGGCTGCGGAGACCGAATTTCATGGTCAGCAGGGAGGGTCCTGGTGATGTGAGGTGGATCATAATCCGCCCTCACCTTCCCATGCCGACATAACACGGAACACCCTGCAATTACTCGACAGTAATTCTTTCATGGCCAGGCCAGTTTCCATGCCATCTTGAGTTTTGCCTAAGGCATCCATGCGAGGCTTCAACTCGGTCAGACAAGGTGAAGGCTCCAAGGCTTCCTGCCGATCGAACGCGGCCATGGCCGTCTCAAAGTGCGCGAACTTCTCGGTCAACTCGGCTTCACGTTCAGCACGCTGTGCTTCAGGCAGAGCTACCATCTCTTCCAGATCGACAAGCATTGTCTCGAACTCGGTACTGCCCAAAGCCTTTGAAAGCATGCCGCTCATGCAGGTACAGAATTCATGGGCCAGACTGTCCGCTTTGGGGTTGACGGTACCTGATGGCTTGTTCGCGGCACTCTCATACCACTTATCCTCCGGTGAAGCGGAGCAGCTCCAGAGCAATGACACAAGAAGCAACTGGAAGGTGATCCTGACCATTGGGTTGTGTTTGGGAATTGAAAGTAGGGAAGTTATTCCCACAGCATCTACAACCCTCACAAGAGCTCTGCCGGAAGAGCCTGCGGATCCATAGGGGAGGATGGCAACAGCTACTGACTGCAAGCACCCCTGCGTGAGACCTTGCTGTAGCATGTGGCCTGCTGGGTCAACGTGTTGGCGTCTGCACCTCACGGTCGTACACCTCCCGCAGAAGAGCAGCTTCATTCATAGGCCCTGCCACCTGCGTGAATTTGCGCTTTGCACCGTTCTGCGGATAGCAGGGATGGCAGATGGGAACTACGGTGGTAGCATAGTGGTCCGGTGTATCGAACAGGGTATCGAAGCTGGTGGTCCCGCGTTCATCCAAGTGAGCGAAGTCGGCGATGGCCACCGTCCTGAAGCGCAGATCGCGGGAGACCAAGGAAAGCAACTGGAAGGGGATCATGCCCAGCGTAATGATCAGTTTTGGACGCTGTGCCTGCAATTGCTCCAGAAAGAGGGCAGCACAGCCCTGCATGAAGTCCGCATGGGCAAGCCCTGGCGAGGGGCCTGTATTACGCTTGCTATCCTGCCGGACGCCCATGACGAAATTGGTGAAGAAGCAGGCCTCTAGGGGGATCCCGGCCTCGCCGAAGAGCGCCTCCATGTTGCGCCATGTCGGGGTATATCGCTCACTTCCCTTCTTGATGCTCAGTGCCAGCCCGGAAACCCGGTCCTGGTCCTGCCCCAGGACCATTACGGGCATGGCGGACAGCGGTGTTCCGGGGTCCACAGAACCCCATGCATAGGGGAAAAAGCCAGCTCCACCTATACTGGCTTTGGCCGAGAGACCTACCATCCCGGTCTGTTCGTACGGTAACGTCTGCGCCTTATCGCGCAAGTGCTGTATGATGTCCGCTTCCATTGGTGAATGTCGGGTTCACTTGAAAATGTGTCTGTATCAATCCCCCGCAAACTCCCCCGCCAACATCTCCGCCTGCCTCAACACCAGCTCCGTAGCCAGCTTCTGCATATCCGGCGGATAGCCGAAGTGCCTTAGCGTTCGCTTCACGATCACCTTCAACTTCGCCTTCACGCTTTCCTTGATCGTCCAATCGATGCTGGCGTTCTGGCGTACACGTTCGGTGAGGACCACGGCAAGCTCGCGTAGCTTCTCTTGTTGCATCAGCTCCTTCGCGCTGTCGTTATTGGCCACGGCGGTATAGAAGGCGTACTCGAAATCGGTGAGACCCATATCGGCGGCCTGCTTGTCGCTGTTGGTGATCTCCTTGCTCACCTTGATCAGTTCCTCGATCACTTCCGCGGCGCTGAGGATCTTGTTGTGATAGCGCTTGATGCTGTCCTCCAGCATGTCCATCAGGGAACGGGACTGCACAATGTTGGTGCGGGCGCGGGTCTTGATCTCGTCGTTCAACAATTTCTTGAGCACTTCGATGGCGACGTTCTTGTGCTTCATGCCTTTCAGCTCCAGCATGAACTCTTCGCTGAGCACCGAGATGTCAGGCTTCTTGATGCCTGCTGCATCATAGATGTCGATCACCTTGTCCGATACCAGTGCTTGGTCGATGACCTGTCGGATGGTGGTCTCCATCTCCTCATCGGTGCGACCGCTGCCGGTGCTGTCGAACTTCACGAGTCGGGCCTTCACGGCTTGGAAGAAGCCGACCTCGTCCTTCACATCCATCGCCTGGTCGTGCGGGATGGCGATGGCGAAGGCTTTGGAGAGCGCCGTGACTTCGTTGATGTAGCGCTTCTTGCCGTTCTCCAACCCGAGCACATGTTCTTCGGCACCGAGGATCATGGAGAGCTTCTTCGCGGTGTCCGCTTGGAAGTACTCCTCGTAGGGGAAGCCGTTGTATAGGTTGGCGACCACCTCCAGTTTCTCCAGCATCAGCCCCACCGCTTGTTCCTGCGCGATGGTGGGGTCGCCTTTGCCACCGGCATCGGAATAGAAGCTGAGCGCCTTCTTCAGGTCGGCGGCGATGCCGAGGTAATCGACCACCAAGCCGCCGGGCTTGTCATGGAATACGCGGTTCACCCGCGCGATGGCCTGCATCAGGCCGTGGCCCTTCATCGGCTTGTCAATGTAGAGCGTGTGCATGCTGGGCGCATCGAAGCCGGTGAGCCACATGTCGCGCACGATCACCAATTGCAAGGGATCCTTCGGGTCCTTCATGCGCTCAGCCAAGAACCGGCGCTGCTCCTTGGTGCTGTGGTGCTTGGACATCTGCGGACCGTCCGATGAGGCCGCCGTCATCACCACCTTGATGGTGCCTTTGCTCAGGTCGTTGTCATGCCAGTCAGGTCGCAGAGCTACGATCTCCGCGTACAGTTCCGCTGCGATGCGGCGGCTCATGGCCACGATCATGCCCTTGCCTTCGAAGACCTCCTGCCGCTGTTCGAAGTGGGTCACGATGTCACGCGCCACGTTCTTGATCCGGTTCTCGCTGCCGATGAGCGCCTCCAGCTGCGTCCACTTGGCCTTGGCCTTCTGCGTGTCGCTTAGTTGCTCCTGGTCCAGGCTGTCGTCGAGGTCCTTGATCAGTTGCTTGCCTTCCTCGGTCAGGTTCACCTTGGCCAGGCGGCTCTCGTAGTAGATGCGCACCGTGGCACCGTCCTCCACGGCCTGGGCGATGTCGTACACATCCACGTAGTTGCCAAAGACCGCCGGGGTGTTCACATCGGTGCTCTCGATGGGCGTGCCGGTGAAGCCCAGGTAGGTGGCGTTGGGCAGGGCATCGCGCAGGTACTTGGCAAAACCGTACACCACCTTGCTGCCCACTACATTGCCTTCCGCATCCTTCTCGTCGATGTTGCGTGCTTTGAATCCGTATTGCGTGCGGTGCGCTTCGTCGGCGATCACCACGATGTTCTGGCGAGGGCTCAACTCATCGTACACGTTGCCTTCCTCGGGCTGGAACTTCTGGATGGTGGTGAACACCACACCGCCGCTCGCCACCTTCAGCAACTCCTTCAAGTGGTCGCGGTCCTGTGCCTGCACGGGTTCCTGCCGAAGCAATTGCACCGATGCCGCGAACGTGTCGAAGAGCTGGTCGTCCAAGTCGTTACGATCGGTGATGACGACGATTGTCGGGTTGTCCAAGGCCAGCACCACCTTGCCGGTGTAGAACACCATGCTCAGGCTCTTGCCACTGCCTTGCGTGTGCCACACCACACCGCCTTTGCGGTCGCCCGTCGGTTGCTTACTTACTCCTGCAACGCCGTAGCTCTCCGGTGCAACCGCAACTAAATTCCCCTCCGGCGGAGGGGTGCCCCGCGCGTAATTCCCCTCCCCTGGAGGGGTGCCCAAAGGGCGGGGTGGTGGATTTTCCTGCATCGCCGGATGCTCCTCCAACATCGCCATCGTCTCCAGCAAATGCTGCAACACACCCTTAGCAGTAATGTGGATCACCGTCAATCCCAACGACTGCAGGAACTCATCCCGCTTCGCATCATACTCCTGCTTATCGTCATGGCTCTTTCCATCGATCTCAATCACCACGCCGACGTTTGCGCAGTAGAAGTCCACGATGTAGTTGCCCACGATCTTCTGCCGGTCGAAGTCGTAGCCCTTGAACTTCTTCTTGTGCACTTGTTGCCAGAAGAGGACCTCGGCAAGATTTCCGGCTTTACGCAATTCCTTGGCGCGTTCCTTCAATTCAGGATTGAAGGGAAGGTCGAAATACTTCTTGCTATCCCGGGAGATCTTGGGGTAGTTCCTCACCCCAGGAGGGGTGCCCGCATTATTCCCCTCCCCTGGAGGGGTGCCCAACGGGCGGGGTGGTGCACTCTCC
Organism: Flavobacteriales bacterium; assembly: GCA_041749915.1. Lineage (GTDB taxonomy): Bacteria > Bacteroidota > Bacteroidia > Flavobacteriales_F > PHOS-HE28 > PHOS-HE28. The sequence goes on from JBGTAJ010000081.1 coordinate 10,291, forward strand.
CCTGAAAGGCGGGGTGGTGCAACTCCCGCATTCACCACCCCGGTCTTCGACCACCCCTCCGCAGGAGGGGAATTGAATCCCGGAGGGGAATTGAATCCCGTGGCCCGCAACGTACTCGCCACCGCCCGGTTCACCGCGTAGTACTGGTGGTAGGCCGCGATCTTCTTCACCGTGGTGATGGTGTTGATGCCAGTGACCGGGTCCTGCTTCTTGCTGCGCTCGAACACAATGAAGTGCCGCACCAGATCCAGCAAGGTGGCCGGGTTGAGCATGCCCACGATCATCGTTTCCAGCTGACCGACCAAGGGCGATGCCTCCACTTTGCCATCCGACGTCTTCCAGCTCATGTACCGGCTGTAGCCGCTGCTCACCGTGCCGGCCTTGGCCTCAAGGCCATCGGAAATGATAGTGACGCAGTTGTAGGTGAACAGGCCGGGTATGGTCTCCTTGTAGGTCTCCACCTGCTTGAAGGCGCTGCGGATGCTCGCCTTCTCATCGGCCGCGTTCTTCAGTTCCATCAGCACCAGAGGCAGGCCGTTCACGAATAGCAGCACATCGGGCCGCTTGTTCTTGCCGTTCTCCACCACGGTGTACTGGTTCACCACCAGTAGGTCGTTGTTGGCGGGGGTGTGGAAGTCCACCAACCACACCAGGTCTCCGCGCGTGGTGCCGTCCTGCTGATAATCCACCTTCACGCCTTCGGTGAGCATGCGGTGGAACTCCTCGTTGTTCACCAACAACTCCGGGCTGGCGATGCGCGCCACCTGCTTCACCGCTTCCTCCTGCGCCGCTGCTGGTATGCGCGGGTTGATGCTCCGCACCGCCTCGCGCAGGCGGCCCATCAGCAGCACCTGCTCGTAGCTCGCGCGCTCGGGCTGCTCGCCATCGTGCGCTATGCCGGGACCGTGCTGGTAGGCATAGCCCAGCTCGCGCAAGCGCGCAATAGCGAACTGTTCGATCTGGTCTTCGGTCATCGTGGGCGACACCACATTCGGTTATGGGGCGTCAACAGCCGTAAGCGCGTGCTGGAAGTCATCACGGAACCGCCGTGCTTCACCAAGCCCTGTGGCTCCCGAGACCGTGTTCCAAGCATCCCGGAATGCGGGTGCCTTCTCTTCATACTCACGCTTCGACTTCCGCACGCGTTGAGCCATTGGTCGCCTCTTCAGCCAACCAGCAGGATCCGCCAAGCACTCTACATTGGCCAGCACTGCATCGTTCGGAAAGAGCGCTGCGATCATCCATGTGTCTGTCGCTTTCGACGGGATGCATACCACCGTTCTGTCCGGAACTTCAGTCTCCAAGCCCCAGCTCAACACCACCTCACGCAACGCGTTGGTCGTATCCGATGCATGCGGGCATGGTACATTGCAAGGAAGAGGAAGGTCCGTTTCAGCAGGGTTTCGGGTAAAGTCAGCGTAGCTCTTTTCCGCAACATCAGCATCCACATGCAAGATGAGCATGTCGAAACTCCTGAACACAAGGCTGCTCGCGCCCAGTCGGCCACCCGCATCGGCGGCTGTCTGGTGGCACCAACGATACACCTTAGCCCAACCACCACCGAACTCGATGAACGCATCTGATTCTTCGGGAGGAAGGGACTGTAGGCGATACGGCCTTTCGCCGAGCATGGCTTTCAACGCGGCATCGATGGCCACGTGATCCGTTGGTCCTTCAGCGACCAAGGCGATCTTCAATTCGCTAGACATTGGGAACGCCTCCGAGGTATCCGTTCACCCACATGCGCGATAGGGTCCAGCTTTCGTCGGGCCGCAGTTTCAGCGCCTTCTCAAGGTCGATGCGGGAAACGATGGTGTGGCCTTCATTGTTCCTGTCAACAGTGAAGAGCCGAACCTCTGGATCCTGCAAGGGCAGGCCATCAAGCACGGCAGGGTTGTGCGCCGTCATCAACCATTGTTTCCCCCCGTTAAGCGTACTGTTCCAGCGGCAAATTGCCCTCATCAAAGCCTTCGCCAGCAACGGATTCAAAGCTTGGTCGATGTTGTCCACCGCCAAGCATCGGGGAGCGCGCGGGTGTAAAGCGAGCACTGCGCAGAACAGGATGTACAAGCCCCCTTCGCTGGCATCATAACCTGACAACTTGTTCCGGCCTTCGGCCATGAAGCGGTCAACGAATTGGACAACCAAGGGAGAGCGAGCAGCAGAGGCGGACAAGGGCATCTCTTTGCTGGCTGCGGAGCGAAAACTCTCCGCCCAATCGATCAGGTCAAGCACCTCGCCCAACAAGTCGCTCAATACTTCATTCCCTTTGCTTGCTTCTTCCAACTCCTCGATCGCTTCTGCGAGCCTGCTACCTGAAAGGCCCACAGGAACACGCCCTGTGCTTTCTGACTCCAACCCGCGCAGGGTTGGTGTATTGGGACAATAGATGCTGAACAGCCGTAGCTCATCGATCAACGAAAGCGCCGCATCCGGTGCTACCAGCTCCACGGTCGTCAGTGCGGCCAAGCCCTGCTCCGGATTATAGCCCGCCTTACTGCTCGGCGAACGGCTAACCAGAATTTCGTCCGGAGTGCGGCGTAGTGTTTCCGTCTTGAACGACCACCCAACGCTCGGGTCCTCATTCGGGTTCCAAAGGGTCACATCGTAACGTGCTTCCTTATCCGAAGTGGCTCCAAAGCCAATGTCATTGTTCAAGCCCCTGCCCTCAACAGGGAATGCCGACTTGTATAGCTTGGGCACACCCGGCCGCACGCCACGGCGCAACAAGGCCTCGTCATCAATGCGGCCGCTGGCCGCCGCACCCAAGACGCCAATGGCTTCCAAGAGATTGCTCTTGCCGCTGCCATTGGCACCAATGAACACGTTCAGTCGGCCCAGTTCAATGTCCAGGTTGACCAATGATTTGAACCGATCTACTCGAAGATTCCTGATCATAGGGAGTACGTCTGCGTCCGCTAAGTTCGATAATTGTTCGCGGTGCGCGAAGCCCTGAGGGCACAGCTATCGACAAGTGGGGGTTGATGCGGTCTGGAAGACGCTGATTTTCCGATAGGCTCCGCTGGGGCGAAACCGATCGTGGTTCGGGCTATCAGGGGGCGTGTTGGTCATGTGTAGTAAGGCCGCTCAGAATCTGTGCACCTCTTGTATAGCCACCTTCAACTTCGTCTTGTAGCTAGAACATGCACTCTCATGCTCTCTTCGGAATGTCTCTGATACTTGTGTGAAACCACCTGTCATCAGCTCACCACCGGTCAACAGGTCCTTGTAAGCGTGATGCGCATCCTTGACTCGCCTAACCGTGGTGTTCAGTGAATGCGGAAATGAAACTTTCATTTGACCATCAAAGGAGTCGATCATCTGCTCCGAACGATGGAACAGACCATTGACCTTGTCCTTGTCGGCTTGAGCAATGCTGCCACTGGAATTACACTTGTCGATCAGCGCGCGTATCTCATCGGCGACCTTTATCGCCTCCCTGAGTTCGTCGATCAAGCAGGATTTGATCGACCGGCTGTCTTCAATCCACTTCTTGATGAAGAACGGCACGAAAACACCGATGGAGAAGACCAAGATCAGGTTCAACACCTCATAGATCTTGAGTTCCGGGTTCCAACGGATCATTGGAAGGTCCTTCCAGAGATGCCCCGAAACGGCCCCAATCATGAACGCCACGAGTAAGGCAATGATGGAAAGGACTTTACGTGATGTGCTCATTTCACCCTTGGATTAGTGATCTCCTTTTGCACTCGCTCCAACCGCATGTTGTTCTCATCGGACTTGAAGTAAAAGTGCTTCTCCACCAAAGCTGCACCCTTCTCTAGGGAGAGCTTCCCGAAGGAACCGGACACGAAGGACGAGGGGTAACCCCAAACTCCATCCAGATCGATCAGTACTCGATAGTCTCCGGCAACTGCGCGCTCAAACGCCGGTTTAAGGTGGCTTTCAAGGAACTCTTGGCCACTGTACGGCCCGTCTGCGCGGTATCTCGCGCCTAGACGATTACTGAAGTCCTTGGCTACGGATATGGTCTCCTTGGTTTCCATGGTCAGCGATGTTTGTCGGCCCCAACTCCCAGTAAAGGAATGTGCCAGGCATAGTGGAGTTCAGTTCCACAGCATGGCCATTCTTCAGATCAAAGAAAACGTCGTTCGTGATCAGGTTGAACCTCCTGAACTCAGGCAGCTTGGCATACCCCACGATCTGTGGGATGCCCTTCCCCCTGATCTCACGGTCTTGGTCCATGCGCGAGTGGATCTTCCCTTCCAACAAATCGTCGGCGTATGCAATGTTCTTCGTGATACCCGCCTTATGTCCCAAACGTTTGAAGATACCGCGCACGTGCATGCTTCCGAAAATACCTACGCCAAGATCAACGAAGGAGTAGCTCGTGACCCGAGTGTCCGGATCACTGTAGACGAACAACCACCAATAGCACCCTCCCTGCTTCTTAGGGTTGGCGTGATTGTTCGAATTGGACATGCACTCGATGATGATCTCGTAGAGTGGTTCGAAAGGGTTTGAATTCTGAAAGCTGTTCTGCACACCAAGCAGCGAAGCCCGAAGTGCAATATCCGGTTCGACTTTATGATTGCGCTCCTTGTGGAGCATGTTCGCCTCCGTGCCTGAAGACTGCAGTTCAGTCCTTACGAACTTATAGAAGCCGGATTGCTTGAACAACTTCGCCAGGCCTTCATCGAATGGCTCGTTGCCTCGATAGCCGTACCCGTGGGTGTAGTCTTCGGTGTGGATGCTCGCGACCATGAGCGCGATCGTGTCCGGTGTGAGAGCAGTGACCTGACCAACATCGAAAGTCACTCGATTCTTCTTGTTGAACAGGGCTTCACCTTCATTGAAGTAGGCTAGTACCGCATTGGTGTTGTCGATCAGGCTAAAGTTTGGCGGGGCTACATGATGGACATAAGGTGCGCTTTGTTTCCGCTCTTGCTCGTGGTAAGCAGCGCGTCGACCTTTGATGTAATCCTCTAATCGATTTGCCCTCCGCCGGACATACTGGGGGCTCCTGCGTTTGAGCTGATACCGTGACCTTGCGGCTAGATGCCTGCGGTTCTTCGGGGTCGGTCGGTTCATCTCCTATACATCAAACGCTCTGTGTGGCTGCTTCCACCCTCACCTCCCCGCTCATCAGCTTCGGCAGCAGCGTGTCGCGGAGCGTGGCTAGCGTTCGGGTTTGTTTACAGTTATCTAGGATGCGGGCTACGAGAGGGTCAACATCGTGCGCGAATCGCTCCAACACTGAGGTAGGTGGAACGATCAGCGAGAGATCCTTCACCGCGGAAGAGTTTAGGCCTGGGATAGCTGCTCCGGTGCCACTGCTCCGCATCTCGTCCATAATGCCGTCCGAGGTGAGCCAGAAGTATAGATACGATTGTGGCAGCGTAGGTTCTGTTCGGATGCGGAAGACATGCTCATTGATGCAGCACTCGGCGAATGGAAAATCTCGACCTACGAGCGTGGCATGCGGCTCAAACTCACCGGGGCGTCCTCCATCCTTGTAAAGCAGAACGTCCATGTCTTGGGCTTTCCCACGTTGCATCTGCGCGTAGTACTCGGCCGGCACATACTTTGTCTTGGCGTAATCAAAGTGACCAAGCCCCACAATACTCTCCGCGCCTATGCTAGGCACACCACTGGTGATTCCCGAGACGCCCCCAGCTGGGCGACGGCCCGCTTCAAGAACGTTCACCACCTTACCTAACACCGTTGATTCCCACTTGTCGCCAGACGCATTCGGCGCGTTCCGTGCCTCGATCCACTCTTTGAATATGGCTTGCGCCATCTCATCCAGTGTCTTGTTTTGCCGCTGAAGCAGGTCGATTTTAGCCTCCATGGTGCTGAGTACCGCGGCGATGGCTCGTTGCTCGTCTAGCTCAGGACAATCAAAGACATACTCGTAGATGCGCGATGGAGATGTGTGGCTCACTGTTGAGCCACTGGCAGTATTCACAATAGCAGCGTGATACTCCTTAGTTCGCATGACCCAATAGAGAAAGTTGGGGTCTGCTTCATCGGATACTTCAGTAACCAGGCCGATACGTTGGTTATGGAGGAAGGTGCGCCGCCCATCCCTTGTCACGCGTGCCGAATACCCCAGCGTATCCACATCCTTTGAAAGATCAGTCATCGTCACGACCAGGTCGCCTTCTTTCAAAATATAGTCCTCTGGGACCTCTCCCTTGTAGAACTTCTTATAGCTCGGCTTCCAACCACCACCGATGGCGAAGTTGCCGGGTGTTACAAGCACCTTTCCATTGTCATCGGTTACAATATGCTCACCCGCGAAGGCATAGCCGTGCTTGATCCGTAGCAGATTACCCAGCTGCTTCTCTTTCCACTCACCCATCGACCTTCACGTTTTTCAAGTTCTTCAGGATGGCCTCGTTCAGCCGGGCCTCTTCCTGCAGCTGCGCTGCGAACTCGGCCTGCAGTGCCGCGAAGCGCTGGGGGAAGTCGAAGTCCTCCTCCTCTTCGGCAAGGCCCACGTAGCGGCCGGGGGTGAGCGCGTAGTCCAACTCCTTCACGCGGCTCAGTGGGGCGGCGCAGCAAAAGCCGGGCACATCGGCATAGGTGCCCTTGGGGTTCCGCCAGTTGTGGTAGGTGTCTGCAATGGTGTTGATGTCGGCCTCGCTGAACTCGCGCGTGCGGCGGTTGATCAGGTGACCCATGTGGCGCGCGTCGATAAAGAGGATCTCGTTGGTCCTGTTGCGGAACTTGCCATTGCTCCGGTTGCGGCTCAGGAACCAGAGGTTGGCTGGGATGGGTGTATTGAGGAACAGCTGCCGGGGCAGGTTCACGATGCAGTCGATGAGGCCCGCCTCCACCATGGCCTTGCGGATCTCGCCTTCACCACCGCTCTTGTTGGTGAGGGCGCTCTTACTGAGCACCACGCCCGCCTGCCCGCTGGGGCTTAAGTGGTAGATGAAGTGCTGCATCCACGCGAAGTTGGCGTTGCCCTCGGGCGGCGTGCCGTATTGCCAACGGCCATCGCTGCGCAACAGGTCGCCGCTCCAGTCGCTCACGTTGAAGGGCGGGTTGGCGATGATGTAGTCGGCCTTCAGGTCCTTGTGGGCATCGTTGAGGAAGGAGCCCTCGCTGTTCCACTTCACCTGCGAGCTGTCCAGCCCGCGGATGGCGAGGTTCATTTTGGCCAATCGCCAGGTGGTCTGGTTGCTCTCCTGCCCGTAGATGCTGATGTCGTTGACCTTGCCCTGGTGCTCGGTGACGAACTTCTCGCTCTGCACGAACATGCCGCCGCTGCCGCAGCAGGGGTCGAACACGCGGCCCTTGTAGGGCTCCAGCATCTTCACCAGCAGTTCCACCACGCTGCGCGGGGTGTAGAACTGGCCGCCCATCTTGCCCTCGGCCAGCGCGAACTCGCCCAGGAAGTACTCGAACACATGGCCCAGCACATCGGCGCTGCGGCTCTTGGCATCGCCCAAGGCGATGTTGCCGATGAGGTCGATGAGGCCGCCGAGGCTGGTGGGGTCCAGGTTCTGCCGGGCGTACACCTTGGGCAGCACGCCTTTCAGGGAGTCGTTCTCCCGCTCGATGGCGTCCATGGCCTCATCCACCGTTTTGCCGATGGTGGGCTGCTTGGCGTGGCTTTGCAGAAAGCTCCACCGCGCGCTGGGCGGCACGAAGAAGACGTTCTCGGCCTTGTATTCGTCCTTGTCCTCCGGGTCGGCACCGGCCAGTTCGCCCTTGCCTTCCTTCAGCTTGTCGTACAATTCCACGAAGGCATCGCTGATGTACTTGAGGAAGACGAGGCCGAGCACGATGTGCTTGTACTCGGCGGCGTCGATGTTCTTGCGGAGCTTGTCGGCCGTTTTCCAGAGCTGCTTTTCGATGGGCTCTTGGTCCGTGGCTTTGGCGGCTTTGGGCTTTTTGGCCTTCTGGCCTTGGGGCTCAGTGGCTTCTAGGCTTAAAGGCCCAGCGGCCTCTTGGCCATTGGCTGCCGCCAACTGAATGCTGCCCCCACGGCCACGGCCAAAGGCCACAAGGCCCTGGGCATAGAGGCCTTCCTTGGCCAGGTTGTAGGTATCCTCATCCCAGCCCAGGTGTTCCCGAGCCTTGCCGTTGCCCAAGCTGGCGTGTTGGGCAAGTAAGGCCAGAAGTTCTTCTTCGCGATCGGTCATTGCGGCGGTAAAATAGGGCGCATACTCCATCAGATCCGCCAATGTGGAAATGTGCGTCAAAAGAAAATGACGGTGGTGGTGGATGAGGCCGGCCAGCGCATGGCTTCCGCTACTGATCGGCGTTCGTGATCAATGACCAACGGACTGCTATCACATCCGTCAACAATACTGCACCCGGTGCAACGGATCAACCGGCCTGTCCCCCCACTGGGCTCCTCGTGTTGGCGAAAGCCCTGCGGGGGGGTAGAAGTCCGAGAGACAGGGACCAGCTCAATAGCGGTCCAGGAATTTCTTGCCTTCTCGCATCTTGGCCGCGAAGGGTGCGCCGTTGCCCTTGTAGCTCAGCTTCGCCTTGTATGTCGAAGAATTGTCCACCTCCACCTCCACCTTCACATTGGCGTCGAAGCTCAGCTTCACTTCCTGGCCAGCCTTCTTCTCCAGGCTTAGCTCAACTGACTTCGCGTAGAACAAGGCCTCTGCAACGTAATCGTTCTTGATATTCTTGCGGTAACCTTTGGAGTTGCCTTGTGCGTATTTGGACAAGGCATTGTGGATGCTGATGCCGGGTTCCTGGTAGTTGGTCAGCCGTACCACCGTCACATCCGATACTACGATGGAGAGCTCTTTGGTGGAATTGATCTTCCCCTTGAGGTCAATGCTGAACAAGGCCGGTATCGCTCCCCCAAGTTCCAGCACGTGCTCGCGGGTGAATTCAAAGACAGGCACCTGGGCATCCACTTTGACCATGGCTCCCAACTTCTTCTCCATAGCCTTTAGTTCGGCATCGCTGAACAGGAACCCGATCAAGTTCTGGTTTTTGGACCTGTACAGCCTGCCTTCCCATTCGTAGAGCTCCCCTAGAAGGGTATCCACACTGGACCGGGGTAAAAGGTCCATATCCATGTGCTTGAACACTTCCTGGGCATAGGGGCGTCGGTTCTTGATGCTTATACCAAGGTCCAGGGAAAGTTGGTCGACGAGTTGCTTTTGGGTCATTGGGTTGGGGGTTTGTTGTTGTAGTAGGTGGCTGCGTTGCCATTTGCTTTTCGATCCCCTTGAACGCTCATAGGGGGTGGTTCACACGGGTACCCATGTGCATGACGGTTGATAGTTGACAGCTCACAGGTTCCATGGTGCAGCAACTCTTAGTGGTCCGTATCCGAAGTTGCTGGCGGGCAGTTGGCGTGCCGTGTGCGAGAACCTCTTGCATCCTCATCACCACAGACCAGGTTGGCAGGGCTGATGGTGCGCACCGTATTGCAATGGGAGAGATGGTACACACTGCTGTTGCGGGACCAACAGAATGGGGAGGCGCCACCGAGGTCCGCCACCGGGGTGTCGCCCGTGGAGACCCACACGGGTGCGGTCCAGGCCTTATCCGTATCGGCCTGTTCCACAGTGATGTAGAAGAAGACCTGCGGTGCAGAGAGCAATACGGATGTGAACTCGTGGCTGCCCTGGGCCACCTCCTCAAACACTTGCACAACGCCATTGGAAGGCCTGGTGGCCGGCACATCCTTGGCAGGCTGTGGGTCTATGGTGCCACTGACCAGCGTAATGGTGTACTGTGCATCGGGTTCGTCGGTATCCAGCACTTCGCAACGCAGGCGCAGGGTTCCGTCCATGTCTGCGGTGATGCGGTCGCCCATGAAGCGCTCGTTCACCCAGAATTTCACCGAGAGGTTCTTGTCCTCGGTGGCGAAGGTGCGGTTATCCCGAAAGGCTTGGAGCAGGTCAGTGGCGCTCCGCGATGCTGCATAAACACCCATGCGGGCTGGTGTGGCCGTGCCCCAGTTGGGGTAATGATTGTCCTGCCCAACACTTGGGCTCACATGCAGTCCCTGGGTGAGGTACACATAGTAGTCGCGTTCATGATGGTTCCGATAGTGGAAGCTGCCATGCTCCCGCTTGTCCATGGCAGGTCCGCTAAGTACTTCCACCAGCTTCACGTACTCGTCCATGGCAGCCACCCAGTTGCGGAAGTGGGGCCCGTGGTCGTCCAGTCCATAGTCATCGAACATCTCGTCGAGCTTCTCCTGGTTGGTGCCACCATAGAAGAGGTCGGCCTGCACGTCGGGGTGGTTCAATTGGATCACCGCCGGAGCTTGACCTGAGGCGCGTAAGGATGCGAGGGTGGTGAGCAACGCTCCGAAGTCGCCATTGGGATCGCTGAGCACCTCCTCGATCCCGAACACGTTAACGTGGTTGCCCTTGCTGATGGTGGAGAATTCCTGCCCATACAAGGCGGTGAATCGCGTATTGGTGGTGACCCCTGCCGCACCGATCACGGATCGGGCACGCACCTCGGCCATGCGGGTGCCGTTGAAGTGCTGGCCGACGTCCAACAGGCCAGTGCCGTTGTACAGTTCGGGTCGGGTGGCGATCACAAGACCGTCGCGTCGTTCCCCTGCTGAGCTCTCCGCGGTCGCATGGTTGTGGGGTGTGACAGCGAAGAAGTCCAGGCCAGCGGTGCGGGCCTTCTTGTAGGCCTGCTCCGGCGTGCCGCTGCCATCGGAGTAGGCCGTATGAGCGTGCAACAAACCGTAGTATAGGTTCAGTCCATCTTGGGCATGGGCTGTTGCACTTTTAAGCACGGTGCCCCCCATTGCCATAATGAAAGAGACATAGATGCAAATGGTATGGCTCATGGCTCGGAGGTTGTTGTTGTTCATCACGGTCATCGGTCCTTAAACCCTCGGGTCCTGTGCTGTTCGCAAGCGGTCATTCCTTGCAGGGTATAGGTGGAATATGGAGTAAGGGTGATCAAGGGCCGAACAGGTAGGTGTCCGTGTTCTGTTTCGCGATCTTTTTGAAACGGTCCATGTTCAGGCTCTCCACACAGCGCTGCAAGAGGTTCTCCTCACGGTCCTCCTTCAGGGTCATGTAGAAGTCGGAACCAAAAAGGATGCGATTCCCTTCGGGCCCATCAATATGTGTGCGTAGGATCTCATACACACGAGGATTATAGAGGGTGTAGGAGATGTCCGTGTACACGTTCGGCCATCGTTCGTCCTCTAATAGGCGAAGGACCTCCATAGACCAATTGTCGGTGTCGATCCCTCCATTGTGGATCCTCTGATCCTTTTCTAGCAGCTCATCATCACCGCCAAAATGGGCCAGGCAGATCTTCAGGCGCGGGTATTTCTCCAGGATGGGTCGGTAGTTCTGAGGATGGGTGAAGATGTTGCAGCCGTACTGGGTGTTGTTCCAAGTGAGCTTCGCTTGACGGAAGCGGGAGATGCGCGCGTGGATGGCGGGCATGTCCGTGGCAGAAGGATTCAATCCTTCGGGCCACAGGTCGAGCAGCACATCGGCCATCCGGCCCAGATAGTACACCCCGTGCCGGGTGCAGTGTGTCATGATCGGAACCTGGTTGTCCTCGGCCCAAGCATATAAGGCGTCGAGACGCTTATCGAAGGGGAAGAAGCCCAAGGCCGGATAGATCTTGATACCGAAGAAGGCTCGCCTTTCCACCTTTTCCCTCACCCAATCAACCAGCTCCTGCCCACCCATGTGTCGGGGGTCCACGCCTACGAAGGGAAAGAACACGTCGGGGTAGTGCATGCGCAGGCGCTCCACCTCAGCTAACTGATCGGCGATGCGGCCGTGTCGACTATGCCATGGACCCATATGGTCCATGTTCAGGGTGAGGGCAATGAAGCGTACCTCCGGCCCAAAGGCCGAATAAGCTTTCCGCATCTCTTGAAATATCCGCTCTTGCGTCTCGTGCAGCCCCATGTCTGCGAACTGAAGGAAGCGCAACAGGTTCCCGTCACCCTTCAGCTTCGCCCATTGACGGACGATAGCACGGATACCCGGCTTACTGATGAAGGCATTGAGGCGTGGGGCATAGGGGTCCAATGCCTTGGGCAGGCCGGTACGGAGAAAGAACTCTGGTGCGCATTGGCCTGTGAACACGTGGCTATGTGCGTTGGTCACGGGTGCCATGGCTCAATCGTTCTTAGGGGCGGGTTTCACACCGGAGCGTCGGATGTTGACCACCTTGTTGAGGGTCTCAAACCAGAACGGAGCTCCCCAGCTCAATGCAAGTGTGGTCGCCAGAATACCCACACCCCACTTGAAAACGCCCCAAATGCTGAACTTGCTGCGTAGGTCGTAGTACTGGAGCACCTCCTGCTCGGCCAGGGAGAACTCTTGGGGTATGCCTTCCAGGTAACGACCTTTCGAAGGCCACCAGGAAATGGGCGGCACGGTCGGGCTCCAACCCATGGGCATCTGCCAACTGCGCACCAGGCTCAACACTCGGTCCGCCTGCCTGGCGAAGTTCTTATCCAACTTGCTCAAGCTGTCGGCCGCAACCGCCCGCATGTCCAGATCGGTGTTGGGTGCGGACAGGTCCATATCCACCAAAGCCAGCAGTTGGTCCGTGCTTAGTGCCGTGTCGGCGATCAGGTAGCGTTGCTCGGCATATCGATCACTTACCTGTTCCGCTTGTTCCACCATGCGGTCGCGCAGGTCTTTATCCAAGTAGATGACCTTGACCATGTGGAAGGAGTCAACATTCAGCCCGAGCGCCACTGCCAACCCGATGAGCCGGAGCTTACTCCGTTGGTCTTGCTTGTAGATCCCCGTAGTGCGGTCCATATGATCACTGAACCAGCGCTGTAGTTCTGCCTTCAGTTGGTCGATATTCAGGTTCTCATGCCCTCCATGGCGATCTACCATGTTCTCCAACAGTCGCTTGAACTCGCTGTCGCGCAGTTGATGCACGGCCTTTACAAATCGTCCGCCGACGGATACATCATAGCCGTTGCGCACAGCCGTGAAGGAACCGTCCGCCCGTTCTTCATAGCTCACCTTGGTCGCCAGCTCCGCCACCACATCCACCAAGGCATTGCTGAAGATCTCCGGTGCCAGGTAGTGCGGAAGGCTGTTCCCATCACGGCGCATCCCATTGATCATGGGATGGTGATAGATGAGGTAGCCGAAATTGTGGTTGAGGGGATCGTCCAACATGCGGAAGAGTGCTCGCTGCAAGTACACTCCCCGCTCCTTTACCATATTGTTCCAGGCCTCCAAAAGAATGCTCACCAGGACGCTCAGCAGCGCATAGATGAGCACCAACGCAATGATGGTGTCCAGATAGGGATTGAGGAAGGCCGTACCGTTCATGGCCTATGGCTCTGTTGAAGCAACTGATCTCGCACGTGTTCAGGCATTCGCCATGAGTTCTCCTTCACAATGCTCTTCTTCAACCGTTGCATGGTCGTGGCATCGTCGGTCGTAAGCGTATCCAACTTGCGTTTGATCTCATCCACATTGTGGAAGTCGGGATATGCTCGAAAGGCTTTATCGAACTGCTCGCGCGCCAGGGGTAGGTCATTCTTCAGCAACGCCTCAAAACCTGCTTGTTCTGCTTGCCTTGCCTGGTCCAAGACCGAATTGGGCACATCGGAAGCCCGGGCGATCCCACGTTCCGCGGCATCCTTCACGGCATCATTGGCCGCGTAACGGGACAGAGCTTCCTCAAGGTCGCCTGCGAAATGGGGAAAGAGTCCTATGATGATGGCCAGGGCCTTGCGCTGGTCTTCCGCATCCTGATCGATGTAGCGGTCCATCAGGATATCCGCGACCTGCTCTCGCTGTTTTTCGGAGGAGATCGCACGCTCCAAGGCCAAGCGCTCCACAGCGATCGCTTGATCCACCCTCAGCTTCATATCCGTTGTCCATGCCTCCTGCACCACAGGGGCTATCACCTGAGCCAAAGGGATCAGGAACGAGGCGATCACGGCGGCGAGGCCAACTGTGGGTGAAGGGAGTGCCATTGTTCTGGTGGTTCAGCCTTATCCCGGCATGCGATAACCCAACAAGGCTGCGCTCAGGTAGCTGCTCACATTCACGCTGTTGCTCTGGTTACCACCCAACACCAGTATTCCCGTCCCGCGCTTTTCCATGTAGAAGGCCACATGGCCGCTGGTGGGGCTGCTGCCGCGCCTGAACACCACGACGCAACCGGGAACGGGTTCTGTCAACGGTCTTCCCCATTGCAGCCAACTGCGCGCTGCAGCGCTGTTGGTTCCTGGTATGCCGGCCTGGATCATGCACCAGTTCACGAAGGAGGAACACCAGGGTGTTTCATCGGTAGTGGCCCTTAAGGTGGTGGTCTGGTGATAAGCGAGGATGCGGGGGTTATGCTGTTCACCTAGGTATTCCTGCATACCGACCTGGGAACGTGCGGCCGCCATCCATGGCGGTTCCACAACGGGCACCCTCGGTGTAGCATGCAGGGGCGCGACATGGTCCATGCTCACCCAGCCGCTAAGGGTGCCATCAACAAGGTCGGCCTGTACGCGCAGCCATCCATGGCGCGGCTGTTGAAGCGCTTCCAACAGGGTGCCTTGGGGCAATCGGCCCAGGATGGCGGAATCGGTCCCCGCCCCGGCTCGCAGGCGAAGTATGGATGCGGTGGTGCGATGGGTGAACATTCTGGGTACTTGTGAGGCCCGAAGCAACACGCACCCCACCCTCCCACCACCCGCGCAGGGGGGGGCTTTTTACACGGGTACCTGGCCGCCTCCGAGGAGAGAAATTCAAAGAAGTCCAGTATTGACGGGCCTTTCAGGTGGGGGCTAAATTTCTGCCGGATGAAGGGGGGCATGGAGGGGGGCTTGATGTGGGGGATACACGGTATTAACATCGCGCCGTTCCCGCACAGGCAGAAGCCCCTTAACCATGGCCGGCAAGCCCAACAGAACGATCACGGTGGCCATCGCGCACCATTGTGTAGTGCTGCGGGAGGGCTTGGCGCGGGTGGTGGAACAGCTGGGCGGCTATGCGGTGCTGCTGGTGGCGGCGGACGGTGAGGAGCTGCTGGCGGCCTTCAGCGCGAAGCAGCC
>JBGTAJ010000082.1:0-12367 GCA_041749915.1 Flavobacteriales bacterium
GAAGGTGTTGAGCGAAGCCGGGGTCACCAGGTCCACCTTGCGGCCCAGCAGCGCTTCCAGCATGTGCGAGAGGCCCACCAGGTTCTTCAGGCTCTTGCGGCCTTCGGCGAATTCCACGAAGAGGTCCACATCGCTGTGCGGCGCCGCCTGGTCCCGGGCGAAGGAACCGAACACCCCGAGCCGTGCCACGCCATAGGCGCGGATCGCCCCGGCGTTCGCCTCCAAGGTGCCGACCAGTTCCGCCCGATCCTGTACGGTGCTCATGCTGCTAAGGTAATGGGCCGGCATCCAGGCAGGTCTTGTAGTTGCGCGACACCAAGCGAAGATAGCGATGGACGATCACCGATCGGCGGTAGCATTACGCCCTGGA
Organism: Flavobacteriales bacterium; assembly: GCA_041749915.1. Taxonomy (GTDB): domain Bacteria; phylum Bacteroidota; class Bacteroidia; order Flavobacteriales_F; family PHOS-HE28; genus PHOS-HE28. The sequence continues at coordinate 371 of JBGTAJ010000082.1, forward strand.
CCGATGATGTGAAGAAGACCACGGATCGTAGATCCGCGGGAGCACTTGAGGAACAGTCGCGGGAGCTGGTGACACTGAAACCAATGAATGGAACGGCAAAGGCCGAGGAGTTGCCTCGGCCTTTGCTGTATCAATATCCATGTCTTTGTTCCCGCAGGACCGTGACGAACCTCATTCCGCGAAGACCTTCTTCCAGTCCTGCGCCATGTCCACCACCGCCCAGCCCCGTTCCGGCGCCGCCTCCAGCGCGGTGACCAAGGTGCCGCTCACTGGTGCCTTGCTGTCGTAGGCCGTTTCGCGGATGCTATCGGTGTGGTGAACGAGCAGTCCGAAACTGGGCAACGGATTGCCGATAGTCGTGTACTCCAGCATGGCCTGGTCGCCATCGCTGTTACCGGCGCAGAACACCGGGCGGCGACCGATGTGGCGGTGGATGCCTGCGGGCTTGCCGGCCTTGTCATCCACGAACACATCTTCCAAGGTCTTGGTCAGCATGGGCACTCCGTTCACCAGTTCGAAGTTCACCGCCGCTGAACTGCCCACGACCTGCTCCGGTGGAATGCCGTAAAGCTCCTCGGCGAACACGCGCATGAAATCGATGCCACCGCCGGACACGATGAAGGTCTTGAAATCGTTCGCACGGAGGTAGGACAGCAGTTCCAACATGGGTTGGTAGGTGGCGCCAGCAAGGCCTGTTCCTCCCTTCGGTTGCTGGAAGGTCAGCATCCAGTTGCGCACGCTCGCCTGATAGTCCGGTACGCTCATGCCGGCATGGGTCAGCGCGAGCAGTTGCATCAGGCCGTCATGGTGCTTGCCACCGGTAAGGGTGGCCATATCACCGGCCAACAGAGCCTTCACCATGGGGTCCTTGGCGAGCTCCGGTTCCAAGGGTGCGCGGCGCTCGATCTCGCTAAAGGCGAAGGCCATTTGCGGCGGCATGGGTGCCTCGCTCCACAAGCAACCGTCGTTGTCGAACACCGCGATGCGTTCCGGTACGGGCACGAATTCCTTTCCGCCTCCGGTGGTGGTTCGTTCCACGAATGCAACGATGGCCTCCTTGGTGGCCCCTTCGTTCCATGAAGGCAGGGGGTCGACCGCTACCGTTTTCGGTTGTTGCACCACGGGAGCTTCATGGTTCCCGGTTGGTGCGTTGCAGGCGGCAAGCGCAAAGGCGAGGAAAGAGGCGGTAACGAAATTCTTCATGCTCAGTGAGGATGTCAGGTTGTTGGGCAAACGATGTTGATCAGTAGCAAGGTCACGAACTCAGTTCCGCATGTAAATGGTCCGTCCTTCCTTGACCGTCTCCATCACCTTGATGTCCTTGATGGTCATGGGGTCCACGCGCATGGGGTTCTTGTCCAGGATCACGAGGTCGGCGAGCTTGCCTTCCTCCAGCGAGCCTTTGCTTGCTTGCTCGTCATACTGTTCGGCGGTCCAGATCGTCATCGCCTTCAGTCCTTCGTAGGGCGTTACGCGTTGGTCAGGACCGATGTCCTTACCACCGCGCGAAACGCGGTTGACAGCGCTCCACAGAATCATCATCTGGTCCAGCGGGGCCACCACGAAATCCGTGTGGTTGCTGGGCCGCAGTCCCGAATCGATCGCATCGCGCATGGGGCTGATGTACATGGCCTGCTCCTCACCGCGGTTCGCGATGTGGGCTTCCGCGAAGTAGTACGTGTGAAGCGTGTAGAACGAAGGGCGCACCTTGTACTCCACGAACTTCGGGATCTGGTCCTTGCGCATGAACTGGCTGTGGATGGTGGTCACGTTCCACGGACGGCTGTAGTCGCCGGCACGGGCCTTCTCGTAGGCGGAAAGGAAGACGTCGATGGCACCGTCGCCGTTGCAGTGCAGGATCAAGGGGACGTTGAGGTCGTACACCCTTTTCACCATGTCGTTCACCATGTCCTGCGGGAAGGTGAGTTCGCCGGTCCAGTTCGTTTCACCGCCCGGTCCGCCGGTCAGATAGGGTGTGGTGAAATAGGCCGTACGACCCTGTGGGGATCCATCGATGGTGACCTTTACACCACCCACTTTGAACCGTTCCGTGTAGGTGGTCCAAGTGTTCACGGGGAATTCCTTCAGGATGTTGTCGAGGTCGGTGATGAAGGGATAGGCGACCACATCGATGATGTTGGCACCCGCGTCGGAAGCGCGCTTCATCGTTCTCATTTGGGGTAGGTGCGTAGCTCCTTCGTGCGCGGTGGTGATCCCGGCTTCGGCATAGAGCATCTGGCCGGCCTTGGTCCATTCGACCTCCTGCTCCGGCGTCATCGGTTCGGCTTTTTCGAACACGGGCAGAAAGGCCGTTTCCATGATCAGGCCCCACGGTTCGTTGGTGCCGGGCTTGCGCACGATGATGCCACCGGGAGGTGTCTTGGTCTTCGCGCTGATGCCATAGTATTCCAACGCCAAGCTGTTGAGCACGCAGCCGTGCATGCTCACGTGCTCCACCCGCACCGGATTGTCCGGGAAGGCGGCATCGAGGTCATCGCGGTTCAGCAAGCGACCATCGGGCATCACGGTATCGTCGTACCCGTAGGCCATGATCATGTCGCCCTTCTTCACGTTGCGCTCCGCTGCGAATTTCTTCAACTCGGCCACAATGCCTTCCACGTCCTTGCCCGGCCCGGCCGGCGGTGCGTAGAGCTTGCATTGGTTCGCGACCAGCAAGGAGTTTATGTAGTGCGAATGCCCATCGACGAAGCTTGGCAGCAGGGTCTTCCCTGCGAGGTCCACCATGCGGGTTGAATCGCCGCGTTCCTTTTCAACGTCCGCACGCGTGCCTACCGCGATGATCTTTCCGTCCTTAATAGCGATCGCCTCCGCATTCGGCACGCTATCGTTCATCGTGACGATGTCGCCACCGAAGTAGATGGCGTCGGCGGTGCCGGTGGAAGGTGCCGGCGCGGGCGACTGGCAGGAGGTCAGCACATAGGCCAGGGCAGTAGTGAGGATGTAGGGTGTGAAATTGGTCGTCATCGTTGTGTCTTTTCCCTGAGTGAAATTACTTAATGAAGCAAGTGATCGACGCAGGTTCATGCCGGGAACAGGAACACGATCCCGAAGCGCACGCCGAAGTCGGCACGCGAAGCTTCCGGTCCATAGCCTATGCGCGGACCCAGTAAGCCTTGCGTGATCTGCTTACCGATCTTGAACACCTTGGAACCCGTGAGGTTCACGAAACCGCTCACGGTCTCGGCCTCCCAGTTCTGCGTCAGTTCCGTGTTCAACGAAAGCGCGTTGCCGCCTTTGAAGTTGCGCGCGAGAAAGGGCTGCAGGAAGGTGTTGTTCACGTCGGGAAAAGCATCGTCCCCAGCGACGGACACGATGTGGTTCAATAGCAACCCCATGGTCATGCTCCCGCTCTGCTTCAACAACAGCACCGAGGGGCCAAGGCCGAACTTCTTGGTGGTCAGCCCATCGGCACCGGTGGGCAGCAGGAAGGCGGGGCCGGCCCCCCAGATCAATCCGCCCTTGGTTGCTGCCTTGGGCGAGAAGAACGCGGTGAGCAGCCCATCGCTCAGCCCGCTCTGGCTGGTCTCGCCGAACACGTTCTGCTGCGATACCACCGGAAGCACCAGCCGTGTGATCAGGTTGAACTTCTCGCTCAGGCTCACGGGCACTACAGGCTGCACGTTCAGCGTGAAGCGTGTGCCATCATCGGGTCCGATACCGAAGTCGTAGTTGCCTTGCAGCGGCACGCTGATCAGGCTGGCCACCGGGTTCTGCAACTGTTTGGCCAGCTCGTCGGCTTCGGAGGTCGCGGGTTGTGCGGCGTCCTGCGCGGAAGTGACGCCGGTGAGCCCGAGCAACACGGCGATGAAGGAGATCCGGACGAGTGCTGCTGATGACTTGATCATGATGGGATGGATGCGGTCTGTAAAAGTGTGCATTTCGATCGACTGTACACGTGCTCGTTCGGCTGAAAGGAATATGCTTGCCACCATGCCGAGTCGTGCGTTCTTCGCGGTCCGTATGTGCTATTTCACCAGTATGACGAAATTGAGGATGGCCTGTTTCGTGGCACCATCGTTCCAAGAGGGCAAGGGGTCTGCTTAATTCCACCTTTGCAAATGGGCCGTCCTGTTCCTTACATGGACCCAGAGGCGTCGCAGCCAAGCAGAACGACGAACGGAAGCAGGATCAGGGTATTTGAGCGCATGGTATATGGCGGCATGGTGTATAAGGAAAAAAGGGCCGTTCATATGGAACGGCCCTTTTTCGATGGCAGGGTCGGTTCCTAATTCCCCCCGACGGTCATGCTCTTGATCTGCTGTTCCAGCGACTCAAGGCTCCAGTCGCCGGGCTTCTGGCTGGGCGGGAAATCCTTCAAGGTCATGAGGAACTTGCTGGCCACCACCTGCATGGGTCCGAGCACGTAGGCACGGTCGATCACCCAGTCGTGGTAGGTGTTGGAGTTCTCATAGGCCTTCTCGAACGGGTCGCGACGCAGGTTGAAGAGCAGCGGCAAACGAAGGTGGATGAAGGGCTCGCGCCATACCTGGAGCTGATGAGCGCGGTTCTCCAAATAGATCGCCTTCCAATCGTCGTAGCGAATGGCCATGATGTCCCCATCATCACCCACATAGATGAATTCATGACGCGGTGATTCCTTCGTCTTGCCACTGAGGTAGTCGAGCATGTTGTAGCCATCGATGTGGTTCTTGTAGCTGCGACCATTGAGCATCACACCGCCCTTGAGCAGCTTCTCCTTGATGTCCGGTGCACCGGCCGCAGCAGCGAACGTAGGCAGCCAGTCCTCGTGCGAAACGATGCCATTGACCGTGGTTCCCGCTGGGAAATGGCCGGGCCATTTGATGAAGCAAGGCACGCGGAATGCGCCTTCCCAGTTGCTGTTCTTCTCGCCGTGGAAGGGCGTGGTGCCGGCATCGGGCCAGGTGTTGTAGTGCGGGCCGTTGTCGGTGCTGTATTGGATGATGGTGTTGTCGGCGATACCGAGCTCATCAATGAAGGCGAGCAGTTCGCCCACATGCATATCGTGCTCCACCATGCCATCGCTGTACATATCCTGGCCGCTGATGCCATCGTTCTCAGGCTTCACGTGTGTGCGGAAGTGCATGCGTGTGCCGTTCCACCAGCAGAAAAAGGGTTTTCCGGAATCGTTCATCCGCTTGATGAAGTCCTTGGCGGCCGCCATGCTCTCATCATCGATCGTCTCCATCCGCTTCTTGGTCAAGGGCCCGGTGTTCTCGATGGTCTGCCCGCCTTTCCCATCGGCCTTGCACTTCAGCACACCGCGTGGGCCGAAGGTCTCCCGGAAGGTCTTGCCATTGGGCATGACCATGTCGCCGGGATAGTCTTCGTTCTCTGGCTCCTCCTCGGCATTGAGGTGATAGAGGTTGCCCATGAACTCGTCGAAACCGTGCATCGTTGGCAGGTGCTCATCGCGGTCGCCTTGGTGGTTCTTGCCGAACTGGCCGGTGGCGTATCCCTGGCTCTTCAGGATCGTGGCCATGGTCACATCGGTCTTCTGCCAACCTTCCTCCGCTCCGGGCATGCCCACCTTGGTCATGCCACTGCGCACGGGCACGCTGCCACTGATGAAGGCGGCACGACCTGCCGTGCAGCTCTGCTGTGCATAGTAGTCCGTGAAGGCCACACCTTCCTTCGCGATGCGGTCGATGTTCGGGGTCATGTAGCCCATCATGCCGCGGTTGTTGTGGCTGATGTTCCAGGTGCCGATGTCATCGCCCCAGATCACCAGGATGTTGGGCTTCTTCGCCTGGGCCGAAAGCGTTGCCGCGATCAGCACCAAGACCATGGTCGACAGTGTTCGTGTCTTGTTCATTGGTGGTTTGAGTTTTAGGATCTTCCGTTTCCCGTCAGGATGCTGGCATGGCACCGGGCGATCCGTCCCAATGCCTGACCATCATCCTAACCTTGGCCGTCGAGCGTTCATTCCTGCACCGGCGATCGTCAAGGCTGTGAATATACCCGTGAACTGAAAATTCCGATCATCACGTCATTTTTTTTTGATCAGACCGGGGCATTACATTTAGCGACCAGATCTTGCACATGCGAACGCACCTTATCACCGTTCTATGGATGGCCATGAGCATCAACCTCCTCGCACAGGTTGCGGCACCGGTAGCACCCGCTTCTCCAGCGACCAACACAGGTTTTCGACTTGGTCTGAAATTATCACCGAACGTGGCCTGGATCAGGACCGACGAGAAAGAGCTCGAGAGCGATGGAACGAGAGTGGGCATTTCGTGGGGCCTGGTCTGTGACCTTCCCGTCGGTGGTCAGGGAAAATATGCCCTCCACACCGGTCTCCTGTACAACTCCATCGGGGGAGGCTTCACTTCGGATTTTGAAGCTGCAGGAGTGCGCACAACGACGGAATATGACCTGAAGCTCAACTACTTGGAGATACCCGTATCGCTGAAGCTCAGAGGTGCCGTGAACGATGGACCGGGCTTCTACGGCCTCATTGGCATGACCGGCGCGGTGAACCTAAAGGCGAGAGCGGATGGTGAAGCAAGTTTCACCACAGGCGGAACAACGACCACCACCATGCTCGAGGATGAGAACGTCACGGACGATATCGCCGCGCTCAAACTGGCATTCCAAGTGGGTGCCGGCCTGGAATTCGACCTTTCCGGATTGATCTTCATGGCTGGTGTCACGTACAACAACGGGTTGACCAACATTCTGGATGGGGATGCCAAGAAATTGATCGACGAGGACGACAACAAGAAATTGCTGGCCGATCAATTGGAACTGACACTTGCGGTCTTCTTCTGAACTGTTCCTCCACCTGCTCACCCGCCTTCACATGAACAAAGGCTCGCTTGTTGTCCTGTTCCTTGCAGGGCTAGGAGCTGGTGCTCACGCACAGTCCAACATCGGTATGGCCACGGGTAATTATGGGGGCATTATGGGTGCCTCCTTCAATCCGGCCAGCATCGTGGATAGCCGGTACAAGTTCGACATGACGGTGTTCGACTATGGCACCTTCTTCACCAACAAATTCTTGGAGGTGAAGGACGGGACCCTGGTGCGCCGTTTGCTCTACAAGGAGCCCTATGAAAGTTCGTTCGCTGCCGTGAAGGACGATCTGTTGTTCCCCGTGGAGAGCGTGGATGGGCGCGTCTACGCCACGGCGTTCAATAGCGTGCAGTTCCCATTGAGCTTCATGGCCAGCCTCGGCCCCAAGGCGGCGATCGGCCTGAACATGCGCAACCGCCAGGGCATGACGCTGAACAACATGGACCCCAACACCGCCCGGATGCTCTTTGCCGAACTGGGCGACGAGTCACTGTTCGGCGTGGCCATGGACAATGGTGGTATGGACTACAGTTTCCTGAACTGGTCCGAAGTGGGTTTCACATACGGGCGTGTACTGGCCGACGGCAAGCACCATTTCCTGAAAGGCGCCGTAACACCCAAATTGTTGGCTTGCAACGCGGCGGGATTCATCGCGGCGGATGAACTTACCGTAAGCTTCAGTGATGCGCAGCACCTGTCCATGTCCTCGCCCCTCATCCGCTACGGTCGCAGCGAACGTGCCGACTTCGGCACCTTCAATCGAACCGACATCTTCAACAACGTGGAGGATTATGCCTTCGGCTATGACCTCGGCTTCGTATACGAGCTGCGTGGCAAGGTGAGCAAGCGCACCTTTACCGACTTCGATGCGGTGCAGAAGGAGCGGCGCGACCTGAACAAGTACATCGTGCGGGTGGGTGTTGCCTTGTTGGATGCCGGCAAGTTCACCGTGGACCGCAGGCCGCTGACACAGGACCACAGCGTTGAGGTCACCGACTGGGACATTTCCGAGGTGAACGCCAGCGGATTGAACGACTTCGATGAGGCCTATTCCGAGTTGGTGACCTACGTGCCCGACGGTTCGCCCACCTTCACGCATGGCCTGCCCACCTCCATCAGCGCCAATGTGGACGTGCACCTTCTGGGCGGCTTCTATCTCGGGGCCGCTACCTACCGCGATGCGCGTGAGCTCTTCGGTGATCTGGATGCCCGAATGCGGGTGCAGAAATGGACGGCGATCACCCCGCGCTTTGAATCGCGCTTCCTGGGCTTCTACCTGCCCGTGACCTGGACCGGTCGCGGTGCACAACTCGGTGCCAGTGTGCGCATCGGTCCCTTCTATGCCGGCTCCACCAACCTGGCACAATTGATCGCCAACGAAACGAACACAAGTGCCGACCTGCATTTCGGCATGCGCTTCAGCATCGGTCACGGCAAGCCCAGCGCCCTGAAAAAGAAGTACGAGGCATACCGAAAGGCGCAGGAAGGCATCAGCAGCAACAAGAGCCGCCTCGATTCGCTCGAGCGTGAGATGTACGCCCTGAAGATGGTGGTGGACGACCGTTCCGGTGGCCGCACCGTGATCAACAATTTCTTCGGGAACGATTCCACGGCCGCGGCCATGATGAAGGATAGCACAGTTGTGCAGGCCATGACCGGCGGATCGGCCCAGGACCGCGAAAAAGCACGCCTGAAAGCCGAGAACGAGTACCTGATGACCGAGCTGGCCCGCACCAGCATGCAACAGCGCAGTGACAGCGCTTACATCGCCAAGCTGGAAAATGCCGATGGCAAGGACAAGGAGCGGGTGAAGGCCGATCGCGAGGCCAGTAAAATGGCCGCCAAGCAAGCCGATGCAACTGGTGATATGGCCAAGGAACTGGAGAGCATAGACAAACGCATGAAGCGCCAGAACACGATCCTGCTGGCCGGTGGAACAGCAGGCGTGGTGGCGGCCACATCCAACAAGAAGGAGAAACCTGCTGCCGTGCCGGACAGTATGGTGGCCATCAACGACAGCACCGTGGTGATCGGTACCGATACCGTACGTCTTGTGCCCGCACCCGGTACCCCTCGGTATTCGGCCACAGGCGATACGGCGTTCGTGACAGTGTACGATACCGTGCGCGTTGCCGTGCAGGACACCGTGCATATCACCGAGCGTGACACGCTGCGGGTGGAGAACACCACAGTTCCTTCACCTGCGACGGGGTTGTCCGCTGCCGACGAAGCCGAGATGCGGCGCTTGATGGAACCCGTGTATTTCGCCACGGGCAGCACCACGCTGGGGCCACAGGGCCGCGTGAAGGTGGAGGAGATCGCCACCTGGCTGAAGAAGAACCCGCAAACGCGCGTGACCATCACCGGTTTCGCTGACGCCAGCGGACCGGTGAGCACCAACGAAACCGTGGCCCAGAAACGCGCCGAGAGCGTACGCGATGAATTGGTGAAGAAGGGTGTGGACACCGCGCGGTTGACCACCGGCCGTCAATTGGCACCTGCGGGAGCGGCGCCTTCAGCGAAGGATCGAAGGGCTGAGGTGCGCTTCGATCAGTAGGCGATCGAAATGATCCCGATGATGCTCTGTTCCTGCTTCACGTTGCTCACGCTGGGAGGATCGTCCCTCGATCCATCTCCACATCATCTCCCGAAAAGTGTTGATGTCAGCCACGGCCCATTTTGTTCGATCGACCAATGTGCGAAGTGTGGTCGTTCGCCCGCTCGGATACGCTGGCCGATCGATGCAGAGAAAGGGAACAGTAAGTGCCTGACCCTGCCAATATCCCCTTAGCGCGAGGTGTTCACCGGCCGCATCGGCAGCGTGACCGTGGAGACCTTCCCGGCCAGCGCCAAGAAGTGACGCAGGACGGTGCCCATGCCAGCAATGGGCATGGGCACTGGCTACCCTGCCGCAGGTAGAGGGCCCCACGTGCATCAGGAGACCCCTGCAGGGGCTCTAAGGGGAAGAGAATGAAAAATGATGCCCCGAGACTTCGGGGGAAAAATGGTGCCCCGATGCCTCGGGGGTGGAATGGGCCTCGGTGGGTGGACCAAGGGTGTTGCCGACGGCCGAGGGGGGGGGGGCGCCTTCGGAGCGCTCCTCTACGGCGCATGGCTAGATGGAAGGGAATGAAAAATGATGAATGATGCCCCGAGGCCTCGGGGGTAAAATGATGCCCCGAGGCCTCGGGGGTGAAATGGGCCTCTGTGGATGAACGAGGGCAGTGCGGGCCGAACTGTGCGTCCGCCGTACAGTGGACGCTCGAGAAGACCGGCAGCACGGTAGCCTTAGGCTACCCAGAGCCTGCGGTGTTGCGCGTAGCCGCAGGTTTACCTGCCGGAGGCAGGCTACGCGCAGTGAGGGGCCTTCCTCAGCACAAGATGGTTCCGCCACAGGCGCAGAGGCCTGCCGAGGGCAGGCTGGTGGAGCAGCGTTCGTTCACCGTATCGCGTCATAGTGGTAGTGACCAACCCGAAGGGGTTTACCTTCACGTCGATCGCATCGTTCATGTGGGTTCATTGATCACACCCTGACCAGTTCTACCATGAAGTACTCCAGCATCGCAATGTGGCTCTGGGTCAGCACCACCTTCTGGCCCCTGAGCGCGATCGGCCAGGCAGGCACCCTGGAGGTGTTCGCCGCGGCAGGTGAGGAATTCAGCAACGGTTCCGTTCGCCTGGGTTGGACCATTGGGGAGACCGTGATCGCCACGTTCCAAGACGATAATTCAGCACTTACGCAAGGCTTCCATCAACCGAACCTGCTGGCAACCGCCACTCATCACCCCACGGTCGCTGCCCACCTTCAGGTATTCCCGAACCCTGCATCGGATCACGTGTGGATGATCGTTGAGGGGCAGTCATGCAGACCACGCACCTATTCCATCCGCAATGAACTTGGCCAGGAGCTCCGCAGCGCGCTGGTCCATGGACAGGGCCAGGCGCCGATGCGTTTGGATCTACCGGGAACAGCGCCCGGCCTTTACCTGCTGATCATGGACGGGGAATGCGGACGAGTGGTCCGGCCCTTTACCGTACTTGCCCAATAACCAGTGAACATGAAAAGGAGCCTCTTACTGCCCCTGTTGATGCTGCTTGTTCAGGTGACCCTGGCCCAACCGCCGCAGGCCATGAAGTATCAGGTCATTGTGCGGGATGCGGCCGGGACCATAATCGCCGACCAGCAGATGGCTTTTCGCATGACCATCGTGCAAGGCAGCGCCACGGGCTCCGGCGTATATTCAGAGACCCACACGGTCAGCTCGAATGACTACGGACTGGTCGATCTGGAGATCGGGAGCGGCACCGTGGTCAGCGGGTCGTTCGCTGCCATCGCCTGGGGCGCTGATGACTTCTTTGTCAAGGTGGAGTTCGACCAAAGCGGAGGAAGCGATCTTCAGGTCATGGGGGTGAGCCAGCTCCTCAGTGTGCCATACGCCCTGCATGCCCGCACTGCTACCACTGCTTCCTGCCTCACCGTGGAGACCACCGAGGTGTACACGGGCACCGCACCGACCACCTGGACCGATCTGGACCTGAGCAGCGCGGTGGGCATCAACTACGCCAATGTTACGCTGAAGGTCTACAATGATTCCGCCACACCCATCATCGCCCTCTTCAGGCAAAAGGGAGACCCCGATACCTACCTGATCGGGTCCGATACGAACAACATGGTCTCGTTGGGCAGCAATGGGGTCGGACAAGCCCTCATCTACACCAGCGATCATGGAAAGATCCAATGGAAGGCCAGCTCCGCAGTACCCGCGGTCATCAAAGTGGTGGCCTTTGTGAAGTGACGGGCCTTGATGCCTGAGCGGACACTACGCGCTGCACCGCTCTTCACATGTGCTGCGGCTCCCAAAGTGGACCCGCTCAAGGGTTGACGGGAATGAAAAATGGTGCCCCGAGGCCTCGGGGGTGAAATGGGCCTCGGTGGGTGGACCAAGGGTGTTGCCGACGGCCGAGGGGGGGGGGCGCCTTCGGAGCGCTCCTCTACGGCGCATGGCTAGATGGAAGGGAATGAAAAATGATGAATGATGCCCCGAGGCCTCGGGGGTAAAATGGGCCTCGGTGGATGAACGAGGGCAGTGCGGGCCGAACTGTGCGTCCGCCGTACAGTGGACGCTCGAGAAGACCGGAAGCACGGTAGCCTTAGGCTACCCAGAGCCTGCGGTGTTGCGCGTAGCCGCAGGTTTACCT
>JBGTAJ010000083.1:0-1507 GCA_041749915.1 Flavobacteriales bacterium
GCTGGGCGGCTACGGTACCGGCGCCGTGATGGCCGTACCCGGCGGCGACCAGCGCGACTGGCGTTTCGCGAAACACTTCGGACTGCCCATCATCGCCGTGACCGAGGGCGCGGATATCGGGAAGGAGGCCGACGAGCGCAAGGATGCCACGATCTGCAGCGAGGGTTTCCTCAAGGGCCTCAAGGTGCCGCAGGCCATCACCCGCGCCATCCAGGAGCTGGAGAAGATCAGTGCTGGGCAGGGCAAGATCAACTACCGCTTGCGCGATGCCGCCTTCGGGCGTCAGCGCTACTGGGGCGAACCCATTCCCATCTACTACAAGGAGGGCGTGCCCCACGCCCTGCCGGAGAGCGCCCTGCCTCTGGTGCTCCCCGAAGTGGACAAGTTCCTGCCCACCGCCGACGGTGAACCACCGCTGGCCCGCGCCGTGAATTGGACCTACGAAGGTCACCCACTGGAGACCACCACCATGCCCGGTTGGGCCGGCAGCAGCTGGTACTTCCTGCGCTACATGGACCCGAAGAACGAGGGCCGTTTCGCTTCACCCGAGGCCATCGACTACTGGCAGCAGGTGGACCTGTACATGGGCGGCAGTGAGCATGCCACCGGCCACCTGCTCTACTTCCGCTTCTGGACCAAGTTCCTGAACGACCGCGGCTGGATCCCCTTCGATGAGCCCGCCAAGAAGCTGGTGAACCAGGGCATGATACAGGGGGTGTCGGCGTATTTACACCCAATGGGACTTGTTCAATGGGAGCTTCGAGATGGCACTTCAATTATCAAGGGGGGCGCGCAAAGTTTCGTTTCGACTGATGTCTTGAAGCTTGCCACTGAAGATGATGGACTTTACCAATGGTCACTTGATAACCTACTTAACGCAAATGAGCGCAGTAAAGCAGAAATCGTAGGCCCTGAGAGCTATAGCTTCTCTGCCTCTGGGCGAATGCTAGCCGTGGATGTAAACTTGGTTGATGACTCCAGTTGTATAGATCGCGAGCAGGTCCTCGATTGGGCTGTATCTCGATATGGTGAAAAGCTCGAACTATTTGCGGGCCCGACTGGCCGATTCCAGTGCTTTAGAATGGTCGAGAAGATGTCCAAGTCGAAGTTCAACGTGGTGAATCCCGACGACATCATCGCCAAGTACGGGGCAGACACCCTGCGCCTCTACGAAATGTTCCTGGGCCCCTTGGAGCAGAGCAAACCCTGGGACACCAACGGCATCGAGGGCACCTTCCGCTTCCTGCGCAAATTCTGGAACCTGTTCTATGAGAGCGATGTGCTCAGCGTGAGCGAGGTGGCCGCCACCAAGCCCGAGCTCAAGGTGTTGCACGCCACCCTGAAGAAGGTGACCGAGGACATCGAGAAGATGAGCTTCAACACCAGCGTGGCGCAGTTCATGATCGCGGTGAACGAACTGGGGACCTTGAAATGCCACAAGCGTGACGTGCTGGAGCCGCTCACCATCGCCCTGGCGCCCTTCGCCCCGCACATCGCCGAGGAATTG
>JBGTAJ010000084.1:0-19690 GCA_041749915.1 Flavobacteriales bacterium
AACTACCTCTGGAGCACGGGCGCCACCACACCCACCATCACCGCAAGCACCACCGGCACCTACAGCGTCACCGCGACCCTGAACGGGTGCAGCACCACCGATGAGGTGGCGGTCACCGTGCTGAGCACCGCCGCCGTGAACCTCGGCCCGGACGCCACGCTGTGCCAGGGTGAACAGCTCGTGCTCGATGCCACCATCGCCGGGGCCACCTACCTGTGGAGCACCGGGGCCACCACGCCCACGATCAGCGTGGGGAGCACCGGCACCTACAGCGTGGAGGTCTTCCAAGGAAGCTGCAGCGTCACCGATGCCATCCAGGTGCAGGTGAACCCGGTGCCGGTCTTCGATCTGGGCAACGACCAGTTGCTCTGTGCCGGGGAAAGCACCGTGCTCGATGCCACTTCAGCCGGAGCCACCTACCTCTGGAGCACGGGCGCCACCACACCCACCATCACCGCAAGCACCACCGGCACTTACAGCGTCACCGCGACCCTGAACGGGTGCAGCACCACCGATGAGGTGGAGGTCACCGTGCTGAGCACCGCCGCCGTGAACCTCGGCCCGGACGCCACGCTGTGCCAAGGCGAACAGCTCGTGCTGGATGCCACCATCGCCGGGGCCACCTACCTGTGGAGCACCGGGGCCACCACGCCAACCATCAGCGTGGGGAGCACCGGCACTTACAGTGTGGAGGTCTTCCAAGGAAGCTGCAGCGTCACCGATGCCATCCAGGTGCAGGTGAACCCGGTGCCGGTCTTCGATCTGGGCAACGACCAGGTGCTCTGTGCCGGGGAAAGCACCGTGCTCGATGCCACTTCGGCCGGAGCCAACTACCTCTGGAGCACGGGCGCCACCACACCCACCATCACCGCAAGCACCACCGGCACCTACAGCGTCACCGCGACCCTGAACGGGTGCAGCACCACCGATGAGGTGGCGGTCACCGTGCTGACACCGTCCGTGTTGGACCTTGGTCCGGACATCAGCATCTGCGCCGGCACCGAGGTGGAACTGGACGCATCCCTTCCTGGGGGCACCTATCTCTGGAGCACTGGTGAAACTACCCCCACCGTGGAGGTGAATGCGAACGGCACCTATTGGGTGACCGTAAGCCAGGCGGGCTGCAGCATTTCGGATACCGTGGTGGTCATGGTGAACGACCCCGGAACCCTTGACCTGGGACCGGACGTGACGATCTGCGATGGCGAGGCGGTCGTGCTCGATGCAAGCCTTCCTGGCGCGAGCTACCTCTGGGAGGATGGATCGACCCAGGCCGCGATAACGGTCTCCCAGGCCGGCAATTACAGTGTGGTCGCCACCGTGGATGGTTGTTCCGTGAGCGATGAAGTGGCCGTGAGCGTGAACCCGATCCCCACCATCGAACTCGGCGATGATGTCTCGCTCTGCCCGGGTCTCAGCGCCACCTTGAACGCAGCCACCCCAGGCGCCACCTACCTCTGGAGCGATGGAAGCACCGCCTCCTCGTTGGTGGTCACGGTCCCGGGGAATTACAGTGTCCAGGTCACGGTTGGTGGCTGTTCCGCGAGCGACGGGCTGGAGGTGGTCGGCATCGTTGGGCCGGTCGTCGATCTTGGTCCGGACACCACCCTGTGCCTTGGCCAAAGCCTGGTATTGGATGTCACACAGGAGTCAGCCGAATACCTCTGGGAGGACGGGAGCACACTGCCCGTGCGGACGATCACCGAGGCAGGCGACTACCGAGTAGAGGTTGTGCGTAACGGCTGCACCGCGGATGGGGATATCCTCGTCAGCATCTTCGACCCTTCCAGTGTGGACCTGGGTCCAGACCAACGTCTGTGCCCCGGCGAAAGTACCACGCTTACATGTCCTGTCACCGATGCCCAGCTGGTCTGGAGTACGGGAGCCACGGGCACTTCCATCGCCGTGAGCACAACCGGCAACTACTGGGTGGAGGCCATCACCACCGGCTGCATCGCACGCGATTCCGTGGTGGTGACCATGGTGCCGCTGACGCCACCCGATCTGGGACCGGACCAGGTGCTGTGCGTCGGTGATACCGCACAGGCAGAGGTGGAGGCCGGAACGGCAACGGTCCTTTGGAGCACCGGTTCGACAGGGCCGTCCATCTCCGTGACGAACACAGGCACCTACGGCGTCACGCTGGAACTGGAAGGGTGCACCGCCAACGATGAGGTCCGTTTCACCTTCCTCCCCACCACCTTCGAGATCTACCTGGGCTGGGACAGCACCCTGTGTCCGGGTGAAGAGCTGCTGTTGTCGGCGGAGACACCCTTCGCGGAATACCTCTGGAGCACCGGATCGGCAGATGCGGCGATCGTGGTGAACACCGTGGGCACTTACACCGTGCAGGTCAGCACCGCCTGCGCGGTCTCCACCGGAACGATGACCGTGGTGGAGGGCGAATGTGCACCGGAGGTGAACGTACCGAACGCCTTCACCCCGAACGGTGATGGCATCAACGATGTGTTCCAGGTGGTGATGAGCAACGCCCCCTTCGAACTGGTGGTGAACATCTTCGATCGCTGGGGTGAGCTGATCTACACCAGCACTGATCCCGATGCCTTTTGGGATGGCACCTACGACGGAACTCCTGCGCAGGACGGTGTGTATGTGTACACCGTGCGCTACCGTTCCATCGCCGATGCCGGCGTGGTGAGCAGGCAGCTCACGGGGCATGTCACGCTACTCCGGTGAAGCGGGACCTGGGGCAGGCTCCGGGGCCTGTTCGGGCTCCTTGGCGGCCTCCCGCCAGATGAAACGACGGTCGGACGGTCGGACATAGCCCAGACGTCCCTCCTGCTCCACTTTCACGATGCCGGGCGCCACGAGCGAGATCTCCGCGTATTCCAAGGGCAAAAGTTCCGTGCCCTTGTGGTCGAACACCCCGGAGCCGCCGTCACCCGATACGATCAAGAGACCCGGCGCGAGATGCTGAACGGCCTTGTAGCGCAACGGGAGCACTTCCCGGCCAGTGCTGTCAATGGCCCCGAACAGCTCGCCGTTCTTCACCCGCGCCAGCCCATCCACCATTTCCCAGGCTTGGTCGTAGCGGTTCTCGAAGAGCAATGTGCCTTTGCTGTCGGCATAGCCCCACTTTGACCTCTTGCGAACGGGGATGAGCTTTCCCGTCGACAGGCCGATGTCCGCATATTGCAGGGGCAACACCTTGCGGTCCAGTGTATCCACCAGGCCGTGCTTGCCGTTCATACGCACCTCGGCGAGGCCGTTCACGAAATTGCCCCAGTTCGAAACCCCTTCCGCAGCCTCATACTGCAGCGGGATCACCATACGACCGCCACGGTCGACGTAGCCGCACTTCGCGCCGGAGATCACCAGGGCCAACCCGTTGGAGAACACACCGATGTGATCATAGGTGGACGGTAGTAGTTCATCACCGAAGGGACTGATGAGACCGAAACGGTCGTTCTGGCGCACGCGCGAGACTCCCTGCTCGAAGCCCTCCACCCACTGGTACTTCGGCGGCACCACCATGGCACCCGCCCTGTCGATCACGCCGAAGAGCCCGTCCAGTTCCACCACGGCCAGGCCGTGGCGAAAGGTCCCTGCGGAGGTGAATCGGAAAGGCACCATCTCCTCTCCCCGGGCATTGA
Source organism: Flavobacteriales bacterium (assembly GCA_041749915.1). Classification (GTDB taxonomy): domain Bacteria; phylum Bacteroidota; class Bacteroidia; order Flavobacteriales_F; family PHOS-HE28; genus PHOS-HE28. The sequence goes on from JBGTAJ010000084.1 coordinate 3,615, forward strand.
TGTAGCCATAGAGGCCATCCCGCGAGGCATAGGCCATGCCGGCGGAGAACTCGCCCACATCAGCGAAGGACATCGGCACCACCAGGTCGCCACCGCGGTCCACCGCACCCACGCGGCCGGAACGTTCCACCGTACTGGTGCCCTCCACGGTCTCCTGCACCTCGTCATACTCGATGGGGACCACCACCCTGCCCGTGCGGTTCACGGTCCCTACGCGCCCGCCCAGCCCCACCAGGGCCTGGCCACCCCGGAAGGTCTCCACCCACTCGTACTCGGCCTTGATGCGTTCGGTGCCTTCGTTATCGATGTAGCCCCAGAGGCCATCGCGGCGGAAGGGCAGCAGCTCCAGGCTCGCGGTCCGGTAGTCGTCCACCAGCTCCTCCACGAAAGGATAATCGGGATTCTCCTGCAGGAAGCGGGTGATCGCCCCAACACTAAGGTCGCGCGTGCTGATCTCGTATAGGCTCCGCCACGCGTCGGCCACATGGTGGTTGGCGGGATGCTGGGTGATGAACCTTCGGTACTCGTCCGCTGTTCTCCCCGGCGTGGTCAATCGGAACACTTCATCCTCTGCCTGCCGCACATAAGGGCTCTCCGGATGCGCAGCGATGAAGGCCACATAGGATGGGATGTCACCGGGGATCGTGCGTTCCCGGTAGACCGCCTCCTGGAAACGGGACCGCGCCTCATAGACCTCCTTGGCCCCAGGGTACGCTGCCAGGAACTGCTCGTAGGCAGCAGCGGTGTTCAGCTCGCGCGCCGCTTGGAAGGCCAGGTGATCGCGCACCAGCACCGCCTCGGCCACGAAGGGCCCGCGCATCTGTGTGGCGATGTAGCGGTCGTAGGCCTCGATGGTGTTCTGGGATCGGGCAAGGTCCCAGCCCGAGCGCTGAACGAAGAGCAGTTGCTCCGCGATCGTCGTGGCATCAACACCGACGGCGGACAACATGGACCGCTCCTTTTCGGAGGCCATGGTGTAGGCCACCTCGGCGCGGGTGACGTAGGTGAGTGCCGAATCCAACTGGTAGAAGGGGTTGTCCGCGCGGCCGGTGATCACACTGAGACCGTACCATGCACCGGCTGGATGTTTCGGCACCTGCTTGGTGAACAGCTCCCGCGCCTTGAAATAATCGAAGATCCGCAGGGCCTCGAAGGCCTTGTCCAGCGGACCGGCAAGGGCGGCCACCGAGCACACCATCGCCCCTACCACAGCCACAGATCGCACGCTCATTCTCCTCATCGTTCAACAAAGGTAGCCGGGGGGTATGCCCTTCAAGCCCACCTTTGCGCCTCGGCATTGACCACCATTTGTTGATGGACCCCGCCATACTTCGCATCGAGCGCCTGCTCACCCGCCGCAATGCCATCGTCACGCTGGCCCTGCTCGGAACGATCTCCCTGGTCTTCGCATGGTCCCTGCAATGGGTGCGGCTGGACCACGACTTCGAGCGTTTCTTCCCGACCGACGACCCGGAGCTTGACCGCTACCTGGGATTTCGGGAGAAATTCGGTTACGACAACGATTTCCTGCTCATCGGCATCACCGATCCGCAGGGTGTGTTCGACCTGCGCCTGCTGCAACGCGCCGACAGCCTGGCCGCGCAGCTGGAGGTGATCACCGATGTACGCTCCCTGGCCTCACCCACACGCCTGCAGGATCCGCGGGTGACCCCCGTGGGGGTGTTCAGCGTTCCCTGGCTGCGGCTCGATCACGACAGCACGCTGGCCGCGGATTCCGCGCGGATATGGGCCGACGACCGCATCCGCGAGGGCTTCTTCGCCGAGGACGGCCGCTCCATGCTGATGGTGATGCAGACCGAGCCTGGGCTAAGCAAGGAACGCAGTGACACCCTGCTGGAACACATTGAACACGTGGTGGCCGGGAGCGGGATACCGGGCATCCGACTGGGAGGCCGCATCCACGGACAGTATTGGTACATCCAGAAGATGCAGAAGGAGCTCATCCTCTTCTTCTCCGTGTCCGTGGCCCTGCTCGGATTGTTCCTGGCCGTCGGCTTCCGCACGCTATGGGGCGTATTGGTCCCCATCGGCGTGGTGGGGCTCACGGTGCTCTGGCAGGTGGGTGCCCTGGCCCTGCTGGGCAAGCCGCTGAGCATCCTGACCATGCTGCTTCCCACCATCCTGTTCGTGGTGGGCATGAGCGATGTGGTGCACATCCTGGAACGGTACATCGAAGGTCTTCGCCAAGGGCACTCCAAGGCCCGTGCGCTGGCGATCAGCTACCATGAGGTGGGGCTCGCCACCTTCCTGACCTCCATCACCACGGCGATCGGTTTCGGCACGCTGCTCACCAGTGGCATCCCGCCCATCCGCGAGTTCGGCATCTACACCAGCATCGGTGTGCTGCTGGCCTTCCTGCTGGCCTTCACCCTGCTGCCCGCCGTGCTGCTGCTGGTGCGCACACCGGTCGCAGCCAGTGCACGCGAGGAGAGCGGTCACTGGTACACGCTGCTCCATGGGCTCTTCCGGGGCATACTGCGCCACCGCCAGAGCATCCCCTGGGGCATGGCCCTGCTGGCCCTGATCTCCGTAGTGTTCATCGCGCAGCTGAAAGTGGACAACTACTTGCTGGAGGATTGGCCCGAGGATGATCCGCAGAAGCAGGACTACTACTGGTTCGAGGACCACCTGGGCGGTGTGCGGCCCTTCGAGATGGAGGTCCGCTCCCGCCACGACAGCCTCTCGGTGTGGCATCCCAGCGTGCTGCGGGAGATCGATTCGGTGCAGCAGGCGCTGGCGCATCCATACGGCATCAAGGCAATGATGTCACCGGCCACCCTGGTGAGGTCGATGAACAAGGCCATGAACGGCGGTGACCAGGCCTTCTACACCATCCCCGACGACCCCGAGGTGGTGCGCTCGATGCTGCGCAAGGCCAACGCCATGGTGGGCCGGGAGCTGGTGAACAGTGTGGCCACCTCGGACGGCAGAACAGCACGGATCAGCGGGCGGATGCGCGATGAAGGCGGCTACGTCCACCGCCAGAAGAACGAGGTCCTGAACGCGTTCATCGCCGAGCACACCCGGTTGGCCAGCTTCCACCAGACCGGCATGGCCTTCCTGATCGACCTGAACAACGAGAAGTTGAGCAGCCAATTGATCGGAGGCCTCGCCATCGCCTTCATCCTCATCGGGGGCATCATGGCCTGGGTGTTCCGCAACTGGCGCATGACGCTGATCGCCTTCATCCCCAATGTGCTGCCACTGCTTTTGGTGGGAGGCATCATGGGCGCCTTCGGGATCGACATCAAGGTGAGCACCGCCATCATCTTCACCATCGCCTTCGGCATCGCCGTGGACGATACGATCCACATGCTCGGGAAGCTCCGCATCGAACTGCGCAAGGGCCGCACCCTGCGCTACGCGGTGAAGCGCTCGGTCCTCAGCACGGGCAAGGCGCTGGTCGTCACCAGCGTCATGCTCCTCTCGGGCTTCATCTCCCTGGTGTTCTCCGATTTCGCCAGCGTGTTCTACATGGGTCTGCTGGTGAGCCTCACACTGGTGATCGCGCTGGTGGCGGACCTTGTGTTGCTGCCGCTCCTGGTGCTGCGCTTCCTGAAGTGAAAGGATCACCGGCCGGGGTACAACGCAGAAGGCCGCGCCCTGATGGACGCGGCCTTCTGAATGCAAAGAGGTCTTAGTTCAGCGAGTCCCAAAGGCCCTTGAAGTCGGGCTCCTCCATGTAGTGGTCCTTGCCGATGGTCGCATATTTCTTGGCTTTGTCCTTCTGCCCCTTGCTCACCAGATAGTCGGCGTAGCGGATCAAGGCGTTCTTCAATAGCTTCTTCTGGTCGGGGGGCAGCGTGCTGATATCGCCTGCCGCTACGATAGCCTTGTCGAACTGTGCCACGGCAAGGTCACCCTCCTTGGCGAGGTTGCTCTTGTACTGGGCGATCGCCAGCATCAGCCATCCTCCTGGATTCTCGGGATAGTAGCTGGTCATACTGTCGAACATCTGCTTGGCCTTGCTCAGGCCCTTGGGGTCATCCAACATGTTCTCGCCCAGCTCCTGCACCATGGTGTTCAGCTCGGCCCAGTAGTCCTCGTAGTTCCCGAAGAACTCCTTCTCCTTGTCCTTCTTCCGGTACTTCTCCGCCCACTTCAGGGCATCCCGCGAGGCACGCGGATAGTCCACCGCGAACTTCTCGTCCTTGGACATCTCGAAGTAGCACATGCTCACGTAGAGGAACGGCAGCGGGTCCTTCTTGGTGTCGTCCGACTCCGTATAACCGATGGCCTTGAAGATGCACTTCTCATATTTCTCGTCCACGTACATGACCAACAGGTCCTCGTAGACGTGTTTCTGGGCTTGAAGGGCATTGCCCCAGATCAGGATGGTGGCGAGGAACAGCAGTTTCTTCATGAGCATTCGGATGAGGTCTGGATACGGCAACTTGCATGCCGAAGGTACGATCGGGGTCATTCTGCGGGGATCCGTGCGACCTTTGGGCACCCCGCGAAGGAACGCGGATCTTTGTCAACGTCCAACATTCCAATGCGCATCGACATCCTTTCGGCCGTTCCCCGCCTGCTCGACAGCTGGTTCGGGGAGAGCATCCTCCAGCGGGCGCAGGCCAAGGGTTCGGTGGAGGTGGTGGTGCATGACCTGCGCCAGTGGAGCATGGACAAACACCGCCGGCTGGACGACTACCCCTTCGGGGGTGGCGCAGGCATGGTCATGACCATCGAACCCATCCACCGGGCCATTGCCGAACTAAAGGAGCAACGGACCTATAGCGAGGTCATTTACATGAGCCCCGACGGCCAGTTGCTGGACCAGCCCCTGGCCAACCAGCTCAGCACGCAGGGTAACCTCATCCTCCTGTGCGGGCATTACAAGGGTGTGGATGAACGGGTGCGCGAACACCTGGTGGACCGCGAGGTGAGCATCGGAGACTATGTGCTCACCGGTGGGGAGTTGGCTGCGGCCGTGCTCTGCGATGCCATCATCCGCCTGATACCCGGGGTGATCGGCGACGAAAGCTCCGCCCTCAGCGACAGCTTCCAGGATGGGCTGGTGGCCCCCCCGGATTACACCCGGCCGGCCGAGTACCAGGGCTGGACCGTGCCCGAGGTGCTGCTCAGCGGGCACCAGGCCAAGATCGATGCCTGGCGCCACCAGCAGGCCGTTGAACGGACCCGGGAAAGGCGTCCTGGCCTGTTGGAGGAGGGGGGCTCCGAGGGAAGCTGAAAGATCCGTAATATTGCGACCCCAAATCCGGAGACCGAATCCCCCGACCCTGTCGGAGGCGCTGGGTGACCTCCATAAAACGCCAGGACATGGATAGGATGAAGCAATTGGAGAAGGAGTACGCGCCACTGAACGCCCTTCCCGCATTCAAGGCCGGTGACACGGTCACCGTTCACTACAAGATCGTCGAAGGGAACAAGGAGCGTATCCAGCAGTACCAGGGTGTGGTGATCCAACGCAAAGGCAGCGGCAGCACCGCCACTTTCACGGTGCGCAAGATCAGCAACAACATCGGCGTGGAGCGGATCTTCCCGATCGCCTCGCCGTTCATCGACAAGATCGACGTGAACAAGCGCGGTGTGGTCCGTCGGGCCCGCATCTTCTACCTGCGCGAACTGCGTGGCAAGAGCGCCCGCATCACCGAGAAGCGTCAGTCCGGCCCCAAGGCCGTCAAGGGCGTCAAAGTGGCTAAGTAAGCCACGTTACCCAGATCATCGAAAGGCCCTGCTTCGGCGGGGCCTTTTCTTTTTCACGACCTCCCGTCGGGCAGGCGGCCACTCGGTGCGATCTTCACCTCCATGCTCCCCTGGACCGACTTGAGCGCCTGGCTTCCAGCCGACCTTCCCTTCTACATCACGCTGGCCATCATCGCCATCGGCATCTTCCTGTTCGTGAAGGAGTATTTCACGATCGATGTCACCGCGATCCTGATCATGACGCTCTTCATCGTTACGGGCGTCCTGGCACCGGAGGAGGGCTTCAAGGGTTTCACCAACTCAGCCACCATCACCGTGGCCTGCATGTTCGTGCTCAGCTTCGGCCTCTTCCGCACCGGGGTGCTGGACCCCTTGATACGCCTGCTCATCCGTTTGGGCCGATGGCATTTTCTGGCAGCCCTGGTGGCCCTCATGCTCTTCGCCGCCACCCTTTCCGCCTTCATCAACGATACCGCCGTGGTGGCACTGCTGATGCCGGCAGCCCTGCGCCTCGCCGAACGCACCGGGGTGGCACCCGGGAAGCTCCTGATGCCCCTCTCCTTCGCGGCCTTGCTGGGCGGGGTGTGCACGCTCATCGGCACCAGTACCAACATCCTCGTCAGTGGCATCGCTGAAGAGCAGGGCTTTGAACCCATGGGCATGTTCGAGTTCGCACCGGCTGCGATCTGGCTGAGCATCGCCGGCGTGGCCTACATGCTCACACTCGGCCTCTGGCTCCTTCCGAAACGCGAAACGGAGAACAAAGAGAAGGTCACCACGTTCGTGGCCATGGTGCGGTACGAGCCAGGGGCGACCGATATCGGAAAGCCACTGGCTACTTCCCAGTTGCGCAAGGAGTACGATGCGGAGGTCAGGTGGCTGAGGAACGGTAGTTCCCAACGCAGTGTACCGGAAGACACCCATCTGATCCGGGAAGGGGATGAACTCCTGGTGGTGATCGAACGGGATCGCCTGCGGGAGTTACGCCGCACCAAAGGCATCCGCCTGCTCACCGAGGAAGGATCGCCAGCAGCACCCGGAGAACTCAGGCTCTATGAGGTGGTTGTGCCCAAAGGCTCACGCCTCGCAGGAAAGCAGATCGGTTCCTGGCAGTTCCTGCGCGACCTGCACCATGGGGTCATCGGCATCCGTCGCAGTCACGAGAACCACGAAGAGGACCCGGGCGATGTGCCACTGGCCGAAGGTGACATCCTCCTGCTGGCCTCGCGCCAACAGGCCATCTACAACCTCATGCAGGAGGATGCGGTGACCGTGATCGACGAGTACGAGATCAAAGGGATCGACGTGCGTAGGGCCGTGACCGCCGCATTGGTGCTGGTGGGTGTGATCGGTGCGGCATCGGCGGGCCTTGCGCCCATCGTGCTATCGGCCATCGTGGGTGTGCTGGCCCTGCTGCTCACCCGGGTGATCACGCCCGAAGAGGCCTACGCCGCCGTGGAGTGGAAAGTGATCTTCCTGCTGGCCGGGGTGCTCTCCATGGGTGCTGCACTGCAAAAGACCGGTGGCGACCAGATGATCGCGAACGGACTGTTCACCCTCTTGGGGGATGGTTCACCATTGCTGGCATTGGCCATCGTCTTCGGCATCACCTTCCTCAGCACCAACGTGATGAGCAACAACGCCACCGCCGCGCTGATGACACCCATCGCCCTGCAGCTCTCCACCGCCATGGGCGTGAGCGAACGGCCCTTCCTGGTGGGTGTGATGTTCGCCGCCTCGCTGGCCTTCATGACCCCAATGAGCTACCAGACGAACAGCATGATCTATGTGCCCGGCAACTACCGCTTCAACGATTACCTCAAGGTGGGCACACCGCTGAACCTCATCATCTGGGCCGTGGCGATGGTGGTGATACCGATGTATTTTCCGTTCTGAGGGGGAGCAACGAGCTGGCCGCCATACCGGTGCTCGAATGGACGGTGATGGACCCGAATGGACCACGATGGTGTCCATCGTGGTCCATTCGGGACAATTCTGCTGTTTGGATCACTGAAGAACGGTCAGTAGCCGCAGGTTTACCTGCCGGAGGCATGGCTACCGGGCATCTGTTCGTATTACGCGTAGCCGCAGGCTACGCGCTGTGGGGATAGCCGATTGACACAGTTATCCTGACAGTCTCTAAATTGGGACCGAACCGACCATCCCTACTCGGCGAACATGAATAGATCACTCCTTCTGGCCATTGGCCTGTTTCTCGGATCAGGGTACGGTGCCATGGGCCAAGGCCATGAACTTCTGCTGGGCAAATGGGTCTACAGTGAACCCGTTGGCAAGGCGAAGATGGATGACAAGACCGCGAAGATGATGGACGCTGTCTTCTCGGACTGGTACTTCGACTTTGGTGCCAAAGGAGATTACAAAGCGATCGGCATGGCCAAGGAGGAACATGGCACCTGGGAAATGAACGCCGCTGGAACATTGATCAGCCTAGTGAACGATAAAGGGATCAAGAGCGAGATCATCGTGATCGAACTCACCCATGAACGGTGGGTCATGGAGATCGATGAAGGAAAGGGCTTCGTGATGGTGAGAGTTGATGGAAAGAAGGAGTGACCAACCCGGTACCGACACACTAAAAAGCCGCTGAGATCCTCAGCGGCTTTTTCGTTCATTACCAGCCTACTTGTGCGTAGATCCTGAACCCGGTCCACTTCATTCTCACCCCACCAACTCCTTGTTCCTGTTCGGGATATCGTCCGTATTGAATGGCACCTTCTCATCCTCCTCCTTCAGCTTCAACACAAGTGCTAGGGCGTCGGGCACCACGTCGCTGCATAGAGTGAGGAAGCTGCCGGGTTTGGCGGTACTGATGGCGTGGCGGATGGCTTCGTCCTCCTTTTTGATGATGGTGTACTTCTTGTTCGGATCGACCTCCTTGATGCCTTTGACCATGAGGGCGATGATCTCGTCGTCGCTCTTGCCGCGCAGGTTGCGGTCCTGGCGGATGATGATCTCGTCGAACATCTGCGCGCTGAGGCGGCCAAGGTTCACGGTATCCTCGTCGCGACGGTCGCCGACGCCGGCGATGACGCCCACTTTCGGACTGTCGGGGATCTTGCTGAGGAACTTGCCGAGGGCCTCAAAGCCGTGCGGGTTGTGGGCGTAATCCACCACCACCTGGAAATTCTTGAACTGGAACAGGTTGAGGCGACCGGGCGTTTGTGCGGCACCGGGTACGAAGGTCAGCAGCGCCTGGCGCAGGTCCTCGATCTTCAGGCCTTGCACATAGGCCGCGAGCACGGCGGGCAACACGTTCTGGATGTTGAAGACGGCCTTGCCACCGTATGTGATGGGCACGTTCACGGCCTTTTCGATCCGAAGCTTCCACTCGCCCTTGCTGATGGTGATGAAGCCGTTCTCATAAATGGCGGCCAGGCCACCGAGCTTGCAGTGCTGGCGCACCAGACGGTTGTTCTCGTCCAGGCTGAAGAGCGCGATCTTGCAGTTGGTCTGCTTGCGCATGGCCATCACCAGCTCATCATCGGCGTTCAGGATGGCGTAACCGTCCTGACGCACGCTGCGGGGCACGGTGCTCTTCACATGGGCCAGGTCCTCCAGGGTGTGGATGTCCTTTAATCCCAGGTGATCGGCGGCCACGTTGGTGACGACGGCCACGTCGCAATGCTCGAAACCGAGACCACTGCGCACCAGGCCACCGCGCGCTGTCTCCAGTACAGCCATATCCACCACAGGCTCTTTCAGCACGAACTGTGCGCTGGCAGGACCGGTGCAATCGCCTTTCATCAGCAGGCGGTTCTGGATGTAGACGCCGTCGCTGCAGGTCATGCCCACCTTGTAGCCCACGCTGCGCATGAGGTGTGCGGTGAGACGCGTGGTGGTGGTCTTTCCGTTCGTTCCCGTGACGGCGATGATCGGAATGCGGCTGGGAGCCCCCGGCGGGAAGAGCATGTCCACCACAGGTTCCGCCACGTTGCGGCCCAGACCACCGGTGGGGTCCAGGTGCATACGGAAACCGGGCGCGGCGTTCACCTCGAGCACCGCTCCACCGCTTTCGTTCAGCGGCACGCTGATGTCATCGGTCATGATGTCGATGCCGCAGATGTCCAGGTCGATGATGCGGCTGATGCGCTCGGCGAGGAAGACGTTAAAGGGGTGCACGACCTCCGTCACGTCATCGGCGGTGCCGCCGGTGCTGAGGTTGGCCGTGGCCTTCAGGTAGACCACTTCGTCCTTGGCAGGCACGCTTTCGGGCGTGAGGTCCTTCAGTGCCAGCAGCTTCAAGGTGTGATCATCGATGTCAATGCGGGTGAGGACCTTCTCGTGTCCGTAACCCCGACGCGGGTCCTTGTTGACCTCCTCCACCAGCTGCGCAATGGTGCTGCTGCCGTCGCCGACCACACAGGCCGGGGTGCGTTTGGCGGCCGCCACGAAGCGGTTGTTGATCACCAGCAGCCGGTGGTCGAGGCCGGTGATGTAGCGTTCCACGATCACGCTGCGGCTGATCTCCTTGGCCTTCACCAGGGCCACCTTCGCCTCCTCCAACGTCTTGATACCGATGGTGGCGCCACGCCCATGGTTGCCACCGATGGGCTTGATCACGCAGGGGAAGCCCACCGAATCGATGGCTGCCTCCAGTCCTTCCTCGGTGCGCACCACCCTCCCCTTGGGAACGGGGATCTCGTAGCTCTCCAGCAGCTGCTTGGTCTCTTCCTTGTCGCAGGCGATCTCCACACCGATGTTGCTGGTCCTGCTGGTGATGGTGGCGCGGATCCGCTTCTGGTGGATGCCGTGCCCGAGCTGCACCAGGCTCTGTCCGTTGAGCCGCAGGTAGGGGATCCCGCGGGCCAGGGCCTCATGCACGATGCTGGCGGTGCTGGGCCCGAGGCGGCTCTCTTCACGCAGTTCCCGCATGTTCTGCAGGTCCTCGGCCAGGTCATAGCTCTCCCCGCTGATCAGGGCCTCCGCGATGCGCACGGCCGCCTTCGCGGCGTACATGCCCACCGGTTCCTCGATATAGCTGAAGACCACGTTGTAGATACCATGGTCACGCGTACTGCGCGTACGGCCGAAGCCCGTCTCCATGCCGGCCAGCGTCTGGATCTCCAACGCGATGTGCTCGATCACGTGGCCCATCCACGTGCCGCGCTTCACCCGTTCCCAGAAGCCGCCCTCGTGGTCCTCGCTGCAGCGGTGGCTGACCATGCTGGGCAGCAGGGCCTGGATGCGCTCGTAGAATCCGGGGATCTTGTCCGTGGGCTTCTCCTCCAGGTCCTCGATGTCGAGGCGCATGACGATGAGGTGGTGCCGTTTGACGGACCAGTAGTTGGGGCCACGCATGGCCTTGAGTTCGAGGATGCGCATGGGTCGGTAGGGTAAGCTGTGGGGGAAGATAGCGGACCTCCGATGTTCATCAAAACTTCACCTTGCGTTTACTTGATTTTCCAGACCGGCTACTTTCGCAACCGACTGGGCACCGTTGACCAGCCTCCGGCAGCAGCCTCCACGGAGCCCTGCAGCACCTGAACTGGAGGAAACGACGCGGTGAACAGCTACCGGGGCGGGGGGTAAACACGCTACATGACACCGAAAGGAAAGCTCATCGCCATCGGCGGTAACGAGGACAAGGGGAACACCCCCGAGGCTGGCCACAATACCAAGGTGTTCCAGCACACCTTCATCGAGGAAGGCATCCTCCGTCGGGTGGTGGACGAGATCGGCGGGCCGGAGAAACGGATCGCCGTGATCACCAGCGCCAGCAGCATCCCCGAGGAGGTGGGCCAGAACTACATCGAAGCGTTCGGCCGGCTCGGCGCCACCAACATCGATATCCTCGATATCAGGGACCGCAGTGATGTGCGCCCCGAGATGATCAAGCGATTGGCCAAGTGCGATGGCGTGATGATGAGCGGCGGCAACCAGCTGCGCCTCACCACCATCTTCGGGGGAACGGCCTTCCTGCAACTGATGAAACGCCGTTACCAGGAGGAGGCGGGCTTCGTGATCGCCGGCACCAGTGCAGGCGCCATGTGCATGAGCAGCACCATGATCTACCAGGGCCACAGCGCCTCGGGCCTGATCAAGGGTGGTGTGAAGATGACCACCGGTGCCGCCCTGATCCACGACGTGATCATCGACAGCCACTTCGTGGAACGCGGACGGTTCAGCCGCCTGACGCAGGCCGTGGCCGGAAACCCGGACGCCATCGGCATCGGCCTGGGCGAGGACACCGCCGTGGTGATCACCAACGCCGACATGCTCGAGACCATCGGCAGCGGACAGGTGATGATCTTCGACGGTCACGAGATCACCTACAGCGATTTCGCCGACGTGGAGGAAGGCGAGCCCTTCAGCATCGAGGGCATGAAGGTGCACATCATCAGCAAGGGCCACAGCTACAGCGTGCAGCAACGGGCCTTCTCGGCGGTGAAGGTGCCGGTGCGATCGTGAAAAAAGCCTAAAGTCCACGCTGGCCGTTGGACCTTCCTTCTTTCTTCGCGGTCATGTTGACCACTGATCTGCGCGCGTTGCTCCTGATCGTGGCCTGTGCCCCCCTCGCAACCGTGGCGCAGTGGCCCGTGGACACCCTTACTCGACCACCTGACCTCGACAGCCTCTACATCGCTGAAGTGCAGGACGGCCAACCCAAGGACAAGGTGCTGCATGCCGAGCCCTTGTACATCGACCTGATCCGCGACCTTGGTGCGCGCCGGGGTGAGAAGGAATGGAACGTGGGGTTCGGGCTTACGGACAACCTCGGTTACGATGCCTACGAAGTGCTTGTGGAATACGAATGGGCACCCATCGATCGCCTAGGCCTCGAAGTGGAAGTGCCGGTCACGGTCTTCGCCAACCAACGTGAAGCACGCGATAACGTGCGACCGCCGGATCGCGTGGAAAGCTTTAAGACCGCCGCGCAATGGTCCTTTTTCGTTTCACAGAGAACCAAGACATCGCTCGCTCTCGGCTACATCAATGAGTTGATCTTCCCGGACCTGGGCGCCTCGGGTACCATGATCGTCGGCAACGTCATGAACCCCTTCCTCGTGGCGGCCAAACGGTGGGGAAACAATTTCCACACCCTGGTTTACACTGGTCCGCACATCGAACACATGTACCGTGAAAACACCACCCATAGCCGATACGACATCAATACAAGCGTCCACTACATGATCCCCGATACGCGGAATTTCATGGGCATGGAGGTGAATAAGTCCGTGGAGGGCGGCGACTTCGATATGGTGCTGCGCCCGCAGATGCGACTTGGCATCGCGGATAATTTCCTCGTCGGCATCGTTACGGGGATCCCTGTGGCCCGGGAGAACGAACGGTTCAGCATGTTCACCCGGTTGATCTGGGAGCCCGGCCATCGGAAGGGAAGCCATTGACGCCGACCTTTGACCTCCATGCCAGATCCCATCATCACCCGCTTCCGCCGCGTCGCCATCGCCGAGGGTTGGAGCTTCCTCATCCTGCTGTTCATCGCCATGCCCTTGAAGTACTTGGCGGATTGGCCCTGGGCCGTGAAGGTGGTGGGCTGGGCGCATGGAGTGCTCTTCGTGTGGTACTGGGTGGCCGCCGTGCCCCTGTTCACCAAACTGAAGTGGGACGCCGAACGGGTCATCGGGCTGGGCGCCGCATCGGTGCTGCCCTTCGGCACCTTTGTGATGGAGCGCAAATGGCTGCGGGCCTGAGCGTCGCAGAATGATCGATATCATGCCGACGCGCCGGGCCGTGTCGTAGCTTTCTGAAAATTGAAGTGAGATGAGCAACGAACGCAACTACGGGGTCCTCGGATTCCTGGCCGGAGCGGCCATCGGTGCCGCCATCGGTGTGCTTTTCGCCCCACGCTCCGGCAAGGAGACGCGGGACCGCATGGCCGGTAAGGCCGGCGAAGTGAAGGACGATCTGGACGAGCTGATCGAAAAGGCACGGGGCGAATGGTCCAAGGCCAAAGGCAAGGCGGGCGATGCCGCCACCATGACCAAGGAGGAGGTGAGCGACTTTGTGCGCTTCCTGGTCGATGAGGCCGAGGACCTGAAGGAACGCCTGGGCAGGGACGTCGCCAACAGTGCGGACGATGTGGCCGACCGCGCCCGCAAGGCCGCCGACCACGTGCGCCACGGTGCGAACTGAGCAAGGCATGAGCGAACACACGAAGCATGGACCCGGCGAGGAGCCGGACCTGGGCGATGTGTTGGAGGACCTGACGGCTGATGCCAAGGGTTACTTCGAGGCCCGCAAGGCGCTCCTGACCCTGGACCTCAGCGAGAAGGCCGGCATCGCCGTGGGCAAGATCGTCCTGGCAGTGGTGGCCACGCTGTTGGCCTCCATGGTGCTGGGTATGCTGGCCTTGGCCCTTGGGCTCTACCTGGGGCGCGTGCTGAACGACAGCGTGCTGGGCTTCGTGGCCGCCGCCGGCATCTTCCTTGTGCTGACCCTGTTGTTCTACGCCCTCTGGCGCTGGGTGCTCCGCGACCGGATCACCTTGTCCATCATCAACGCTGCACATGCCAAGACCGAACACCTTCCGTGACCTGGAGTCCGTGCGACGCGAACGCGGACGGCTGTTGCTGGAGAGCGACCGGCGCGCCGCTGCCCTGGGCGCCCATTGGCGCATGATCAGTGCACCAGACTTCCGTCACCGGTTGATCGGCAACACGCTCACCGACATCCTGCGCTCCGTGCGCCCCATGGAACACCTGGGTGCCGTGCTGCGGCCCGGCCCCGGCGCCGTGGGCACCGCCCTCGGTCTGGGCCTCGGACTGTTCGGCAAAAGCCCCATGGCCAAACTGGTCTTCGCCGGCCTCGGCGCCGCCATGCCCATGGTCACCGAACGGCTCCTGGGCGAAGGCAAAGGCGGACGGATCCTCTCTGAACTGGGCCGCTCCTGGGAACGGATCAAGGAACGGTTCGAGGAACGACGGGCAGAGCGACGGGATCAGTAGGACCGCTTTGGCGATCGTTGTTCGTGTGGCCCCTTCCTGCGGGGAGACGATGGTCCACTCTGGGTGGAGAAGGCTCCAGGATAAGTAGCCGACCGATAGGTTGATGCTCACCGCACCCGAGCGCCAGGTAGAGCCCCCCCCCTGTGCAGGATATGAAGTTCTAGAGCGGGGGCCTCGAGGGCCTACTCCAACACCACCTTCCCACCCGCCAGCCAGCGTGTGCCGTCCGTCAGGTGCAGGTAGTAGAGGCCGGGGGATAGATCGATGGTCGCAGTACTGTGGCCGATGCCGCGCATCGTCTCTTCGCGCACCTGCCTGCCCATGGCATCCAGCAGCAGCATTCGGCGCGGGCCTTGGGCTTCGTGCTCAATGGGTGGGTCGAAGGTGAAGTGCAGGGACTGCCCAGCTAACACCGGGTTCGGTGCAATGCGCAGGTATTCATTCAAGTCCATCGCATACTCCTCCACACCCACCGTGTGGCAGCCTGGCACCACGCAGCCCACGCTGTCGGTCTTCAACACCCAGATGGTCTGTGATTGTTGGAAACCGGGGTCCAATGGCGCAAAGCGATAGGCCAGGCCGGTGCATACAAAACCGCCATCGCTCGTGGGGGTTACGTCATAGAGATAGTTCTGGCCGTTCGTGACGGAGTATCCACGCGACCAAAGACTATCACCCTCGCTGCTGAACTTCATCAGGCGTGATGTGATGCCATCCACATGGGTGGTGATTATGTGTCCGGTGGGGAGCACCTCCATGTCGAAACTGGAACCGAAATAGAGGGACGGGCTGCGATACTCCCACACCACGTTACCATCGCCGTCCCATTTACGAAGGAGCATCTCCTTTTCGTCATTCGTGGTAAATTCTTCCAGATAAGCACTCCAAGTGAAAATGGCTCCATCGTTATCAACCCTCATTGATCCATTTTGCACACTGTATCCACCGTAATATTTACTCCAAATGATTTGACCTTCCGAATTTGTCCGAAGTAAAAAGCTATTATTGAAAACACCACTTGTGTTTCGATAGCCGGTGAAAATATATCCACCATCAGTATAGGATGATGACCCAAGTGCAATCATTTCATAATTATTCAGGCCATATTTTTTTGTCCAAAGTGTATCACCGTCATTGTCATATCGAATAATAAATGCCTGACTCAACTCATTGCGGAGACCAAAAAATCCACATGCCAAGTAGCCCGTATTGTTGGGCAGTGTACGTGTTTGTCTGATAGCGTGCGTGATCGAATCAGTGTAAGGCCATACCATGTTCACTCTTCGCGAGAGTGTATCACCTGTCTCATCGAAAACATAGAACGATGTGGCACCATCATAATCAAATCCTTCGGCAACAGCTGCCGCGAATGTGCCATCAGGGCTATTGGCGATGGGGTCCAGGTATCCCAGGTCAAAACTGCGTGGGTCACCAATTAGAAATTCACGCTCTTGGAGGAAT
>JBGTAJ010000085.1:0-8236 GCA_041749915.1 Flavobacteriales bacterium
GGCGAGGTGAAGCTGCGCTGGGGCCGCACCCTGGCCGCCCGCATGTTCCGCGTGGAGCAGGCCACCAGCGACCCCACCGTTGGGGCCACCACTTGGGACACCATCGGGCAGGTGAGCCGCCAGCGCTTCATCGTCACCGGCCTCAAGCCCTACGAAAGCTACTGGTTCCGCATCGTGGCCCTGGGCATCGACAAGGAAGGCCTGCCCAGCGACGTGGTGCTGGGCCGCCCCGCATAGCCACCCCGCACGACACACGCCAGCCCCGGCACCGAAGCAGAAATGCGGAGGTGGCGGGGCTGGGTGCGTTATAGGGGGGCACAGGCCTACACATGTGCATGCTAGTTTTGGCACATGCAGTCGCTACACACTTCGATGCTCCTGTCATTCTTGTGCATCCCTCTCATTACAGCTGCACAGGCGGATGGGCCCATGGTGCGCCAGAGCATCGTAAAGGAGAAGGGGGCTATCATTGGATTGACGCAATTCGATCGGCAGGGCAACGTCCTTCTGAACATCAACGATGGCATGAACGGACCGGTTACCATGGTCTTCGCATCCGATTTTGACAGCACGGGCAGGAAGACGCGCAGCGTGATGGTACACTCAAACGTTGGTTGCTTTGTCACGGAGCATGAGTATCCCCGAGGCAGGCACCTCGCCTTTTCACGGGGCAGTGTTACCTCAGCGGAGACGCCTCCAATGCGGGGCGATGAATACCGCAAGGTACTGGCGTCGCTGCGTTCCGCTGCGGATATCGACTCGCTTCCTGAGGTGCGTGCTGCGGTGAACGGTCCTCGATACTGCTCTACTATCGAACTACTGGACTCAGCGGGCCGCACGCTGGAAGAGTACAGCCTCAATGAGCAAGGCGACACGATCGGCCACCACAGCCATGGCTATAATGCTGCCGGTGAAGAGAACTATTTCAGATATGGCGGCAGCTCGCCAGGATGGACTTGGGAGTACTTTGCTTTGTTCGACAGCACCGGGCACAAAGTGCGCTGGGCGCGCGTGCAGGAGCGTGATGGTGTGCGCGATACGACCGAATTGGATACGTACCAATACGCTTCTGATGGCCGCATGACCGACCGCTTCCACTACACGGAAGGGCAGGTGCGGTACGAGGAGCATTACACGTATGACGCTAAAGGACACTTGATCGAGACCAGAGCCATGAATTCGCCGGAACCGGACAAAGTCTGGTTGACGAAGTACAAGCGCCAGCCCGATGGCTTGGTCACCAGACAACGCAAGTACGAAGTTGTGAACGGCCGCCCGCGGCTGGACCATGACTACCGTATGAGCCATACCTATTGGTAGCGGAGTGGTGCCTTATGGGCAGGGCGAGTTCGTCGACCATGTGGACTTGCTGTTGGACAAGGACCTGTGCTACACCAAGGGCTAACGCGAGGAGCTGTAGACCCTGACCGAGAGCGCCATCCGCTCACCCATGCACCCGCCAAGCGATGGCCCGCGTGGCGTAGCGCATGTCCACCGGCCCGTGGGGACTTGTGGCATCCAACAGCGCCTCCAAAGCTTGGAGGAAAGCCGGGATGTCGGCCACACCATGCTTCACGTAAGAGCTGCTCAGCGCCAGGTTGCGCACACGTTCGCGGTCCATGGGCACGGAGTGCATGAACGCACGAAGTTCCGCATGCGGCGCTCGCTCACGGATGGCGTTGATCGTCCGGCCTGCGCGCTCGTTCACCTCGTACTGTGTGGACCACGTGCGCAGCAAGGTCTCATAGCCTTGCATGAACGGCGTGTCCTCCAGGCGCACGTTCCAGAAGGCCACGCACGCGGAGCGCGTGGTGCCGATGCGCTCCACTTCGGCTAAGGTGCGATCCAGGTCGAACCAATGGAAGGCCTGCGCGGCGATGATCAGATCTGCGCACGCATCGGGCAGGCCGGTGTGCTCGCTGGTGCCCACCCGATAGTCCTGCGCACCCTCCGCGCGTGCCGTGGCCAACATGTCCGCGTTGGGGTCGATGCCGATCACCGGGTGGCCGGTGCTTGCGAAAAGGCGGGTGGAGATGCCTGTGCCGCAGCCCAGGTCCACGATCAAGCCGGGGGTCGGTGACTGTTCCAAGCACCAATGCACCAGTTCCAGTGGATAGCTAGTGTGGCAACCACGAAGTTCCTTAACCATCTCCACCCCTCTTTCTCCTCCCTGCGGTGTTGGAACATTTCGCCGTAGCACGCGCTACGTCGCGCATGTTCCGCTTTGCCGGAAGAAGAAATAGGGGCGGATCTTCAGTTAACCAACTTCGTGGTTACCACACTGGGCCGCGCCTGCCCGTAGACGTTGGCCAGGCCGGTGAAGCGTTCGGTGGATCGCATGGTGGATCGCAGGCTGAGGCGAAGCTACGGGTGCGACTAGGGCATAGGCGGCTGCCTCACTTGCCGGACTTGCCATTGTACTTGCAGATGGCGCTTGGGGGATGTCACACTGACCTTCTCGAAGTGTGGGCGTGCCCCTCGCAGAGCCTCGGGTCCGGCTTTCCGCTGTACTCCTCGCACGGATTACCGTGCTGCGGGGTGCCGCTTCAATCCGTCACGCGCTGACGCACAACCGATGATCCGGCCAAGAGGATGATCTCTACTTCGCCGCGAACCGTGCGCTCAAGAACTCTGCTGACGCTTGCGGCGAACCGCTGAGGAACACATGATGCTTTGGCTCATCCGCGAACCAAAGAAAAGTGTCAACGGCTTGCTCGTCCATGTGAGCGATGTAGTCCTTGCGGGAAGCGAAGACCGACACATAGACCCGACGACAGGTCGCTGGGTTCGACCACTCCTTGAGTTCAGCAAGGCGTGAGCTATCGATAGAACCAATGTCGATGAAGAACAATGCGCGGTGTGCCGTTGAGTAGGCTACCACCTCCGACACCCTGACCTGAGCTTCGGTGGGCAAGCCAAAGCGTGCCAGTGCTGCACCGGAAAGAACTTGCGCATCGGGGACCTGTTGTGGAAAGATCCCACTCCATAGTGCCTCTAACAAGGCCTTTCGCGTTGATGTTCTGCTCATGGCTTGATCCTATCTTGGAGCATTCACTTTCCTTATGCAAACTTCAGCATTCAAGGCTTGGTTGCGACACTTGCTGACCGCATAAGACAGATGAGCCGACTATCTTTGGTTCACTATGGATATCCAAGCTCTCAAACTCGACCTGGTCCAACAACTGGTCTCCACCAACGATGCCACCGTGCTTGCCAAGGTGAAGAGATTGCTGGAACTGTTGCGCACGAAAGCGCCCGGCAGCAAGGATGAGCATGAGGAGGAGCTCATCGCCGCTTCCACCATCTTCGGGCAAGCTGCATACGGTGAAGATGAGCCCGACATAAGCGGGCTTGTGCTCAAAGAGCCAAACCCGAACTACGGGAAATGAAGGCTGGCGATGTGGTACGCTGGACCTTTGTGCAGGGCGATGGTCAGCGCAAGATGCGGCCCGCGATCATCATCGGCGCGGTGCCACCCTTCAACGACTGGCTCGTGTGTGCGATCAGTTCGCAGGTGCAACTTGAAGTGAAAGGACTGGACCTACTGATCGATACGCAGCATCCCGACTTTCACCGAACTGGACTCAAACTGCCGAGCCTCGTACGCGTTGCGCAATTGGCCACACTGCCGGACAATACGGTCCAGGGCACGATCGGTGACGTTGCACCTGCTACGCTGGCTGCGATCAAGGAGCGATTGCGGAACTGGCTGGGTTAGCTTCACACCGGATGAAATTCTGGGCCGGCGTCACCGACAACGAATGGTTCCCCTTCCTCGCTGCGCGCGGCTTGGATGAGGTGAACTTCTGGCGGCGGAGTTGGCGGACCTAACTCTCAAAGCTCCTGAAGAACTCCGGCACCAGCTCATACACCGTCTTCGGCTTCAGGCCCAGCTCGTACTTCTCGAATAGGCCCACGAGGCGCTCGCCATCGATCAGCTCGATGGGCGGGACGCCATCCCGGTTGGCTTCCTTCTGAGCTTCCTGGGTGAAGCGGCCGGTGGTTAGGATCAGCCCTTTCTCCGCACGGCCCTGCATACTGCCGCGGAAGTCGCGGACCAAGGCGGGGGAGACGGTTTCTTTATACCGTTTGCACTGGAACACGATGTTGAAATTGACCACATCGTTCAGGCGGATGCGGCCGATGCCATCGATGCCTTGGTCACCAGCGCCGCCGGTGATCTGGATGTCGTGGATGCCGATCTCGGTGAGCAGGCGTTTGCAGATGCGCTCGAAGCCTTTCGGCGACATGACCTTCAGGGTATCCAAGAGGTCTTCCGAATGTTCCTCGTCCTCCACGATCGCCACGTCCTCGTTCTTCACCGGAGCTGAACTCTCCTTCGCTTTGCGCGAATCCTGATACTCCTTCACGATCTTCTGGACCAAAGCCTTGGCCTGGTCTGTTGTCAATGACGTCTGGTTGCCTTCTTGGGTCAGCCGCCATACGCCGTTCTTAGGCGAATCCATCAGGCCAGCCTTGGTCAGGTAGTACCGCGCCCATTGGATCTGATTCCTCACCCTCGATTGGCCAGAAGGGATCGTCTGGTCAACCTCTGCTTCAGAGATCTTCAGGTGGTCGATGACCGCATCAATGATCTCACTGGCAGCCCCTATGCCGCCGTTGTTCCGCAGCACATGCAGCACAGGGTTCAGGTACTTGATGAATTGGGAGCCTTTCATAGGTGGGCATGGAATGGCCCGAAGCTAGGGAGTGGACCTTGAAACCGCCGCCTGCTTCCGGCAGGTAAATAGGCCAGAAGCTGGTGGCCAACGCCACCAAGTACCCGTTGGAGAGGGCGAAGGGCGTGGCGAGGAAGTATGAACGGCTGTAGTTGGAGAACGGCTCGGTGGTTATATTGTCCAGCGCCGTCTTGACGGCGTTCTTGTCATGGCGCGGAAGGCACAGGTAGATCTACTGGAACACTCGCGGGCGAAGGTCGACCTGCTTAGAATTTACTTGACCCGGTACCTGAACATCCTGTCGCTAGCGCCATTCTTCTCGACGATCCGGATCTATGACCTGTTCTGCGGGGAAGGCCAGTATCCCAATGGTGGCAAGGGAAGTCCATTGGTCATTCTCGATGCGGTGAAGAGTTGTCTTGAGGTCAATGCGCGGAGCACCACGCCTTCGAAGTTCATCTGTCATTTCAATGATGCCAAACCGGAGAAGGCACTGAAAGCGCAAGAGGCAGTGGCCAACGCGAAGTATGAGTTCCCCGAGCAATGGGTCAGTCTCAAGTTCAGCCAAGAGGAATACGGCACCGTGGCCCCCAGCGTGATCGACGAGATCGAAGCGAGCCGGGATACGCGAGCTTTTGTATTCATCGACCCGTACGGATACAAGCATGTTTCGGTCGACGATATCTGGCACTTACTAGAAGGCGGGAAGACAGAGGTGCTACTATTCTTGCCTATCACGCACATGTACCGCTTTGGAGAGCGAGCAACTCCGGATTCCTTGGACCGCCTACTGGCTGAGTTGGTGCCAGAAGATCAGCGACCCTTCAGCGGTCAGTTCGACTTCATCGAGAAGTTAAGGTCTGGCTTTGAACGAAAGTTCTGGAGCGAGACGTTCGTTGAGCCCTTCACCATACAGAAGGATGCGGGCACCGTGTACGCCTTATTCTTCTTCACCCGGAACGAGCTCGGTATGGAAAAGATGCTGGAGGTGAAATGGAAGATCGATGGCGAAGCAGGCCGCGGCTGGACCTACGTAAAGCGACCGATGACCATCCAGATGACCATGGAGTTCGACGCACCACCACCAAATCCTTACGCGGAGGCGATCTGGGAATACATTGAAGGAGGTGAACGGAGCAATGGTGACATATATCGGTTCACTCTCGAACAGAGACACCTGCCTAAACACACCGTGGAAGTGTTGGAACATTTGCAAGAGGAAGGTTTGATCGTCGTTGAAGATTTGGATGGAAAGCAGGCTAGGAAGAATTCGTTCTATCTTGGCTACAAGCATTTCAAAGGGACCCACAAGGATGCCAAGTATGTTAAGATCCGTAAAGCCTAGGACCCATGGCTGAAAGCTCCATCGAGTGGACCGAACTGACCTGGAACCCGACCACGGGTTGCGACAAGTTGAGCGCGGGCTGTAAGTTCTGCTACGCCGAGGTGATGAGCCGCCGCCTGCACGCCATGGGCGTGGAGAAGTACCGCAACAACTTCAAGATCACGGTACACCCGGACACGCTCAAGGATCCCTTTGCGTGGAGCGGCAACCGACTGGTGTTCGTGAACAGCATGAGCGACCTTTTCCACGAGGCCGTGCCGCTCACCTTCATCATGATGGTATTTGAGGTGATGAACCTGACCCCGCAGCACACCTACCAGGTACTCACCAAAAGGGCCGACCGCCTGGCCGAAGTGGCCAAGCACCTCGACTGGACGCCGAACATCTGGATGGGCGTGAGCGTGGAGGACAAGTGCGTGGTGCACCGTATCGATGGGCTACGCAACACACCGGCGCAGGTGAAGTTCCTCTCCTGCGAGCCGCTGATCGGACCGCTGCCCGGAATGGACCTGCAGGGCATCGATTGGGTGATCGTGGGCGGCGAGAGCGGCCGTACCCCCCGGCCCATGCAGGAGGAGTGGGTGCTGGACATCAAGCAGCAGTGCGAAGTGTACGGTGCGGACTTCTTTTTCAAGCAATGGGGCGGCACCAATAAGAAGAAAGCTGGCCGGGTGCTGGAGGGGAGGACGTGGGACGCGATGCCGGTGGTGGCGTAAACGCAACCGACTACACTGAAGAGAAGGCGGCAACAACGGAAGTGGCATGAGCTATCTCTCGTGGAACGATGCAATTTGCAGGTACCTGTTTGAGGAACAGGACCACAAGGATGTATTGCTCTACTTGAGCAAGCCGGAGATTATCGGAATCGGAAGAAGATTCAATGTCAATAACGCGAATGACGACCAAGCCATCTGGTTAGATTTTAGAGCCAAGGCGATATCCGGCTTACCGGTTGGCGGGGCGAGCAACCTGGTGGATAGGATCATTGGTGCGCACCGGACATGGCAACCGCAACCACTCTTTGGTAACAGAAGAACTTTACAAGTCGTACAGAGCACGATTACACTCAAATACCCACCCTATGTGTGCCTGTTGCTTTCATTGGTCATTCCATTGGAGGAGGGCGATATCGACCTCAACGCGAACAACTACTATGACCGCGTAAACCAGTACTGGGGGTTCTCCGGTGAACGGCAGTTGAACTCTATCCTATTCAGTCATCTGGAGCCAGTTTGGAAGGACCTCCAAAGCTGGACCGAGTCCAACGGAAGGAGCAAACTCCTATTGCCCTCGATCACAGGCAACCGGAGACATGTGGGTAGACCGCTTTCGCAGTGCCCTTTACGACCCGTACAGCTCAACAGGTTGTCAGGCTTATTCGAAGTCGCTGGACTCCTTCCGAGAAGTAAGAATGACCTGCCTTACGACCGATCGGAGTTTGAAGAGGCCTTCAACGAACACGCGGAAAGCACCCTGAAGATCACTTCGCAACGCAAGGCAGAATTGCTCAGCGAAACCTACAGGATGCCCTTGCTGTCACAGATCCAGCAACTGCATGAGCGTTGGGACGGCGAGCAGGACGATGATGAAGAGGTCGGGGACGCTGGAACACATGGTCGAGCACCCAGAGTGTCAAAATCGCTGGCAAAGCTGGTTCCCCAGATCAAAGAAACCGGACGGAGTAGCTTCGAAATCAGCTATCGGGTCAATCACCCCAAACAGGATCTTGCAGAGGACTTGGTACTTGATCATGGAGACGGAATATCCATACATGCGCACATCGCCGGGTGGTCAAAAACCCTTGCGCTTGATTTCCAGGATGCTGACCGTGACCTCCGTTCCACTGACAAGAAATGGCGCTTCCGACCCGAGCCTGTTCATTGTGGTATACTGTTGTTCACTCGGGGAATGCACTATGGTTTGTCCAATGACTACTGGTTGCAGACACCTTGCCTACAGGCTCATTTCAAGAGTGCGATCATACTGTGTGATGAGCGAGTCTCCACAGAAATGAGGCTCAGTTGGCAAAGCCAGATTGATCGCATTGAAGTCGTAGATGGCACTGGCATCCCCCAAGGGTAGTCCGAAGAACCGGTTTTGCCGAAGTTGGTCATCGGGGTTGAGTTGGACCATGGTTCTTGGGGTGGCCTTGGGGGCTGTTGACAGGCCATTTCCGGCCCGACAGGTCACACGATCCCCACGGATGATGTGG
>JBGTAJ010000086.1:0-2333 GCA_041749915.1 Flavobacteriales bacterium
GCAGCTCGTTTCACGTGGCAAGGAGGCACAATGGCGGCCGTGCAAGTTGGAAGCGGCTCCACTGAAGGATGCTGATGCTTGGATCGAGCAGTACAGGAAGATGTGGGAGGCACGCTTCGACCGTTTGGACGACTACCTGCAGGAGTTGCAAGGCAGGAAACACAAGAAGTGATGCGCGAGGAACTGCTCTATACCGATCGGCCGGTGGTGGTCCCGCAGGGGATGCGCATGCCTGCCAGCGTGTCGCAAGGTTTGCAGTTCAGTCGTTCGCTCCATGTGTCTTTGGATGCGCTGATCGAACACTGGCTGGAGCCGGATCTGCGCAATGTGTGGTTGGCACCGGTGAAGGACTCGCGCTTCGTGATCACACATGTGGCACCGGCATGTCTGGAAGCGACCGAGACCGATGGCATACATGTCGTGCGGATCATCATCGCTTGCGGGCATGTAGATGAACTGACGACCGTGAGGATCCAGATCGAGCCACACCCGCCGATCACTACATCCATACTTATAGCCAGTGGCTATGCTGACCTTTGGGAAGAGCGGCTTTACGCTTTGAGCGATCGGTTGATCCAATGAATACGATGGAAAATACAACGACCGATCGCGAGATCATCATCACCCGCCACATGAAGGCGCCGCAAGCAATGGTGTGGAAGGCCTGCACAGAACCTGAGCACATCGACCGGTGGTGGGGGCCGGATGGTTTCACCAACCGCACCATCCGCATGGATTTCCGTGTGGGTGGCGAATGGGAATACACCATGACCGGTCCGGACGGAAAGGTTTGGCCCAACCTGATCACGTATCGGGAGATCGAACCCACCACGCGCCTTTTCTATGATCACGGAGACCCTGCCAACCCCAAGCAGTTCGAGGGGGCGCTTCAATTTGAAGTGAAGGATGGCGGGACACAGGTGACCTTGCGCGTGGTGTTCCCCAGTAAGGAAATGCGCGACCAAGCGGTGGAGCAGGTCGGCGCGATCGAAGGCGGCAAGCAGACGCTGGTGCATTTGGAGCAATACCTGGATCAAGGCTTGTACGGGCCGGAAATTTCCCGCTCCGACCTCAACTCTAAAAGAAGACTCATGACCCATCCAGCCATCTTCAACTTCAACGTGCAGAAAGAGTACAGCACGATCACCGTGGAACGCTCCTTCAACGCACCGGTCGATATCGTGTGGAATGCGTGGACCGACCCCGCCATCCTATGCCAGTGGTGGGCGCCGAGACCGTATCAATGTGTGATCAAGTCGCACGACTTCCGCGAGGGCGGCCAATGGCTCTATTGCATGGAAGGTCCGGAAGGCGATCGGCATTGGGGCGTTTTCGACTTCGAGACCATCCGGCCGAAAACCTTCTACTCCGGCTACGATGCCTTCAGCGATGACGAGGGCATGGCCGACATCACCAAACCCAAGATGTACTGGGAGAACAAGTTCACGGAAGAGGAGGGTAGGACAGTGGTGAAGATCCTGATCCGCTGCGCTTCCAGCGAGGACCTTGAAGGGATCATCAAGATGGGCTTCAAGGAGGGCTTCACGCAGGGACTGCAGCAATTGGAGGACCTCCTAAATTCGAAGTGAGGCATGAGCACCAAGTACGTACCAACGGACCTGAAGGCGCAGCCCTTCTACCACGGCACCAAGGCTGAGCTACAGGTTGGCGAGCTGATCTACGCGGGCTACAGTTCGAACTATGGCGCACGGAAGAAGGCAATGTTCGTCTACCTCACAGCCACACTGGATGCTGCGATCTGGGGCGCTGAGTTGGCCATGGGCGAAGGAAGAGGACGCATCTACATCGTGGAGCCCACCGGACCGATCGAGGACGATCCGAACCTGACGGACAAGAAGTTCCCGGGCAACCCGACAAAGTCATATCGTACCAAGGCTGCACTGCGCGTGTTGGGTGAAGTGAAGGAGTGGCAAGGGCATGCGCCGGAGCAACTTCAAGCCATGAGGGACCATTTGCAACGCTTGAAAGAACAAGGCATCGAGGCCATCGAAGACTAATACTGGCGGGTATGCTGAGCGAAGTCGACGCACCCGCCCCAACCCCATACGACCATGAGCACCCGCATCACCATCTCCACCCGCGTCAACAAGCCCATTGCCAACGTCTGGAAGGTCTGGACGGATCCTGCGCACATCATGCAGTGGAACGCCGCCAGCGACGACTGGCACTGTCCCAAGGGTAGTCCGAAGAACCGGTTTTGCCGAAGTTGGTCATCGGGGTTGAGTTGGACCATGGTTCTTGGGGTGGCCTTGGGGGCTGTTGACAGGCCATTTCCGGCCCGACAGGTCACACGATCCCCACGGATGATGTGG
>JBGTAJ010000087.1:0-26583 GCA_041749915.1 Flavobacteriales bacterium
GCGCGTGCACCGCATGGCTACGGGGTGTAGTAGCCTTTCGTCATGGCGTACACCACCAAGCCCGCCGTATTCTTCGCGCCGGTCTTCAGCAGCATGTTGTTGCGGTGGCCTTCCACCGTGCGCGGGCTGATGAAGAGCTTGCCGGCGATCTCCGTGTTGGTAAGCCCCTGGCAGATGGCGCGCAGCACCTCCAGTTCCCGTTCGCTCAGCGGCTCCACTTCGAGGAAGGTGGGCTTCACCTTCTGTTTGGTCACCACATTGTGGAGCATCACGTGGCTCACCCGGTCGCTGTAGTAATACCCGCTTTCCTGCACGGACCGGATGGCGCTCTCGATCTCATTGGTATCGGCGGACTTGAGCATGTAGCCCGCCGCGCCGTTGTCCATGGCCTCCGCGATGAACTGTTCCTTGTTGTGCGTGCTGAGCACGATCACCTTCACATCCGGATATTCCTTTCGGAGATGGCCGAGCGCCTTCAGTCCGTTCATCACCGGCATCTCCAGATCAAGGAGCACGATGTCGATCGGGTTGTCCCGCAGCCCGGTAAGCAGTTCCTCACCGTTGCCGCACTCGAAGATCACTTGAACACCGCTCATATCGCGGAGCAGCATTACCAATCCTCTCCTGAACAGGAGTTGGTCATCGGCGAGTGCCAGGCGGATCATGGGGCGAAAGGTGGCGCTGTCCCTGTCCTTGGTAATGCGTGTTTTCACCTGTTCTGCTCGTTGGTCCTATGCCACATCCAGCGCCGCCCGCAGTTCGGCATCAATGGCCTCGCGCACCAACAGCAGTGCGTTCAGCAGATCGGCACAGCCCAGTGTATCACCGCTGAATGCCTTCTCCTCAATGGCCGCCAGCAATTCCAACATGCGCGCGGAGCCTATATAATGGGCTTGTGGTTGAAGATCATGCGCAGCTGTGCCCAAGGCCTCGGCATTGCCGCTTTCTAAGCTGATGGATAACTGCGTGTAGTACTGCGGTGACTCCTGCAAATACAGCTCGATCCATTCGCACATGAGCGCCTTGTCACCTTTGAAAAGGTGATCGAGGTTGGCCAGGTCGATGAAGGTCGGCACCATTCGGACCTGAAATGTAACGGTCTGCGCACACAGAGCCGAATGGAACGCAGGCAGCCCCCCCAATAAGCCGGGGGTGCTTGCACTCCGCGTCCTCCAGTATCGAACGGTCGATCGGGGACCAGACCCGCATACTCCGATCACCCCTGATGTGCATGAGCGGCAGGGGTTGTCCGTGCTCGCGGTCAGGAAGTTCGGACGCTGTGTTGATCAGAGATCGGAAACCATCCGGATCTGTGTGCTTGGTGCAACCCATGACCACAGATACACTAACCCGTGATCTTCCGTTCTCTCCAACGCTGCGATCAGCTGAGCACCTTCTCGATCGCCTCCACCAGTTCCTCCTGCTTGAAGGGCTTGGGGATGAAGCCGTCCATGCCGGCATCCATGCACTGCTGTACTTCGGCCTGCATCACGTTGGCGGTCATGGCGAGGATGGGTGTCCGGGCCTTGGCCGTGGTGAGCGATCGTATCCTTCGTGTGGCCTCGTAGCCGTCCATCACCGGCATCTGAACGTCCATGAGGATGAGGTCGTAGTCGCCCGTTTGCACCATGTCCAGCGCCACTTTCCCGTTCTCCGCCACATCGACAAGCACACCGGGGAAGGCGTTCTCCAGTTCCACCTGGGCCACCATCACGTTCAGCTTGTTGTCCTCGACAAGGAGGATGCGGAGCACTGAACGGCCGGTCGCGGGTTCATGGGTTGCGGGTCGGGGGGTGGAAATGCCTTCCGCCGAGCTTCCGGATACCGGCCTACATCCATAAGGGATCGTGAACGTGAATGCACTGCCCCTTCCAAGATCACTGACGGCGCCGATGGTTCCGCCCTGCATCTCCACCAAACGCTTGCAGATGGTGAGACCCAATCCTGTCCCTCCGAAGCGACGGGTGTGATCGCTTTCGGCCTGCGTGAATTCATCGAAGACGCGGGCGAGGCGATCAGGCGCGATGCCGATGCCCGTGTCCGAAACGACGCAACGCAGCATCACGGCCTCTGACAATTGTTCCTGGACGTCGAGCCGGATATGCACCGATCCACGTTCCGTGAACTTGATCGCGTTGCTGACGAGGTTCATCAGGACTTGCTCGAGCCGTGCAAGATCACCGACCACGGTCGTTGGTACTTCGTCAGCCAGGGTGGTCTCCAGGGTCAGGCCTTTTTCCTCCGCCCGGTAGCGGATCACCTCCAGCACATTGTTGATCGCCAAGCGTGGTTCAAAAGGCGCCTTCTCCAGTTCCATCTTCCCTGCTTCGATCTTGCTCAGGTCCAGGATCTCGTTCACGATGCCCAGCAGATTCTCACTGCTCGTGGCGATAGCGTCCACGTAGCTCGCCCGTGTGGCTTCTTCGATCGGTGCATCGCGCCGCAGGGCATTGCTCATGCCCACGATGGCGTTCATCGGCGTGCGGATCTCGTGGCTCATGTTCGCCAGGAATTGCTGCTTGATGCGCTCGCTGTGCTCGGCGCGCTCCTTGGCACTGACCAGTTCCGCTGTGCGCTCAAGCACCGTGCGTTCCAGGAAATTCTTTTGTCCCCGTAGCATGCGGATGTAGAGAACGATCGCGCCTCCCACGGCAAGCAAACAGAGCACGTAGAACCACCAGGTACGGTACCATGGAGGAAGAACGGACAGCTTGAACGATGTACCCTGCATGTCCCAGATGCCATCGCGGTTCTCGCCACGCACGCGGAAGGTGTAGTTCCCGGGATCGAGGTTGGTGTACACCGCGCTGCGGTCTGTCCCGGACATGATCCAATCCTTGTCGAAGCCCTCCAGCATATACTGATAGCGCCGCTCAGCAGGCGCACTGTACTCCATGCTGGCAAATTCGAAGGTGATCATGTTGGCACTGTGCGGAATGGTCATCCCCGTGCTCAGGTACGCCGGCAGGGCGAGGGGCGAGCCTTCTTCTCGAAAATCCACCCTGCGGTTGATCAGCTTGATGCCGGTGATACGAATGGCATTGGCCGTGCTATCGTCCTGGATGTCCTTCGGGTGGAAGTGGTTGAAGCCCCTGATACCGCCGAAGACCAACGTTCCATCCTTCAGCGCACAGAAGGCATTGCGGTTGAACTCGTCGTTCTGCAAGCCATCGCTGGCGTCGTAGTTGCGAAAAGTGCTCTTCAGGGGATCGAATCGTGAGATGCCCTTGTTGGTGCTCAACCACAACTTTCCGGAAGCATCGGGCAGTACGCTGTATACCACGTTGTTGGGCAGTCCGTCCTTGGTGCTGAAGCGCAATACTTCACCAGTGCGCTTATCCAAACGGTTCAGGCCACCACCATCCAGACCGATCCAGAGCAGGTTCGCATCGCGCGGGTCGCCTGTGACCGAGAGCACCACGTTCGCCGCGATGGTGGTGGTATCCTTGGGGTCGTGCCCATAGTGCTTCCATTGTTCGGTGCGAGCATCGAAGCGCAGCAGACCTTTCGCGCAACCGATCCAGAATATCCCGTCCGCATCGCGGTGGATCTCGATGGCGAAATGGAAATCCTGGTCCATGGAGACCAACAGACATGGGTAGTAGGTGTAGGTGCTCTTTCGCCTGTCGTATCGACCGAATGTTCGGTGACCGCCGAACCAGATCGCCGAATCGCCATCGAGGTGGATGGGCAATGCGATCCTTTCCGATGGGGCCGCCTCACCGGGTTTCGGACGATGGGAAACAGGCCCGGCGTCACCCGGCCGATAGGAGATCA
Source organism: Flavobacteriales bacterium (assembly GCA_041749915.1). Taxonomy (GTDB): domain Bacteria; phylum Bacteroidota; class Bacteroidia; order Flavobacteriales_F; family PHOS-HE28; genus PHOS-HE28. The sequence continues at coordinate 3,778 of JBGTAJ010000087.1, forward strand.
GCCCCGCATAATTCGACCAGTAGACGCCACGCTCATCCTGCACGGTACCCATGCCCCAAGGGCTCGTGACCTGCATGGACGGGTGGTGGAAGAATGCATCGCCCGGAATGCCTTGGACATAGGTGCTTGTCGCAGGGTCGTAGACCTCGAGAAATGCACCATCGCGCGAGATCACCACCTGTCCATTGCGCCCTGCCGACAGTGACCCGATGCTCGGACCCGGGACATGGTGGAAACGTTGCACGCGCGGATCATAGGTCAACAGCCCATATCCCTTGGTACCCGCCCACAATATTCCTTTGCGGTCCATGAACAGTGCACCGCAGTGCTTCACGTTCTCGCGTAGAGCATGCGCAGCGGCCTTGATGCTTACCATCGCACCGGTGGCCGGATCGAAGCGGAAGAACCCGCGGTAATAAGCGAACCAGATCCTGCCCTGCGGATCGAGCACCACCTGCTTGGTGGAGATACCGCCCTGGCCCTTGGGCATCTGGTACAGCAAGCGCATGGCCGAATGGCCCTCCGTTACGTCCACGATGCGCGAGGCTTCGATCATGTATCGCTTGCCGCGCAACGTGTCCTCCACCAGGTTCATGAGCTCCTTGTCCCCTCCAGGAAAGCGCCCCCCATGCCCGTCCGGGATCACCGACAGGTCCAATGTGTCGATGGTATCGAAACCATCGTGCCTGGGACGCAGAACGAAGTTGAAGACCTGGTGTCGGGCACCCCACAGCGTGCCTTCAACATCCAAGTGCACTGTGGTATGACCGACGATGTACTTCTTGATGGAAAGGGCGGGTAGACCCGCACTGCCACCATCTTCCTCCATGAAGGTGACCTTCACCAGTCCGTTCGCACCGGACAACCAGAGATCGCCTTCCTTGTCCTGGGTGATGTCCAGGACATTGCCGACATCCACATCCGCTCCTTGCAAAAGAACATGGACAAAGGTCTCCCGTTCCCGATCGAACAGGTCCAGCCCGGTGGCAGTACCGATCCACAGTCGACCCTGCCTATCCTCCAGGATCGAATGCACGAAATTGTCGCCGATGGAGGTACTGTCCTCCGGGTCATGTCGGTACACCGTGAAATCGTAGCCATCGTAGCGGTTCAGCCCATCCTTCGTGGCGAACCACATGAAGCCGTAGCGGTCCTGCGCGATGTGGTTGATCATGCCTTGCGAGAGGCCGTCCTCGATGGTGATGGCGCGGAAAGGCAGCGCGAGGGTGTCCCACTGCGCTTGCGCTTTGTTCCCTGCGAGGAGAACGAAGAGCAGCAAGGAGCGCAGCACACGCATCTTCATGGCGTGTAGATGCCTTTGCTCATGGCGTACACGACCAGCCCGGCGGCGTTGCGGGCGCCGGTCTTCAGCAACAGGTTGTTGCGATGGAACTCCACGGTGCGTGGGCTCACGAAGATCTTCTCGGCGATCTCCGCCGTGGTGAGTTCCTGGCAGATGCCGCGCAGCACCTCCAATTCCCGATCGCTCAGCGGATCGATGACGTTGAAGGTCGGCCTCACCTTGCGCTCTTTCACCAGTCCGTGAAGCAGCGCTTTGTTGACCGTGTCGTTCAGGTAGAAGCCGCTCTGTGCAACGGACCGGATGGCCATGTCGATCTCGTCCGGTTCCGCGCTCTTCAGCATGTATCCGTTCGCGCCAAGGTCCATGAGCGTGCCGATGGTCCTGTCCTCATCGTGAGAGCTCAGGATGATCACCTTCACCGCAGGGAACTCCTGCCTGATGCGGCGCATGGTGGCAGTTCCGTCCAACACGGGCATCTCGAGGTCCAGGAGAACGATGTCCACCGGAGTGGACTTCAATTCCGCGAGCAGTTCCTCGCCGTTGGCGCATTCCAGCACCACGCGCACGCCTGCCATGTCGCGCAGGATCATGGCCATGCCCCTGCGGAACAGCAGCTGGTCATCAGCAAGGGCCAGTTGGATCATCATGCAAAGGTCATTGCGCCGTTCACGTGTACACCTCGTAGTTCCACCAGTTCTGCGTCAGGTGCCCACCGATGTGAGCACCGCACGCACCTCGGCATCCAGCCCTTCTCCCAGCGCCAGCAGTTCCTCCACCGTTGCACCGCATGCTTCGGCACCCGTTGTCCTGCACCGCTCGCTGATGTCCATGAGCAGCGCCAACAGGTGCGGTGCACCGAGGTAGTGGGCCTGTGGTCGCAATTCATGGGCGGCCCGGGCCAGGGCCTCTGCATCCCCCTGCCGGTAGGCATCCTTCACCTGCGCAAAGATCTTCGGTGCTTCCTCCAGATAAAGTCGGAGCCATTCACATACCCGCGACCGATCGCCCTTGAACAGGTCCTCGAGAACCCTCAGGTCGATCCCCTTGGGGCGGTACTGGTCGTGCTGCGGCATCCGAGCGGAAAAGTAAGGCACGCCTGAACATCGCGCAGCACACGCTCGATCACGACACGTGTGACCTGGGCCTTTGGCGCAAGGCTCACGGCCGTGAATGGTCCCTCCGGTAGCGGACGGCCAGGTAATTCCGGTGGGACCTATGCCCCGCTCCACAAGATCAACCCTCGCCAATGCGCCGGTCGTCGCAGTCCACCTACGCTCCTGTGGTGCTCCGGTCAACGAAGTACATCTCCATCTCCCCCTTCCCCTTCGCCTGCACTTTGCCGCGGGGGGTGAAGGTGAATACTGGATCGCTAAGCGGAGTCGAGGCGTTCTTCACTATTTCGTATGTCGCCTCGCTGATGTTCACTTGCCCCACCTCCCCGCTGCTCTCCATGCGGCTGGCGGTGTTCACGGTATCGCCCCAGATGTCATAGGCGAACTTCTTCACGCCCACGATGCCGGCGACCACAGGGCCGGTATGGATGCCCACGCGCATCTCGAAGGCGGGCTTGCCTTGCCCATCACGTTCCTTCTTCCGCGCGATCATGAACGCTTGCATCTCCAATGCCGCTTGGACCACACCGGCTGGCGTGGATGATGCCGGAACAGGTAAGCCACCCGCACACATGTACGCATCGCCGATGGTCTTGATCTTCTCGATGCCGTGCGCAGTGATGATGGCGTCGAAAGCCTTGAAGCAGCTGTTCAACTCCGCCACCAATTCTTGCGGGCTCATGGTTTCGCTCGCCTGTGTGAAACCCTTGAAGTCGGTGAAGAGAATGGTGACGTTATCAAAGTGTTTGGCGTCGGCGTGGCCCTTCGCCTTGAGTTCATCGGCGACCTCCACTGGCAGGATGTTCAGGAGCAACGCCTCGCTGCGCGCGTGCTCTGCCTTGATGCGGCGGCGGCGGCGCATATCAACCAAAGCGAACACGATACCGAAGGCCCCTAAGCCCAGCAGCGCGTTCCGCTGCAATTCCTTGCGTTGGAGTTCCTCTGCGCTCAGTGCATCCTGTTTATCCCGCTCGGCCTTGGCCAGGGCCTCCTTCTTCTCGTATTCGTATTGGTAGCGCTGTTCTGTGACGCCCCGTTGGTTCTCCACGCTACTAATGCTATCATTCATCTGAACGAATAACTCATGCATCGCCAATGCTTCTTTGTCGCGCCCCATGGTCTTGTATACTTCATACAAGACGCTTGCGGCGTCTTTCATACCCTCGACTTCCTCGGCTTGTTCAGCATAGGCGAGCGCGCGTTGCGCCGATGCTGCTGCCTTCGCAAGCATCCCTTGCTTGAATTGGATCTCAGCGATATCCGCGTAGCACTTGGATAGTCCGCGGGGATCACCCAGCTCTTCGCGGATGCTGCGTGCGCGCTCCGCCTGACGCATGGCTTCCGGCCATTGCTCCAGGGCCATGTACGCCCTGGTCATGGATCGCAGGTTGTAGGCCAGCGACCTCCGTGCATCCATCGCCTCGTTCAGCACCAGTGCGGCAAGCAGGTAGTCGAGCGCGCCTACCGGATCGGAGCGCTCCAGTTCCACAGACCCCAGATTGACCAGCGAAGCGGCGATGATCGTGCTGTCACCCGCCGTTCTGCTCAGGTCAAGGGCCCGCGTAAAGTGTTCGAATGCCTGCGTAAGGTCCTTCAAGCTGAGGTGCACTGCACCAATGGCGTTCAGGGTCGCCGCCGCTTGATCATGGGCATCCAAGGATTCCTGGATGCGCTGCTCGCGGGTGAAGAGCTCCATGGCTTGTTGGAGGTTCCCCTGGTCGCGGCTGATCATGCCCATGTTGTGCAGGAAGGCCGCCACGCCCAGGCTATCGCCCCGCGCTTGCTGTACGGATATCCCGCGCTGATAAAGCTCCAGGGCTCCGATGAGATCACCTCGTTGATACCGGGCGATGGCTTGCATATTGAGCGCCAGCGCCCGATACTCATCGACCCCATAAGTCTCTGCTTCGTTGTACAGTAGCTGCGCCAGCACGAATGCGCTATCCGGTTTTACGAAGAGATGGTGGTCCCAGATCAGGACGCGTAGGGCTTCCAGTCGAACGGTATGCGGCTCAGTACCATCCTTCCAGACCCGGGAAAGTGAATCCGGGTCCGATTTGGCCAAAGCGAGTACAGGCAAGCAGACCAGCAAGACGAAGATGCCAATAACCTTGATCCGGAACGGAGGGTGATGGAGTTGTTGGATGCTCATCCTGGATACGTTCTGCCGACCACGAAGTACATCTCCATTTCCCCCTTGCCCTTCGCTTGCACCTTTCCGCGGGGGGTGAAGGTAAATGCGGGTCGCATCCGTTGATCGTTCCCCTCGACGTGGTTCGGGTCGACCCGTGGCCCCGAAGCCTCGGGGGACGCTACACCGGCTTCGGCAAGGATCGTGTCCTTCACCAACGCATACGTCGCCTCGCTGATGTTCACCTGTCCCACCTCCCCACTGCCCTCCATGCGGCTTGCCGTGTTCACGGTATCGCCCCAGATGTCGTACTGGAATTTCTTCACACCCACGATGCCGGCGACGACGGGGCCGCTGTGGATGCCCACGCGCATCTCGAAGGCGGGCTTGCCCTGCGCATCGCGTTCCTTCTTCCGCGCGATCATGAAGGCCTGCATCTCCAGCGCCGCTTGAACGACACCCGCAGGCGTGGATGACGCCGGGACTGGCAAGCCACCCGCGCACATGTACGCATCGCCGATGGTCTTGATCTTCTCGATGCCGCGTGCAGTGATGATGCCATCGAAGGCTTTGAAACAGGTGTTCAGCTCTTCCACCAACTCCTGTGGCGAGAGTTTCTCGCTCGCTTCGGTGAAGCCTTTGAAGTCCGTGAAGAGGATGGTGACCTGGTCGAAGTGTTTCGCATCGGCGTGGCCTTTCGCCTTCAGTTCTTCGGCGACTTCTTCGGGCAGAATGTTGAGCAACAGCTCATCGCTACGATGCAGTGCCTTCTGGATGCGCCGTCGTTGGCGAAAGACCACGACCCCGAATACGAGAAGCCCCATCCCCGAGAAAAGGAAAATGTTCCGCTGGGTGCGCTCGCGCTGAATGTTCGCTTCCGCGGTCCGCCGTTCAAGTTCGCGGTCGCGCGCCATGTTCAGGCTGTCCGCGAACTGCTGCTTGGCGAAATCCGCTGCGAGCAAGGAGCCGGAAAGGTTCGCCGCCGAGCTCGTAGCATCGGCCGAATCCTTTCTCGCATAGTACTGCTTCCAGGTGCGCAAGGCATTGCGGTCTTCGCCCAGCCCTTCATACCCCTTTGCCAGTGGCTTCAGGTTGTCCATGGTCTCCTTGACCAAGCCATGCTCGCGGGCTATGGAGAGGCCCTCCTTTGCGCATCGAACAGCTTGCTTGTACCGATGCGCACAGAGGTGCGCTGCCGCAACCATGGAGAGCGAGTAGCTGATCCAGCCAGGATCTGGCCGAAGTGCGCTGCGACGGCGAGCAAGCTCCTGCTCAAAGCGTACCAGCGCACTGTCGCATTCGCCTGCGTTCAGGAAGTGACTGGCCTCCAAACGGGCCAGCTTCTCTTTGCCGTTGAACACCTCTCCGCGTGCCACCAATGCTTTGGCCCGTTGGAGGCACGCGTCGGCAGACAAGGCCGTAGGGGAAGCGCCACCGAAGTAGTGAAGGCGCGAAAGCGTCGCGAATTCCCGCTCGGCATCGCGGCCCGCGACCAGTTCCAAGCATCGCCTGTACGCCTGTTCACTTCGAAGGTAGTCGCCCATCTGGCCGTATGCGTAAGCGATGTTGGACAGCGCCAAGAATATGTTGGTGGTATCGCCGAGCGCTTCGGCCCCCTTGAGCGCCTGGGTCTGGTAGTTGGCGGCCGAATTGAACTGCCCGAGGTGCACGAAGAGTTGACCGATCGCCCGGTTCGTGATCGACTCCAACAACAGCGCGTTGATGCGCTTGAATCCTCCCGAAGCCTGGCGCAGTGCGGAGAACGCTTGCGTGTACCGTGCATGTTCGCCATGGTCCACGCCTTCCACATAACGCGCGATCCCGAATTGGAGGATGTAGGCGCGTGAGAGCGTATCAGCGCCCCGGATCGGCATGATCCGCGACACTGCGGCGGCAGCGGTCAGGTTCGTATCAATACCGAATAGCTCGAATAGCGCCTCGGAGCGATCCTCAGCCGCAAGAGAGGTATCCGCCCACAACCGCCAGAGCGAGTCCGTGTTGCTTGGTTGGGCGGAACCTGCGAACCCACAAAAGATCGCGAGCGCGACAGGGATGAAGCGATGGATGGTGCTCATGCGTTCGCGACAAAGTTCTCCTTCGCTCGTTCCGAGCTTCGGCGAACGAAGTACATCTCCATCTCCCCCTTGCCCTTCGCCTGCACTTTGCCGCGCGGGGTGAAGGTGAAGGCGGGGTGCAGCGAACGACTTGTACCATCGCCTTTACGGTGCGGGTGGACCCGTGGCCCCGAAGCCTCGGGGGACGCTACACCAGCTTCGGCAAGGATCGTGTCCTTCACCAACGCATACGTCGCCTCGCTGATGTTCACCTGCCCCACCTCGCCGCTGCTCTCCATGCGGCTTGCCGTGTTCACCGTATCGCCCCAGATGTCGTAGGCGAACTTCTTCACGCCCACGATGCCGGCAACGACAGGGCCGGTGTGGATGCCCACGCGCATCTCGAAGGCGGGCTTGCCCTGCACATCGCGTTCCTTCTTCCGCGCGATCATGAAGGCCTGCATCTCCAGCGCCGCTTGAACGACACCCGCAGGCGTGGATGACGCCGGGACAGGCAAGCCACCCGCGCACATGTAAGCATCGCCGATGGTCTTGATCTTCTCGATGCCGCGCGCGGTGATGATGCCATCGAAGGCCTTGAAGCAGCTGTTCAGCTCCTCCACCAGTTCCTGGGGGGACAATCGTTCGCTCGCTTCGGTGAAACCCTTGAAATCCGTGAAGAGGATGGAGACCTGGTCAAAGTGCCTGGCATCGGCGTGGCCCTTGGTCTTCAGTTCGTTCGCAACCTCGGCGGGAAGGATATTGAGCAACAGGGCGTCCGACCGCTTCTTCCCGCGATACACCGAAAAGGCCAGCGCGATCAGCAGGAGCAACCCGCCGGCGATCGAGAACGAGATGATGCGTTGTTGCCGCAAGCGGGCCTCCTGCTGCTGGAGCGCCAGCACATTCTCCCGCTCCCTCACCTGTCCCTCGTACGCCGCGGTGTTCGACCTGTTGGACCGGGCTTGCAGCGAGTCGTTCAACCGGATGTACGCCCTGGCTTGTAGCGCCGCGTTCAGCGCATCGCCGCGTTCGAGGTAGCGCTCGCCCAACTCCTTGCGGTACTTCAGGACCAAGGGCAGGTAATCGGCCTGCAACGCTTCGTTCAATGCGCTTTCCAGGTAGCCATCCGCCCCCGCGTGATCTCCGATGGCCTTCTGGAAAAGGTAGTTCGTGTAGTCCACTTCGCAGTCACCCGCGGTGCTCCAGAGCGGCAGCGTACCGGGCGCATGCTGCGTCCTCAAAGCGTGCATCTCCACTTGTGCACTGTCCAACTCACCGATCGCGATGAAGGCCATCACCAGCTTGGTCCGGAGCATGGCCACCCGAAGTGGCGACATGATGTTCCAATAAGGCCGTGTGCCGCGGAAATGGTCAAGCGCCTTCAGGGTATCCCCACGGATGCACTCGATCTCCCCGAGGTCCAGGGCGATGCTCATGGCCTGTTCCAAGTTCTTCTCCCGCAAGAAGACGGCGATCGCCTCGCGCAGGAAGGGCTCCGCACGTTCCGGGTTGCCCCACAGCATATAGCACTGTCCGATCACCGAGGTCTCGTTCGCTGCATCGACCACATCCACGGAGAGCAGCCCTTCACGGGCCTTCATGTAGTGCTCGATGGCCTGCCCATATTGCCGGATCCCCAGGTAATAGCCGCCGAGACCGTGCTCGCAGATGGCGGCGTTCAAGGCGGGACCGGTGCGCCGGTAGCGGTCCAGAGCCGTGCGGTAGAAGACGTAGCGCTCATCCTGCAGACCGGCCGCGGTGTACACCCGGCGAATATCCGCCAAGGGGGACGTCAAGCCTTGTTCCACGCCGGCCGCATCCAGCAGGGCGATGCACTCCTTGTAGGCCGGAATGGCCTCCGCATAACGCTTCGCAGCCACATCGCGGAAGGCCTGGGCCATGGGTGCATAGGCCAAACCGGCCCGGTGATCGAGTTCCGTGGCGAGCGCGTTCGCCTCCTCCAGCCGGGCCACGATCTCCGTGTATTCCGTGGTGTATTCCGCATCGCTGATCGCGAAGGCGAGGCCGATGAGCTGATCGACCCGCGCCGTGGTGGGGCCTTCGGTCCGCAACAGTGCCCGGAGCGAATCGACCCGGAAGGCTTGGGCGTTCACGAGGCCGGGGCAGCACAAGCCCAGCAGCAACAGGAACAAGGGGATGCACCCTGCGCGGGGAAAGGACCGATGGCAGCTCAGCGGAAGGATGTTCATGTGTTCATCACGGCGGGGACCGCCGCAAGGTGGGAGGTCTGTTGGGACTGGCACCTCGTAGTTCCAACAGTTCCACGAAAACGCAGTCACCGGGAAGTGACGAAATACATCTCCATCTCCCCTTTCACCCGCCATAGCCTTTGGCGACGGCGGACTTCCCCTTCGCCTGCACCTTGCCGCGCGGGGTGAAGGTAAATGCGGGGCGCTTCCGTTGAACGGTCACCCCATCGTTGTCAAGGTCGAACCGTGGCCCCGAAGCCTCGGGGGACGCTACACCGGCTTCGGCCATGATCGCGTCCTTCACCAGCGCATACGTCGCTTCGCTGATGTTGACCTGCCCCACCTCCCCGCTGCTCCCCATGCGGCTGGCCGTGTTCACCGCGCGCCTTGGATGTCCTTCAGCCCTGCCTACGGCAACAGCTTCCGCAGAACCGCCGCCCAGTCCGGATACTCCGGCGAGCCTAGTTGGATGTGGGTACCCTCGAAGAACTTCACATCACTCCGCGGCTGGTCATCGATCAGGTAGTCGCCCTTGCTCAGGTGATGGTCCGGGGTGATGATCAGGCGTTTGTAGCCCACATCGCCCAGGTGCTTCTGCACCCAGTCCAGCTTGTCCTGCCAGGCACCGGGGTTCTTCCAGGGTGCGGTGCTCAGGATGTAGGTGTGGTACGCAGCGCTCAGCTTGCGGAAGGCATCCAGCGCGCCGGGCATGGGCTGCAGGTCCGCAAAGATGCCGGGGATCTCGTCGGGGTTCTCCGCATGTTGGGCGCGGACGGCCGGGTCCACGTGGGCAACGGCGTGACCGAGGTCGGCCAGCACACCGTCCATGTTGATGTAGAGGATCTTCTTACCGTGCAGTTGGGGCATGGGGATCGGAATTGAGATCACAAGGTGCGAAGTCCGAGGCGTACTACCAACTGACGCTTGTCAGTCCAAGGCCACCGAGGTTCTCCCCTATTTCTTCCCGTTCCCGAACACCACCCCCGCCGTGAGGAAGTACGTGAGGTTGCGGCTGTCGAAGTCCTCGAAGGCCTGCTCATCCGTGTCGAACACATCGGTGAAGCCGATGGAGACGCCGGGCTCGATGGTGAAGATGGAGATATCCAGGCCCAATGCCGCATCGATGTTGAAGGAGCCGCTGCTGAAGTCGCCTTGGTTCCACTCGATCTTGTCATCGGTGTTGTCCACGCTCATCAGCACATCATAGCTGGGGCCCGCGCTCAGGCGAAGTTTAAAGCCGTCATCATTGATCAGCTTGTAGCCCAGCATGGCCCGCAGCTTGAAGTTGGTCCTCACCAGACCGTCCTCGATCTCAGTGCTCACCGTGGTCCCCGGGTTGTTGGGGTCGGTGTTCACCGTCTCGAAGGTGTACACCGTGGCCGTACGGGTGAAGAACAGACCCGGTTGGATGTAAAGTGATCCGCCGATGCGCGCATCCACGCCCAGCAACCAGCCTGCGCTGGCCTTGGAGGTGACCCCGCTCGGCTGTGTCCCGGATACGTCCCCGAGCGTGAGGCCGATCTGCGGGTTGATCTGCACTTGGGCGCTCAGCAGAAGTGATCCGAAAAGAGCAGGTCCAAGAAGAGTGATGCGGGATACCATGGTCGGTCGGGTTTAAGAAGAGCGAATCTAACCGTCCCGCCGGGCAGTTGAACTGACGAACCTCAGTAGGCGATCGCACGCGCGCCGCAAGCGCGTCGCATGATCACCGGTCCATCTGCGCAACGTCGGCCATGCAGTGGTGCCGCGCTTATGAACACCCCTCCCGCTATTCACGATCACGGCGCACCCATTTCCCCGATGCCAGCGCACAAGTTTTCAACCGGGCGAACCATTCGGGCACTACGCATCTACCTTCGGGGGTGTTGGGCACGGAACCCAACGGATCAACGCCAGAACCGATCATCGCCATGGGTCCGGGGGACGCGCCTCCCCTCCCATGCCCCGGGGGCCTTTCCGACAGCTGTCGGGGAGGCCCCTGCCTGTTCAGGGCGGGGTGCTAGCGGTCGATACCCGGGCATCGCCGCTTTTCGAAGGGACCCACGCGCTCAACGCCTTGTGCAGTTTGCGCCCCGGACGACAGCGTGCGGCGGCGGAGCGGGTGAATGTGGATAGTGTCCGGCCGGAGATCTGGGTTGAGCGTCGGTCGATCCACCGAACGGCCACCACTGCAATGTGGCATGCAATGACCGGCACCATGGATCACCCTTCTTCCATGCGCCCATGACCGGTCCGTGGTGGATACTTCCCTCCCACCCTCAGTAGGTCAGCATCACGCCCACACCCAGTCCCATGTCGCTGTCGTAGTGGGTGGAGAGCGCCCAGGTCTTGTCCAGCACGTAGCGGAAGCGGCCCATGTACTCCAGGTCGCTGTTGCCCATCAGGTCGAGGCGCAGGCGGGGAGTTAGGGGGATGTCCTCGCGCATCAGTTGGGAACGCAGCTGGCCATCGGTATCGATGCGCAGGTCGAGGACCAGGAGCATGGGCAGGGTGTATTGGAAGCCGATGTGCGCCACGGTCCGGCTGTCCTTGGTATTGACCTGTCCAAAGAGATTATCCCTGGGAGCAACACCCTCATGTGCCTCGCGCGTACGCCAGTCCAGGCCCACGTTCACGAACAGCCATTGCATCTTGCCTAAGTAGCGGCCGAAGTGGGTCTCCACTTCCTGTCCGTGCTCCTTCATGTAGCCCAGGCGCCATTCGCTCTGCAGGTTCCAGCGTTTGTTCATGTACATCGCCTCACCGTCGTTGCCGTTGGTGGCGAAGTCGTTCTGCACCATGAAGTGCCATTCCTTGTCGTCACGGGCGAAGATGCGCGCGGCCTTCTTCGCATCAGGCAGTACCGGGTTGGGGGCCGTTCCTTCGTAACTGAACACTCGGCCCATGCCGCTCATCATGTGGTAGAGGATGTGGCAATGAAAGAACCAATCGCCCGTTTCGGTGGCGGCGAACTCGATGGTGTCGGTCTCCATGGGCATGATGTCGAGCACGTTCTTCAGCGGGGCGTGGTCCCCCTGGCCGTTCACCACGCGGAAGAAGTGGCCGTGCAGGTGCATGGGGTGGCGCATCATGCTGTTGTTGTAAAGGATGATGCGCACGTTCTCGCCTTTGCGGATCAGGATGCGGTCGGTCTCCGAAACGGTCTTGTTGTCGATGGCCCAGAGGTAGCGGTTCATGTTGCCGGTGAGCTCGAAGCGCATCTCCTTCACCGGTCCGGGTGGAAGCGCAGTGGGGGTGGGTGAGCGCAGCATGGCGTAATTGAGCGTCACGATATCGGACAGCGCATTGCTGTTGTACTTGCTACTGCCGTGATCGGCGTGCCCCCCCTCCTTCGCACCGGTGATCTCCGGGTACATCACCACGTTCATGTCCATCTGCTGAAGGCTCATGTTCATGCCCATGTCATCCAGGTCGCCGTTCATCTTCATCATGTCGTTCATCATCTGCATCCCCTCGAAGTACTTCAGCGGCTGCAGCGGTGCGGCGAGCTGCCGGATGCCGCTGCCGAGCCATAGGGAGGTGGAGCGTACGCGGTCCTCACTGGTGGCGAGCAGTTCATAGGCCGTGCTGTCCGCCGGGATGGTCACGATGATGTCGTAGGTCTCGGCGATGCCCATGATGAAGCGATCGACCTCCACCGGTTCCACGTCGATGCCGTCGCTGGCCACCACGGTCATCTTTCCTCCTGCATAGGTGATCCAGAAATAGCTGCTCGCGCCACCGTTGATCAGCCGCACGCGCACGCGCTGTCCCGCCTTGAACTGCGGCGCCTCGTCCACCGGTTTGCCATTGGCGAAGAGGAGGTCGTAGTAGATATCGCTCACGTCCATGGCGTTCATGCGCTTCCACTCGTTGGTGAGCTTCACGCCCAATGCACCTTCCCCGATCGCATCGCTGTAGCTCTGCACAGTGCCCGGTCGGATCTGGTGCTTCTTGATGGCGCTCCAGTCGTTCGCGCTGTGGAGGCGGCGGTGCACCTCGAAGGGCTTCATGTCCGTCCACTCGCTGAGGATGAGCACCTGTTCGGGCATCGGCTCCGCTTGGCGCTTGTGGATGATGAGCGCGCCGTGCATGCCGTTCTGCTCCTGCAACTTGGTGTGCGAGTGATACCAGTAGGTGCCGCTCTGAAGCAGGGGGAACTTGTACACCTGGGTTTCACCGGCCTTGATGGGTGCGGTGGTGAGGTAGGGAACACCGTCAAGTTCATAGGGCAGGATGAGGCCGTGCCAGTGCAGGGAGGTCTCCTCCTTCTCCATGGCATTGTGTACGACGATCTCTGCCGTATCACCCTCGGTGAAGGTGAGCGTGGGCATGGGCATCTGCCCGTTCACCGTGAAGGCCTTGCGCGCCTTGCCCGTGTAGTTGACGATGGTGTCCCGGACGGTGAGCTCATAGCGGGTGGTGCGCGGCGTGAAGCTGCCGTCCGGCATGCTGGTGCCCAACGGATGCCCAGGGATCCCGTTCTGCGCGAACACACCACCCGAAAGCAGCAGGTACAGGAGCGCCACCAGGATAGCGAGCGTACGGAGGGAACGAAGGAGGTCCATGGCTGCGGTCGGTCCGAGGTCTTATTTCACGATGGTCTCCTTCACACTGCCGCAGCTCATCATCTGCGCACCGTAGAAGGGGTTCCGGATGGCCTTGTCGCGGCTCAGCCAGTCGGCTCCGCCCTCGTACATCGGACAATGGTCCAAGTAGATCGGTGTGGAACCGGGCCGGGCCTTCACCAGCGCGAACATCGGCTCCGTCAGATCGGCGAAGGCTATCCGCTGCGCGCCCAGGTCAGCCTTGGAGGCGATGCCCGAACTGGTATTCGCAAGAAACTCCATCGAGTCCATCCACAAGTTATGCAGGTCCGCATCCATGCCTTCCATCGGTACGGCTTTCACCACCGTGGACAATTCCGTGGCCCGCTCAGCCGCCATCTTCGCATCCGAGGCCACGAGGGCATCCTTAAGATCGAAGTAGGCATCGAACACCGGACCGAGCACTTCACCCGCGGCCTGCGGTGCAGCGGTCGCCGGGGCATCGTGGGCGTGGCCGCTGTGGTCGGCGGCGGCGGTCGCCATGGGTTTTCTTTTGAAGCTACGCTCATACTGGCAGCAACCGGGCAGCGCTGCGTAGGCGGCATCCGGGGCCAGATAGCGCTCGTTGTCATAGCCCGCCTGGGCCATCCGTTGCAGCACGGCGTCCACATCGGTGCGGGTGCTGTCGATGGTGATGCGCGCGGTCTTCGCGTCCACATCCCAGTCGGCTTCGGCCTCGCCCTTCACAAAGGCGACCTTCTCGATGGTCTTCTCGCACATCGGGCAATCGCCATCGACGCGAACGGTACTGGTCTGTGCGTTCTTCATCCCGGAAAGGCGGGACGGGTCCTGCGCACTGCTACTCGATGCCAGAAGCAGGCTGCTCGCTATGGACAAGAGGATCTTGGTGTACATGGTTTCAGGATCTGTGGTACGTTGAAGAACGGGCGTTCACGTTCACTTTGGTCAGGTGGCGTTGGGATGGAACTGCGACCAGACAGTGTCACACGGAGAAATTCCGCACGTAGATGAAATTTTCCGGAGGCATGGTGCACCTGGACACTGGTTCTGTGGCTGTTGCCATCACCGTCGTGTGCAGGTGATCATACTGCGCTGCTGCGCACGAGGCCCAAGGGTTGATGGTGAGCAGCGCGAAGACGAACGTTGCACCGGGGAACGGGGTCGAGGGCTTCATGGTCGTTGTGTCTTTCTGCCTGAGCGCTCCTGCCTTTCAGGGCAGGAGCGCATTGGCGTTCTGGATCAGTTGTGCGCAACTTCGGCGACACCCATCTCGCGGCAGGCTTTCGCGCACGCCTCGCACGCTTCAGCGCAACGCTGGCAATGTTCGTTGTCGTGCTTGCGGCACTCCGCGGCGCATTCATCGCAGACCTCGGCGCATAGCGCGCAAAGGCGGTGAGCGATACTGTCGCCGATCTTGTCATCGGCCCGCGCCATGAAGGCGGCGGCCATCCGGCAGAGATCAGCGCAATAACGGTCCAGCTGGATGCAATCGGCCATCGCTTTCGGGTCGGCCTCGCCCATACAAGCGGTGGCGCAATGCTCGCATTCGTTGGCGCAGGTCTGGCAGGCCTGGATGCAGTCTTTGTGTTCGTGATGCATGATGTTAAGGTTGTTAGTTCGACCTGTTCCAGCAAGAACCTCGCTGCCTTCTTCACCGAGTCGCAAACCCGGTGGGGCGGGCGGGATAATGTCCGTTCAGCCGTTCCCTTGATCGGGGACTAACCTGCCCAACAACAGGATGGGGGGTCGATCGTCCCCATTTCGTTCCGAGGAGTTCCGTGTGGGGGAGAAGGAAGCGCATCATCATTCTTCGCGTGCTACGGATGGACGAACTCTTCATTTATCCAGCTTCACCCACTTCAGGCGGAGGCTGTTGCTCACCACGCTTACGCTGCTCAGCGCCATGGCCGCACCGGCGATCATGGGGTCCAGCAGGAAGCCGTTGATCGGGTACAGCACCCCAGCGGCGATGGGGATGCCGAGCACGTTGTAGATGAAGGCCCAGAAGAGGTTCTGGCGGATGAGGCTCACGGTCTTCCGCGAGAGCGTGATGGCCCGCGGGATGGTGTTGAGGTCGGTGCTGATGAGCGTCATGCGCGCCACGTCCATGGCGATGTCGCTGCCCTGGCCCATGGCGATGCTCACGTCGGCCTTGGCTAGCGCCTCGCTGTCGTTGATGCCGTCGCCCACCATGGCCACCACGTGACCTTGTTGCTGCAGCCCGGTGACGAAAGCGGCCTTGTCCTTGGGCAGCACTTCACTGCGGAAATCATCGATGCCCACGGCCTTGGCCACGGCCTGTGCAGTGCGACGCGAATCGCCGGTCTGCATAAAGACCTTGATGCCGGCATCCTTCAGGCGCGCGATGGCCCCCGCAGCGGAAGGCTTGATCCGGTCCGCGATGGCGATGGCGGCCCGCACGGCCTTTGCATCGGCGAACCAGATCACGGTGTGCGCGGCTTCCTCCCAGGCCTTCTCCCGCTCGCGGTATTCGGCAGCGATCATGATCCCGTTCTCCTCCAACAGGCGGCGGTTGCCCACCAGCCAGGTGGTTCCATCGACGGTGGCTTTCACGCCTTTGCCGGTCAGGGCTTCGAAGGCAGTAGGTTGAGCATTTTGCAAGGGGGCATTCCCCCCCTCTCCTTGGGAGAGGGGCCGGGGGTGAGGCCGTATTGCATTTGCATGTCGCACCACGGCCTCGGCCAATGGATGTTTGGACCGTGATTCGATCATCAACAACGCGCTGGCCACTGCGGCATCCTCCAGGCCCATGGCCTCCACCACCTCGGGCTTGCCTTCGGTGATGGTGCCGGTCTTGTCCAGCACGATGGCGGTGATGTTGCGCGCGCGCTCCAGGCTCTCGGCGTCCTTGATCAGGATGCCGTTCTCGGCGCCCTTGCCCATGCCGGCCATGATGGCGGTGGGTGTGGCCAGACCCAGGGCACAGGGGCAGGCGATCACCAGCACGGTGACCAGCGCCAACAGACCTTGTGTGAACGCATGCTCGCCGCCGAAGACCCACCACACCACAGCGCTCAGCAGGGCGATACCGATGACGACGGGCACGAACACGCCTGCGATCTTGTCCACCAGCTTCTGCACGGGGGCCTTGCTGCCCTGTGCGTCCTGCACGGTGCGCACGATCTGCGCCAGCAGGGTGGCGGCCCCGACCTTGTGCGCCTTCATGCGCAAGCTGCCCTTCTGGTTGATGGTGCCGGCCAGCACCTGCGCGCCCACGAGCTTCGCCACTGGCACGGGTTCACCGCTGAGCATGCTCTCGTCCACATAGCTCTCTCCGCTGACGACCTCCCCGTCCACCGCGATGCTCTCGCCGGGACGCACCACCAGGATGTCGTCCACGTTCACATCGGCGATGGGCACTTCACTGGTCTGACCGTTGCTCCCTTCGCGCAGCACCGTGCTGGGGCGCAGGCCCATCAGCTTCTTGATGGCGCTGCTGGTGCCCGCCTTGGCGCGTTCTTCCAGGAACTTGCCGAGCAGGATGAAGGTGATGACCACCGCGGCGGCCTCGAAGTAGACGTGGGGCATCAGCCCGCGGCTGGTCCAGAACGCGGGATAGGTGGTGTTGAAGACGCTGAAGACGTAGGCCACGCCGGTGCTCAGGGCCACCAGCGTGTCCATGTTCGCGCTGCGGTGCTTCGCCTGCTTCCACGCGTTGATGAAGAAGGAGCGGCCGAAGACCAGCACCACCGGCGTGCTCAAGGCCCACATCACGAAGTTGGCCCACGGCGCGTGCATCATGAACATCCCGATGATCACCAGCGGCGTGCTGAGTGCGATGGAGGCCCACAAGCGCTGTTTCAACGATCGCATGCGGACTCGCTGGATCTCCTCCAGGTCGGCGGTGGCCTCGTGCTCATCACCGAGCAGCAGGTCGTAGCCGATGCTCTGCACCACGGCGCGCATGCGGCGCTCGTCGACCACACCGGGCACGTACTCCACCTGCACGGTATTGGTGGCCAGGTTCACGGCGGCCTTGAGCACACCGGGCTGGGCCAGCAGCATGCTCTCCACACTGCTCACGCAGCTCGCGCAGGTCATTCCGGTAACGGGGAAGGTGCGCCTCAGGGTGGGCACATCGTACCCGTTGTCGCGGATGGCCTTCACCACATCGCGCACGGCTTCCACCGGCGTGGTGCTCTCGATCACGGCGCTGCGGTTGTTCAGCTCCACGTGGTGCGCTCCCACCGAGGGAACGGTGCCCAGGGCCTTGTCCACGATCAGCGCGCAGTGCTCGCTGTCCATGTTCTCCACGGGCAGTACCAGGGTGCTTTTCTCAGTGCTCATGGCGTTGGTGTTCTAAACGGCCTGGGGCAACAGGCGATAACCGGTGGTCATCAGTGCTTCCGCGAGCCTTTCGTCAGACACAGTGCCGTTCACCACTTCCACGGTGGCCGTGTTGTTCGGTATGTCCACGGCCACGGCCAGCACGCCGGGCAATGCGCTGAGAACAGTGGTCACACTCCTCACGCAACCGCCGCAGGTGATGCCCGTGGTATCAAAGTGGCGCTGCTCGGTGGCCACGTGGTAGCCCGCCTGCCGGATGGCGGTCACCGCCTCCTTCACGGCCTGCGCGGGCTCGCTGCTGGTGAGCTTCGCCACGTGGGCGTCGAGGTCCACATCAGCGGCAGTGATCGCAGATACCGTGCGGATGGCCTTCTCCACGCGCAGGGCGCAGTGGGGGCTGTTCACATCGAGCAGCGGGAGGGTGATGGTCGTCTTGTCCATGGTCGTTCGTGTTTGACGGTACAAAGCACGTGCGACACCGCACCGAAGCTCTTACATCCTCGCCGATAAGCGTTACATCGGCCTCAGCCCACGTGGTCCAAAGGCAGCCGGCCACCACCGATCTCCTTGAAGGCGGTGGGCGTCATGCCCGTGAGCTTCTTGAACTGGGTGCTCAGGTGCGCCACACTGCTGAAGCCCGCGCGGTCCGCGATCTCGCTCATCGTCAGTTCGCCGTACTTGATCAGCTCCTTCACGCGCTCCAGGCGCTGCAGCAGGAAGTACTGTTCAATGGTGATGCCCTCCACCTGCGTGAAGAGCGCCGAGAGGCCCGAGTATTCCTTGTGCAGCAACGCGCTCAGGTGTTCACCCAGCTTCACGCGCCCCTTCATCTCGCCATCGTGGTGCACCAGCTTCACGATAGCGGCCTTGATCCTGGCGATGGTGACCGCCTCGCGGTCGTCCACCAGGTCGAAGCCCTCCTTCTGCAAGGCTACACGCAGGGCTTCCCGCTCACTGTCCAGCACCTCGCGCAGCAATTCCACCTCCCCCAGCTCGATGCGCTGCACCGGCAACCCATGCGCCTCCAGCACGCGCTGCACCGCGGTCCGACAGCGGTCGCAGACCATATTGCGGATGATCAATTTCATGGACCGACAAGATAAGGTGTCCAATACCCTGTCCGGTCCATCGCAGCAGCAGACGATCAGCGGAATGATGGCTCATGCGGACCAAGTGTTCGAAAAAGCAACTTTCTCCTCAACCTGCGTCTACCTTACAGCCCACCCGACCATGCTGCGAAGCCTTACCCTCCTGCTCCTGCTGCTCACCGCACCGCTTGCAAAGGCCATCACCGCCTACGCGAGCGTGCTCCGCCCAGAGACCTGCGGAGGTGCCAACGGGGAGGCCTCCGGTGCGGGTCTCGGAGGCCAGCAGCCTTACACGTACGCATGGACCGGACCCAACGGCTACAGCACCGCCGTTGCCGTGATCTCCGGACTGGAGGGCGGCACCTATACCCTTACCGTAACGGATGCCCTGGGCGCCATGGCCAGTGATGATGTCGTGGTCCCCGATCTGAGCGAACTGCCTCCCAGCCTTGGCCCTTCCTACGGCGGTGCCTACACCGTGACGGGTTTCTGGGGCGGGGCCTGTACGGGGCAATGCAATGGCACGGCCGCCTTTATGGACCAGTACTTCTTCGGCATCCCGCCAATGACCTATTCGTTCGACGTGCCCGTCACTTACCTCGGCAATAACGACGAAAATTTGCCCGTCTACAGCGGCTTCTGCCACTACGAAAATGTCAGCTACACCATGGTGGATGCAGCAGGGTGCACGGGCTCCGGTAGTTTTCAAGTGTATGGACAGGAGGAGACCTGGATACCGGGTATCGAGGCTATCGACGGATCGTGCAGCGGTGGAGCAGAGGGCTCCGTATCGCTCTACGGGAACTGCTTTCTCGACACCAATGTGGAGCTCTTCCTGAACGGAGTGTCGGCGGGCAGTGCGTTGAACATCATCCAAGGGGATATCCGTTCCATCTCCGGGCTGGAGCCGGGGTATTACGTGGGCGTGGTCTCCTACTCCCCCTCTGAGTGCACGGACTTCATCGAATTCGAAGTGCCGGACCTGGGCCCGAACTGTGCGCCACTGAGCGGTACCAGCTGGTACGACACGGATGCCGATTGTGTGCAGGACGCGGGCGAGGTGGGCATACCCGGCAGTGTGTTGCAGATCCAGCCGGGCGGCTACTACGCCATCACGCGGTCCGATGGCAGCTATAGCTTGAACCTGCCCGCAGGGAATTACACGCTCGCACAGACCGACCCTACGCTGGTGCCCATCTGCCCCGCCAACCCGCCCGTGCCCTTCACCATCAGCGGCACACCCGTTGTACAGGACCTGGCCAGCAGCAGCACCGCGCCGCTGGACCTGCGCATGATGGCCTCCGACGGTGCGGCACGCCCCGGCTTCAACTACCAGATGAGCGCTTCGGCCACCAACATCAGCCCACAGTTCAGCGGACCCGTCACAGTGAGCTGCTCCTACGATCCGCAGCTCGCCTACGTCAGCGCCACACCTGTTCCGACAACGATCGTCGGCAACATGCTCAACTGGGAACTCCCCGCCTTCAACCTCTTCGCTTCCACTTTCTTTCAGGTGGTGCTGAACGTCCCGGTCCCCACGCTACAGGGCACAGTGCTGAGCAGCAGCTGGAACGTGGACAACACCCTGCCCGAGGCCGATCTCGCCAACAACGAGGCCACGCTGCAACGCACGGTCACCGGCAGCTACGACCCCAACATCAAGGAGGTGCTCACCAGCAGTCGGCAGAGCACAGGGCTCTACCTCATCGGCACGGACGAATGGCTGGACTACACCATCCAGTTCCAGAACACCGGCACCGACACGGCCTTCACCGTGGTGCTGACCGACACCCTCGATGCTGCGCTGGACATGGCCAGCTTTGAGCAGGGCGCCAGCTCGCACCCCTGCACCGTGGACTTCCTCACCGACCGCGTGGTGCGCTGGACCTTCGCCAACATCCTGCTTGTGGACAGCACCACCAACGAGCCTTTGAGCCACGGACGCACCAGCTTCCGCATCCAACTGCGAGAACCGGTGGCACCGGGCGTGGAAGTGGCCAACGCGGCAGACATCTTCTTCGACTTCAACCTGCCCATCCGCACACCCGATGCCGTGGTGTTCACCGAGACCAGCACGGGCCTCTCCCCTATCTCCACCTCCGCCATTCGTTTGGTGCCCAACCCGGCACAGGAGCGGTTCACCGTCGTGGGTTCCGTGCAGCTGGTCCATGCACGCATCCTGGCCACCGACGGCCGTGTGGTGATGGAACGCGCGCTCTCTATGGGGAACAGCACCATCACCATCGGTGCGTTGGCGCCGGGCAGCTACCTGGTGGAAGTGCGGGAGGTCGATGGCAATACCCGGATGCTACGGCTGGTGAAGCAGTGAGCAGCAGGCCTGCAGCAGCGAATGCCGTGGCTGCAGCGCTCCCGTTCAGCGCCTCTTCCCGCGCAGTTCCTTCGGGATGCCGGCCATAGCCTCCTCCAAGGCCTTCTCATTGCGACCCTGCAGGGCTTCATCCTCCAGGTGACCGTTGTAGTTGAGGTAGGCGTAGTAGAGCACCGCGCGGTTGTATAGGTCCAGTTCGGGATCGGCGATCATGGCCAGCAGGCGTTGCGCGATGGCCTCGGCCTCTTTCGCCTCGGTGATGGCACGACCCGTGCGGTTGGCCGATGCGACGTAGTGCCCCGCGTTGGTGTTCTCCGCACGCAGCAGGGTGCCCAGCAGCAGATCGGGCACGGCGATCTCCAGTTCCTCCAGTTCCATCACATAGGTCTGCCGTCCGGCCTGGGCGTAGCTGCCATCGCTCGCGCGGTTGAAACGATCATTGAGGATGTCCAGGTGGGCGCGCAGGAAGATGTCCCAGTTCACCGACTCCGCGGCCAGCGTGGCGATGTCCAGCGCATGCCGGCGGGGCGAATCGTCCATGCTGCAAGAGCCCCACACGCGGCGGTTGCGTTTCAGCGCCAAGGCATCGGCCGGCTTGCCGTAGCGGATCACCAGCTCTTCCAAAAAGGGATCGCCCAAGTGGTCCGCCAAGGTGGCGCTCACGGCCTCCTCCAAGGCCTCCTGGAAGTCCGGCTGTGCGGCCAGGGAATCCATCTGCTGGTAGCGTAGCGTTTCGTAGCTGCGATAGGCGGCCCCATACCCTTCCCTATCCTCGGTCCACTCCGGCGGCTTCGCGCTCACTGCCCTCTCCACCCGCTTCCGCAACCGCTCCGTTGCAGGGTTCTCCGAAGCTTCACCCCCATAACTGCGCTGTGCATCCTCGGCATAGATCCGTTGCGTGGTGTCGATCAGGCAATCCACGTACTGCACCAACCTGCCGTAGCGCTCGGGGAGCTCCACCCACTGCGGTTCCTCTGTGATCAGCTCGGCCTCCAGGTAGTCCGTGCCATTGTAGTCGCTCAGGTCCAACAGCCACTTGCCGATGTGCGGCCCCGGCCCCGTGAAGGGATCGCCCGGCGCGTCCAGGCGCCCCTCCATGCGGTTGCTGAAGGAGATGGGCACTGCCGTGGTCATCTGCTCGCCATCGTCCGTGTAGCGGATGAAGGCACAGAGCACCTCCGGGTCAAGGTCCAGTCCGCTGTGGCGGCGTTGCAGTTCCTCCAGGGACAGGCCCGCCTCGATGTCGCGCACCACGGCCTTCACGCTCTTGCCGCTCAGCGACAGGTGCCGCGAGCGGGCATGCGGCCACGAGCGGTAGGTGCGATCCATTTCGCAGGCCCTGAAGCGGATGTTCAGCGAATCCACGATGTGGTGCAGCTGGGCCATGGAGGCCTCGCTGTAGATGTAGCCGTTGGGATACACGGTGAACTCGCCGCTCTGAGCGGACAACGCGCCGACGAGCAGCAGGGTGAGAGGGGTGCCGATGTGCCTCATGGTGTAGGAACGATGCAGGACCGGGCCGAAGTGCATAAACGCCAAAAAGATCATGGCGGCCCGGTTACCGACCGGGTGGCTGCGGGAGCAGATCGCCTCTTGGGTTCACCGTAGTAAAAAACGCTCCGTATGCAGCGCCCCTCCAGCGCCCCGCAGCACCAGCACATGCACCCCGGTGGCGGTGAAGCCCGTGTCCGTGCGCTGCCCGCCTGCCGCGCGGCCGCTGG
>JBGTAJ010000088.1:0-20041 GCA_041749915.1 Flavobacteriales bacterium
TCCGCAGCAACAGCGCAACGACCGCCCCGCCCAACAGCGCGATGGACGTGACCGCCAGCGGAACGACCGAGCACCGCAGGAACAGCGTGCCGCCGATGGCAAGACCGACTACGCCGCATTGACGAAGGAGCTCTTCGGCGAGGAGTCGACCTCCACCGCCAAGCAGGAGCAGACCGAGAAGAAGAGCAAAGGCTTCGGCTTGGGGCGTCTGTTCAAGCGCTGAACCCACACCACATCGCACAAAAAAGCCGGGGCGACCCGGCTTTTTTTGTATGCCTCAGGCCCGCATCGCCACCGGTTCGGCGGCGGGTTTGCCGAACTGGCCGGTGGCCCGCAGTTCCTCCTGCAATTGGTGGCTCGTCTTTCCCGTGCCATCGTGGCGCCAGCCTGGTGGGCCGAAGATGTACATCAGCTTGTTCTTCAAGCCCGGCGCTTGTTTCACATCGCGCCAGATCTCCTGGAACTCGAAGAGGTTGTGCGTGATCGGGTTGTTCGTGTCCGGATCGTGGCTGATGCCGAACTTCGGCTTGATGCCCTTGATCGGCTCCTGCCAGGTGTTGTACAGGCGGTCCCAGAAGGTGAAGATGCCCCCGTGGTTGCGGTCCAGGTACTCCACGTTGCTGCTGTGATGCACCACGTGCACGTAGGACGAATTGAAGATCTTTTCCAGCCAGCCGTAGGACGGCATCAACTGCGAATGCAGGGTGAATTGGTAGAACGCGTTCACGATCAGGCAGGTGGCGATCATGATCGGCTCGAAGCCCAGCAGGGGCATCCACAGCCAGTAGATGGGCTTCACGAAGGTGATGAACCAACCGTTGCGGATGCTGATCGTGAGGTTGAACATCCGCCCGCTATGGTGTGGCAGGTGCGCGGCCCAAAGCAACCGAACGTTGTGCGCCAGCCGGTGGTGCCAGTAGAAATTGTGGTCGTCCGCGATGACCGCGATCACCCAGATGTACCACGCGAAGCCCAAGCTCACATAGCCCAAGTACTCTTCCCGCAGGTCGGCGGCCCACCAGAACAGGAACATGTAGAGGGAGATCTCGAACACGTTGGTGACCACCCGGATGATGGTGGCCCCGACCCCGATCACAAAACCGGAAAAGCTCTCCTTCAGGTCGTAGAGGTGCTTGGCGTTGAGGTACTCCAGCAGGATGAGCACCAGGAAGATCGGGTAGATGTACTTGATGCCGATGCCTTCGATGGCGAGTTCAGGAAGCTGCGCCTTGAGGTCGAGCCAAGCCTGTACGAGGTTGAAATCCATGCGGTCGTGCCGGTGGGTTATGGAGCGAGGGATACCGGCGGGACAAAACTACCCCCTGGGCAGGCTTATCCCAAACCAAGCCCGGGCTGGCCATCTTTGCGGCATGCGACGTTCGGGTCTCCTCCTCCTCCTGATGCCTTTTGCCCTGTGGGCACAGAACCGGGTCAACGGACCGTTGGTCGGTCACTGCGACCTGATGGAAGCCACCGTGTGGATGCAGTGCAAGGGGCCCTGCAAGGCCCGCATTGAATACTGGCCCGTGGCCGATACGAGCCAGGTGACCAGCACGGCCGAGCAGGTATCGGAGGCTCGACAGGCACACGCCATGGACCATGTGCTGGGGCCGTTGGTCCCGGGGACCACCTATGCCTACCAGGTGGTGCTGGACGGTGAACCACAGATAGACCTGGGCCCTCTCCAGTTCAGCACGCAGCCCCTGTGGAAGCACCGCAGCGACCCGCCGCCCTTCACCCTGGCCATGGGCAGTTGTGCCTACATCAATGAGCCGGCCTATGACCGTCCCGGGCGTCCATATGGGAACAGCTACGCGATCTTCGACGCCATCGCCGATGTGGACCCGGACCTCATGCTGTGGCTTGGCGACAACGTCTACCTCCGCGAGCCGGACTGGGGCACTCGCAGCGGCTTCCTCCACCGTTACACGCACACCCGATCAACGCCCGAACTGCAGCGCCTGTTGCGCAGCACGGTCCATTACGCCACCTGGGATGACCACGACTTCGGGCCCAATGACGCGGACGGCAGCTTTGTGAACAGCCCCATGGCCCGCGAGGTGTTCGACCTGTTCTGGCCCAACCCCACCAACGGGGTGCCGGGTGTGGAAGGCATCACCTCCTCCTTCTCCTATCTGGATGTCGATGTCTACTTGATGGACGACCGCACTTTCCGCGTACCGGCCGGGATGAGCACCGCCCAGCCGCAGCTCTTCGGCAAGGCCCAGATGGACTGGTTGGTGCAGGCCCTGAAGTACAGCGATGCCTCTTTCAAACTGGTGGCGGTAGGAAGTCAGGTGCTGAATACCGGTGCGGTCTATGAGAACTTCGCGACCATGCCTGATGAGCGTGGGGAACTGCTGCAGCGGCTCGAACAGGAAGGCATCACCGGCGTGGTCTTCCTCACCGGCGACCGGCATTTCACCGAACTGAGTGAGCTGACGCTTGGCAACGGTATCCATGTGTGGGACCTCACCTCTTCTCCCCTCACCTCTGGAACGTACACCCCAAAGGAAGAGAACACTCTGCGCGTGCCGGGCACACTGCTGTCGCAGCACAGTTTCGCAACACTCTCCTTCGCCGGCCCCAAGGGCGAGCGGGTGATGACCATGCGGGCGCATGATGCGGAAGGCAAGGTCCTTTGGGAGCGCTCCGTAGACCAACCCAAGAGGCCATGATCGCTTTACGATCGGAAGCGCCCGAGGTGCAGGATCTCCGCCAAGGGCTTGCGGGCACTCCGGTTCAGTTCCCGTTCGCGCAGGTTCTCCGGTAGGTCGTCGGGGTCGCCAGGGAATCCTAGGACGAGCACGCTCACGAGGTCCAGGTCGTCGTCGAGGCTGAAAGCCGTGCGTGCGGTTTCGGGAGAGAATCCACCCAGCTGGTGCAGTCCCATGCCCATGGCGGTGGCCTGCGCCGTCAGCTGGCCGATGGCGAGGCCCAGGTCATGGCGGGCGTGGTAGTTCTCCTGGCCGTTCCGGGCGAAGGTGCGCTTCACCATGGTCAGGATCAGCACGGGGGCCTTGTCGGCCCAGATGGCATTGCTGGGGGCCAGTGTGGCAAGCAGTTCGGCATGCCCTTCACCTCCGCGGCGGGTGGCCATGAAACGCCAGGGCTGCTCGTTCATGCTGCTGGGCGCCCAGCGGGCCGCTTCGATGATGAGCTCCAGCTCGGCAGCCGTGACATCGCGTTCAGTGAAGGCGCGCGGGCTGAAGCGGCCGTTCAGGATGGGGTGCAGCGACAGCTCACTGCGTTTGGTGCTCATGCTCATGGTCGGTGGACCGAACGGTCCGGGTGACTGGTGACGCAGGGTAACACGCGATCCGCCCAAGGGTTCATCCGCGCATCCGGTCCAGCACGCTGTTCACCAGGGCCGCCTCCTCGCTGGGGATCCGATCGGTGAGGTCGGCCATGTCGTCCTTGTTCTGCTTGTCGATCTGCTTCAGCAGTTCCAGGCCCTTCTCGCTGATGCGCACGTACACGATCCGACGGTCCTCCTCGCAGCGTTCGCGCTCCACCAGGCCTTTGGCGATCAGCTTGTCCGTCAGTCGCGTGGCGTTCGGTGCCCGGTCGATCATGCGTTCCTTGACCGAGTGCATGTTCATCCGCCCCTTCGCACCGCGCAGGATCCGCAGGATGTTGTACTGCTGCGGGCTGATGCCAAAGGGCTTGAACACGGAGGTCTGGCGGCTGCGCAACCAGTTGGCGGTGAACATCACGTTCAACATGACCTTCTGCTGCTCGCTCTCAAAACGGGTCTGCAGCTCTTCATCGATCCGGGGCATGCGTCAAAGGTACTTCCTGTAAATAGTTCCATGGAAGATATCTTTGATGCCATTGCATCAAGTCCTCTGGCTGCATTGCGATAATTTCGTCCCCATCTCCACTCATGAAAGCATCGGTCGCCCTCCTCTCCCTTAGCCTGCTCTGGGCCTGCGGAACACCTTCCCCGGAAGGTTCCACCCCTGACACGGCCAACACCAGCAAGCCTGCCGCCCTTGATGCGGAAAAGGCCCGCGACGAGTGGCAGAAGCCTGGGGAACTGATCCAGTTGATGGGCGGCGACCTCAGCGGGATGACCATCGTCGACCTCTTCGCGGAGGACGGCTACTTCACCTTCAAGATGATCGAGGCCGGGGCGAACGTGATCGCAGTGGAGAACGACCCGGCGAAAGCCGCCGCCATCGAGGAACGCAAGCGGGCACTGGGGTTGACGGACGATCGACTGCGCATCCGGACAGTGCCTGTGGGCGATCCAGGCATCGGTCCTGCCGAGGCGGATATGGCCCTGATGGCACATCGTTTCCTGACCATCGCCGACCGTGACACCTATTTTCAACTGCTGCGCCGCGGACTGCGTGAGCCGCGCCCCCTGTACATGCTGGAATGGCAGAACCGTCAGACACCGATGGGCCCTCCCGTCAGCGAGCGTCGCTCCGTGGAGGACATCATGGACATGATAGGCACCACAGGCTACAGCGATGTGGGTGCCCACTCCGCGAAGATCCCCGATCAGGTGATCTTCATCATCACGGACTACATCGAACTCGAGGGCGTCGAGGGAATGTAAGTGCGACCCTGACGGCTTACCCCTTCCTTCGGCTGGCCTGCTTGGCAAGCTCGCCTGGCGTCAGTGCCACGCCTTTGTAGGTGAAGAAGAGGTTCGCCCAGATGATCTTCGAGTACATGTACAGGACCGGGCCCATGATCATGAGGCCCACGAGCACCGATGTGATGTAGGTCCACATGCCTGCCTCGGGGAACAATACATAGATGGCCACATAGATGCTGACGAAGAGCGCCACGCCCATGGCATAGGACACATACATGCCGCCGTAGTAGAAACCGGGCTCGGGCGTGTACTTACGCTGGCATACGGAGCAGTGATCATGCAGATCACCCGCCTTCATCACGTTGTAGGGATTGTTGTCCAGAAAGAACTCCCCCTCGTGGCAGTGGGGGCATTTGGAGTGGACGATGCTGTAGAGCTTGGTGCCTTTTCCGAACATGGAGCGCAAAAGTACCACCCGCCCCTCCGGTCCACTGGTGATGTTGGTCACTCCGTGGGTTCAGGGCTTCAGCTTGGTCGCGAAGGCCTTGCGGAACTTGTCCACCTTGGGGCGGATCACCATCTGGCAATAGCCCTGCTCGCCGTTCTGGGCGTAGTAGTTCTGGTGGTAGTCCTCGGCCGGATAGAAGGTCACCGCCGGCACGATCTCCGTGACGATGGGGCCCCGGAACGCGCCGCTGGCGTTCAGTTCGGCCTTGTAGTGTTCGGCGATACGCTGTTGCTCCGGCGAATGGTAGAAGATGGCCGATCGGTACTGTGTCCCCACATCAGCCCCCTGGCGGTTGAGCGTGGTGGGGTCGTGCGTCTGCCAGAACACTTCCAGTATCTCATCCACAGTGATCACGGTCGGGTCGAAGATCAGGCGCGCCACTTCCGCGTGGCCGGTGTTTCCCGTGCATACCTCCTTGTAGCTGGGGTTCTTCACCTGCCCGCCCATGTAGCCGGAGGTGACGGAATGCACGCCTTTCAGTTCCACGAATACCGCCTCCACGCACCAGAAACAACCGGCACCGAGGGTGATGGTGTCCGCACCGGCGGGCACGGGTTCATGGGCGGATGTGCTGGGCTGCTCGGTCATGGTGGAGGTGTGGTCAGTTGAAGTGGGTGCGGACTGGCATCCGATGAAGAGCCAGCTGGAAAGGGCTAGTGCGATAGCGGACATGCTCGGGTTCAGGTTGCTGGTCACCATTGTGGAAAGGAACAATTCGTGGAGCTCGTTGGTTCCGGACCGGCTCCGAATAGGGGTCGCTGGTGAAGAAGAAACCTGACACAATGGTCCCGGCCTTTCCGGGAAATGCGAAGGACGGCAAGGGCCGTCCTTCCGATCGGAGCGGGAAACGGGACTCGAACCCGCGACGTTCAGCTTGGGAAGCTGATGCTCTACCAACTGAGCTACTCCCGCTTGCAGGGGCGAAATTAGCACGATCCGCGATGCCTCTACGCGCAAAAGCCCCTTGGACCTTAACCTATATTTGACCACGCCTTAACATCCACCTGCCCATACCGGATCACCTTTGCACGCAACAGATGGAAGACCTTATGACCGGAGCATTGGCACCCAAGGTGTTGTTGGTGGATGACGAGCAGGACATCCTCGAGTTGCTCAAGTACAACCTCGAACGCGAGGGTTACCAGGTGACCACCGCTCTGAACGGCAGGGACGCCATTCGCTCTGCCAAGGCCACCCGACCTGACCTGATCGTGTTGGACATCATGATGCCCGGCATGGATGGCGTGGAGGTGTGCAACCAGCTGCGCCAGTTGCCCGAGTTCAAGCAGACCCTCATCACCTTCCTCTCCGCACGCGGTGAGGATTATTCGCAGATCGCAGGCTTCGAGGCCGGTGCCGATGACTATATCACCAAGCCCATCCGTCCCAAGGTCTTCGTCAGCAAGATCAAGGCCCTGCTGAAGCGCAGCGGTGGCGAGCGACCGGACGGCCGCATCCTCGAGTCCAACGGCATCAAGATCGACCTGGAGAAGGTGCTGGTCTACATCGGCGAACAGGAACTGCAACTCCCCAAGAAGGAGTTCGAGCTCTTGGTACTGCTGATGAGCAAGCCCGGCAAGGTGTTCAAGCGCGACGAGATCTACAGCCAGATCTGGGGCAACGAGCTCTTCGTGGGCGACCGCACCATCGATGTGCACATCCGCAAGCTGCGCGAAAAGATCGGCGACGAGCGCATCAAGACCATCAAGGGCATCGGCTACAAGTTCGACGCCTGAACCCGGTCCGGTTTTCCCAAGATCATATATTTGCAGCCCTTCTCACAGGGGCTTCAACCCCTGTGCAGACCCGGAAGTTCGGGGTGTGGCTCAGCCCGGTAGAGCGCTACGTTCGGGACGTAGAGGTCGGAGGTTCGAATCCTCTCACCCCGACCAGATCAAAGCCCTTGCGACGAAGTCGCAGGGGCTTTTTGCTTCCCGCCCGCGCCAAGCGCAGCTTGAGCGAGGGCGGGAAGCAAAAAGCCCCAAGAGCGCAGCGATCAGGGCTTTGACATGAGGCCTCCCCCCAAGGAAAGCCCGACCGAAGGGAGGGCAATCCTCCAGTTGGTGGAACGAGATCTTCCCTATCTACGGCGATCAGATCTGCATCCAGAGCCCTGAGCAAGAAATGGCATGGCATCGCCCCCCAACGAACCCATCCCCCCTCCTTCCTGTTCCCTCCCCGACCGTTCATGACCGGAACTGACCCGTTCCTAGCTTGGGCAGGCTGCCTGGACGCTTTGCAGGCATCCTTTCCCTCCAAGGACGCGTCTTCAGAACAGGAACCATGTCACGCTCTTACAAAATAGCCCTCATCCTCAAGAGCAGGAGCAGTCTACCGGTCTACAAGGACCTGGCGAAACTGAGCGATCGCGAGTTGGACGAACAGGTGCTGGCCATGATCCGGCGCATGCGGTCCAACGAAAGTGGAGTAATCGCCCGGATGGTGCTTCGCCAGCCCACCTTCAGCCTCAACTAGGCGTCGACCGGCCGGCCATCCTGCTCCGTGCATCGCACCGTTGGTGTGAAGCCGATGCCGTCTATATTTGCCCCCACCACGACATCACCATGAGCGACCACCACTTCGACGGCCATTTCCCAGAGGAAGCTGAACAGAACGAGATCGGGGGACCCGTGCTGGTCGCCCTGCTTATCCTTGCCACTGTGGTGCTGCTCATCTGGGCCGCCAGCTAGGCCGCCCTGCTCCTTCCGCTTCAGCGGTCCAGGTATTCGTCCCTGCGGACGAGCATGTACCAGTTCTCGCTGATCTCCAGGTAGCCCTGTTCAAAGCAGAACACGTACATGTTGCCCATCTTCGTGCGATGGGTATTGGTGTGATACATGAAGTTGTAACCGCGCTCCAGCAGTTTCTCGCGGTGCACCTTCGTCTTGCCTTCCGGCCCGGTGTTCAGGTCAGCC
Organism: Flavobacteriales bacterium; assembly: GCA_041749915.1. GTDB lineage: Bacteria > Bacteroidota > Bacteroidia > Flavobacteriales_F > PHOS-HE28 > PHOS-HE28. The sequence goes on from JBGTAJ010000088.1 coordinate 7,973, forward strand.
AGCACGCGGCGGTTCTTCTTTAACGCGTTCACCACATTCCGTACGTAGTTGATGGGTGCGCTGTTCGCGTTGTAATGGAAGATGTTCCGGCAGCCATCGGAGCAGAACCGTTTATCCATCCTGCCCAGGATCTTCTCCCCGCATTGCAGGCACTGCTTGGTCTCCACAGAGCTCATGGAACGAAATATAAGAGCAGTTCCTGGAACTTCCCATCGCTGCGTGTGTTCGATACGCTCAGTGAGTACCTTGGGCTAAGCCTCCATGTCAGCTTTGTTGTCATTCACCCCACGCGGCATCCACTGCCCCATCGCCGACGTGTACATCGACCCCTGGCGCGGTGTGGAACGGGCCATCATCACCCACGCCCATGCCGATCACGCCCGGCGAGGCAGTGCCCACTACCTGTGCAGTCGCGTCACCAAACCCTTGATGCACGCCCGCTACGGCGAGGACCTGCGCATCGATGCACTGGCCTTCGGTGAGCCGGTCACCATCAACGGTGTGCGCTTCAGCCTGCACCCGGCGGGACATATCCCCGGTAGCGCCCAGGTACGGGTGGAATACAAGGGCGAGGTCTGGGTGGCCAGCGGCGATCACAAACGGCACACGGACGGCATCAGCGATGCCTTCGAGGCCGTGAAGTGCCACACCTTCATCACCGAGTGCACCTTCGGCCTCCCCATCTATCGCTGGCCCGATCCCGCACAGGTCTTCGCCGAAATCAACGCTTGGTGGCGGGGGAACGCCGCGAACGGCGTGTGCAGCATCCTCAGCGCTTACAGCCTGGGCAAGGCGCAACGCGTGATCAAAGGTGTGGACCCCAGCATCGGCCCCATCCTGGTGCATGGTGCCGTGGCCAACATGAACGCCGTGCTCGAAGCCACCGGCCTGGAACTGCCGCCTTGGGAGCCGATCACCAAGGACACGCCGAAGGAACGTTTCCGCAACGCGCTGGTCATCACCCCCGGCAGCGCCATCGGAACACCGTGGACCAACAAGATGAAGCCTTACAGCAGCGCCATGGCCAGTGGCTGGATGCAGCTGCGCGGCTGGCGTCGGCGCGGCAACATCGACAAGGGCTTCGTGCTCAGCGACCATGCCGATTGGGATGCGCTGCTGCTGGCCGTGAAGGAGACCGGCGCCGAGCGCGTCATCGCCACCCATGGCTATACCGATGTGTTCAGCCAATACCTGCGGAGCGTTGGATATGATGCGACCGCGGAATCCACGGAATTCGGTGCGGAGGACGGCACGGATCAACGCGCCGACATCGTGGAAAGCACCCGTAGCGTCGATCCACTGGGTCGACCCACAACGGCAATTGATGGCGTTGATGAACGTGCCGATGTCGTAGAGGGTACCTGTAGCGTCGACCCAGGTCGATCACCAACAATGGACGAGGCACCATGAAACGCGCCGCCCAGTTGTTCGACGAACTGGATTCCACCACCAGCACGAACGCCAAAGTGGACGCCCTGGCCGCGTATTTCCGTGAAGCGGAGGACAGCGACAAGCTGTGGACCATAGCGCTGCTCAGCGGCCGACGGCCCAAGCGCCCGGTCACCAGCACCCAGCTGCGGCAATGGGCGGCCGAGATCAGCGGCATTCCCGACTGGCTGTTCGAGGCCAGCTACCACGTGGTGGGCGATTTCGCGGAGACAGTGACGCACATCGCGAAGCTGGAGCGGCCGATCACACAGAGCCTCACCGAATGGGTGCACTACGCGGAGGACCTGAAGCACCAGGACGATGCGGAAAAGGCATTGCGTGTGAAAGCCGCATGGGCCGGACTGCAAGGCATGGAGCTCTTCGTGTTCAACAAGATCATCACCGGCGGCTTCCGGATCGGGGTGAGCCAGAAGATCATGGTGAAAGGCCTGAGCAAGGCCACCGGCATCGAAGAGGACGCCATCGCGCACCGCCTGATGGGCGACTGGAGCCCGCACAGCACCAGCTTCCACGACCTGCTCTTCGCGGACAACGATGCGGATCAAGCCTCGCGCCCCTACCCCTTCTACCTGGCCTACGGCATTGAAGGCGCCGAAGGACGCGCGGCCGGTGCCGGATTGGAGGAACTGCTGCCCCTCGGCGATCCGCAGGACTGGCAGGCCGAACACAAGTGGGACGGTATCCGCGGGCAGCTGATCGTGCGTGGTGGTGAGCACTTCGTTTGGAGCCGCGGCGAGGAACTGGTCACCGACAAGTACCCGGAGTTCCATGCGTTCCGCGAAGCCCTGCCCACGGGCACCGTGCTCGATGGCGAGATCCTGGCGTGGAAGGAAGGCGCAGCGCTGCCCTTCGCGGACATGCAGAAACGCATTGGCCGCAAGACCGTCGGGAAGAAGATCCTCAGCGATGTGCCCGTGGTCTTCATGGCCTATGACATCATGGAGTTCGGGGGCAGGGACATCCGGCAAGCGCCCATGAAAGAACGGCGACGCCTACTGGAGCAGGTACATGCAACGGTCGCCCATCCCTCGCTCCTGCTCTCGCCCACCCTCGTGTTCAGCACGTGGGAGGAGATCGTCGCACACCGCGAACATGCCCGGGCCACCGGCATCGAAGGGCTGATGCTGAAGCGCCGCAGCAGCACCTACGAGGTGGGCCGCAAACGCGGCGACTGGTGGAAATGGAAGGTGGACCCGCTGAGCATTGACGCGGTCCTCACCTTCAGCATGCAGGGCCATGGCCGCCGCGCCGACCTCTACACCGACCACACCTTCGGTCTGTGGCAGGACGGCCAGCTCGTCACCTTCGCGAAAGCCTACAGCGGATTGACCGATGCCGAGATGAAGGAGGTGGACGCTTTCGTGAAGAAGAACACCTTGGAACGATTCGGTCCGGTGCGGCAGGTGGAACCCCGGTTGGTGTTCGAGATCGCCTTCGAGGGCATCAGCGCCAGCAGCCGGCACAAGAGCGGCGTGGCCGTGCGCTTCCCGCGTATCGTGCGCTGGCGGCGGGACAAGTTGATCGAAGAAGCGAATACCTTGGATGACCTGAAAGCCTTGGTGGACGGGCCTTTCAGCTGAGATCTCCACAGCCGCCCCTTCGGCACCGTCCTTGTGGGGTATGCAGGCAAATATCCATGGCCATGAAACACCTTCTTCTCCCCTTCCTCATGCTGTTCGCGGCGCCTTCCATGACCCACGCCCAGAAACACGTGTACGACGACCTTCTGGTGCTCTACGTGGATGAGGAGTACGAGAAGTGCATCGCCAAGGCCGAGCGCTATGTGGACAAGGAGGATACCCGCCGCGACCCGCTGCCATACCTCTACCAGAGCATGTGCTACCATGAGATGAGCAAGCTGGAGAAGTACACCGACCAGCACGAATACCGTTTCGCCGACCGCAACGCGCTGAAATACGCCGCGCTCTATCGCAAGAAGGACAAGAAGAACGAGCACGTACAGCAGTTCGAGGACTATTGGCAGGAACTGAACACCTACGCCATGGGCAAGGGTATCATGCACTACGAGATGGGCGACTTCAGCAAGGCGCGCCGCATCTTCGACCGCATGGTGGTGTACATGCCCGAGAACGCCGGTGCATGGCGCATGCGAGCGCTCTGCCAGGAGCGCATGAACCTGAAACGCGATGCCGCCGAGAGCCGCAAGATGTTCGACCAGGCCTATGCCGCCATTCCCGACCCGGCCGCACTGCCCACCGACCAGTCCCGCCTGCTCTGCCAAGCGCTGGTCATGGAAGCCGAATACCGCGTGGCCAAAGGACGAAGGACGGAGGCCAGGGAACTGCTGGCCCTGGGCGGGGACAGCTTCATGGGCAACGCCGAGTTCAAGGCCTTGTTCGAGGAGGTGAACAGGGCGGCCGAACAATGACCACGCCGAGTTCCTTCCTTCGGCGGATACAATGGCCCCTGCTCTCCCTGTGCTCAGCAAGTGGTTCACCGCCCAAGGCTGGATCGTGCAGCCCTTCCAGCATGAGGTGTGGGCCCACATGGCCGCCGGCCGCAGCGGACTGCTGAACGCACCCACCGGAAGCGGAAAGACCTACGCGGTATGGGGCGGAGTGGTGAATTCCGCGCTACTGAATGTCACTCCGGGCTTGACCCGGAGTCGCACCAATGTCGTTTCCGCGACTCCGGGTCAAGCCCGGAGTGACAATTCCAAGGGCCTGCGTACGATCTGGATCACGCCACTTCGCGCCCTGGCCGGCGAGATAGCCGAAAGCGCGCAGCGCATGTGCGACGGCGTGGGCCTCGATTGGACTGTGGGCGTGCGTACCGGCGACACCAGCACCAAGGAGCGGGCGGCGCAGAAGAAGGCCCTTCCCCAGCTGCTTGTCACTACGCCCGAAAGCCTGCACGTGCTGCTGGCCACCAAAGGCTACGCCGAGCTCTTCAAGCACCTGGATTGGTTCATCGCGGACGAATGGCACGAACTGCTGGGCAGCAAACGCGGCGTGCAGGTGGAACTGGGCCTTAGCCGCCTGAAAGCCCTGCGCCCGCAGCTGGGCATCTGGGGCATCAGCGCCACCATCGGCAACCTCCAAGAGGCGATGACGGTCCTGCATGGCGCCGACCTCGTGGATCGCACCCGTAGAGTCGACCGACCGGGTCGACCTACGCCGGTATTGGTGCGATCCACCATCAAGAAACCCATCGATATCCGCAGCATCATCCCCGAGAAGGTGGAGCACTACCCCTGGGCCGGGCACCTGGGCCTGAAGCTGGCCCGGCACCTGCTGCCCATCATTGAGCAGAGCACCAGCACCCTGATCTTCACCAACACCCGCGCGCAGAGCGAGATCTGGTACCACCACCTGCTGGACATCGCGCCGGAGCTGGCGGGCACCATCGCCCTGCACCATGGTAGCCTGGACCGCGGTGTGCGCGAATGGGTGGAGCAGGCGCTGGACGCCGGGAAGTTGAAGGCCGTGGTCTGCACCAGCAGCCTGGACCTGGGCGTGGATTTCCGTCCGGTGGAGAGCGTGGTGCAGATCGGAGGTCCCAAGGGCGTGGCGCGTTTCGTGCAACGTGCGGGGCGCAGCGGTCACCGGCCCGATGCCACCAGCCGCATCTGGTTCCTGCCCACCCATGCGTTGGAACTGGTGGAGGCCGCCGCCCTGCGCCAAGCCGCCGAAGAAGGCAGCATCGAGTCACGCCAGCCGCTGTTCCGCTGCTTCGATGTGCTGGCGCAGTACCTGGTGACGCTGGCTGTGAGCGACGGCTTCTCCCCCGCAGCGGTCTACCACGAAGTGCGCACCACCTGGTGCTTCAAGGACATCACGCCCACCGAGTGGGACTGGCTGCTCACCTTCATCACCAGCGGTGGCAGGAGCCTCGCGGCCTACGACGAGTTCAACAAGGCGGTGGTGGACGACGACGGTCTGGTGCGTGTCCACGACCGGCGCATCGCGCTACGGCACAAGCTCAGCATCGGCACCATCGTGAGCGACAGCAGCTATGCGGTGAAGCTCCTGAGCGGCGGGCGCATCGGCACCGTGGAGGAATGGTTCATCAACCAGTTGAAGCCTGCCACGGCAGGCAGGCCCGGCGACGTGTTCTGGTTCGCGGGCCGCTCGCTGGAACTGGTGCGCGTGAAGGACCTGGTGGCGCAGGTGCGCAAGAGCCGCGAGCAGAAGGGCAAGATACCAAGCTGGCAGGGCGGACGCATGCCGCTGAGCAGTTACATGGCCAAGGTGCTGCGCGAGCAGCTCACCACGGACCGACCAGGACCGGAAATGAGCGCCGTGGAGCCCATCCTCCAACGCCAGCGCGAAACGAGCATCGTGCCTTCACCGGATGAACTGCTCATCGAACGCTTCACCAGTCGCGAGGGGCACCACGTGGTGGTCTACCCCTTCGAAGGGCGCCTGGTGCATGAGGCGCTGGGCTCGCTCCTCGCCTTCCGCATGAGCCTGCTGCGGCCCATCACCTTCAGCATCGCCATGAACGACTACGGCTTCGAGCTGCTCAGCGACCAGCCCATCCCCATCGAGGAAGCCTTGGACAACGACCTCTTTAGTCCGCAGGACCTGCTGAGCGACCTGCAACGCAGCATGAACGCGACCGAGATGGCCAAGCGCAAGTTCCGCGACATCGCCAGCATCGCCGGGCTGGTGTTCAAGGGCATGCCCGGCCGGCCCTTGAAGGAACGCCACATGCGCGCCAACAGCAGCCTCTTCTTCGATGTGTTCCGCGAGCATGAACCAGAGCACTTGCTGCTGCGCCAGGCCTACGACGAGGCCTTCGACGTGCAGATGGAACTGCCCCGCATGCGCGAAGCCTTGGAGCGCATCCAAGCCCAACGCAAGGTGCTGAAGGATCCCGGCAAGTTCACGCCCTTCGCCTTCCCGATCGTGGTGGACAGGTTGCGCGAGAAGCTCACCAGCGAACAGTTGGAGGACCGCATCCGGAAGATGACGGAGCGCTTGGAGAGGTGTTGAGGCCGGATCCCAGGTTCCAGTAGCTCGTCCGAAGGGCAGGTTCCGGGTCCGGTATCACGCAGATGCCATGAGCCGGTGGTGATGCTCTTAGTTCACCACCAGCACTTCCGACCGCAACGTACCATCGCGTTCGAAGCGGAGCACATAGATGCCGGGGGGAAGACCGGTGAGATCCAGGCATTCATGGTCAGAACCAAGCCTTCGGGTGGACAGCATCCTTCCCATGGGGTCGAACACGCTCATGAACGCCCGGTCCATGTTCTTGATCACTACCTGGCCGTGGGCCGGATTGGGGTACAGACTGACCGCTGGTCCTGTAACGGGGGCCAGCGATAGCACCAAACAATCAAGGATCGGGTCGGCCTCCAAGGTGACGCCCGTGCTCAGGTCGTGACCATCGAACCCGGGAAAATCGGCGGGGTACTTCTCCGCGCGGAAGACGATGTTCCCCTGGAATGCGCCACCTCCGGCCATTGGTATGGGATCCGTGGAGCCGATCACACCAAGCTGCGTTTCCGGGTTCACATATTCCCAGACCACCTGCCCCTCATGGGTCACCTCGAATATCCGCCCCTTCTCGCCCTCGCAGATCAGCGTATTGCCCGATGCCGAACGTTGTGCGCCGGAAATGAAATAGGAGTAGAAGCTCACGGAATCCTCGGCATGGTAGTTCCAGGTCTTGGCGCTGGGTCCATACACGGCCCCTTCCACTAAAGCCTCATAAACACCCGGTGCGCTTTGTGGCGGGTCGATGACATCGATCTCCGAAAAACCGACAGGTCTGTCCAGTCCGTTGTTGAAGATCATGATCCCGCCACCATCGGGATAGCCTTCCGGTATCCAATAGGCATTGTGCTGGCGCCAAAGCACCTGGTCCGCCGCTGTGCCGCGGTCGTACACCTGCGGATTGCCGTAGCGGTACAGCAGGTCGCCACCCTTGCCATAGGTGCCGCCAGTGTGTCCAGCGGCCTCCTCCGTTGTGGTGCTGTGGTCAATGATCCAGATCTCGCTCATGATCTGGGAGCTCAATACGAGCTGGTCCAGCTCCGCATTGTAGTCCACCGCGTTCAGGTGGATCCAGTCCGCCTGGCCGGGAAGGGGAATGGACTGGTTCAGCCAATTGATGTCAACCAGTTCGGGGTGTTCCGCCACCTCGCCGTAGTTGTCCCTGGTATCGTCCACCTCCTGCACCAGGTGGTCCCAGAGGTCCCACTGCCAGACGATGTTCCCCGTGGTCGGTCCGGTCGGCTCGATCTCAATGATCCGTTCGTCGAACAGCCTGCCCTGGTCCAGGTTCGTCCCCACCCTGCCGGCCTGAATACAGCTCGCCGCGTCCTTGAGGACCCAGGCTATCGCCAGGATGTTCCCGTTGGGCATCGGTGCGATGTCGTGGTGAAGCCGCTTTTCAGCGTCGTAGTAAATGAAATCCCAGGTCACGTTCCCTTCCCAGTCCACCTTCTGGATACGCTCTCCTCCTCCACCGGCATCAATTGGTGAATTGGTCGCCGTATCCGACTTCGCACAGCGCAGCAGGGTCCCATCCTCCAACAGATACATGGCGTTCCCCAAGCTCACGCCATCGCCTTCCCACGTGTGCACCACCTCACCGCATGTGTTCATCAGGTATTGGTCGTGGCCGAACATGGCCCCCCACAGGATGTATCCCTCATCCGACCCCGGATCCAATTGGAAGAGGCCGGTGGTCTGTTGCGCCTGGCAGAAAACCGGCAGCAACAGCACGGCCAGCGTGGAAATGTACTTCGACATGGTGCGTGGTCTGGTGCAACAATGATAGCACACCCGGCGAAAACGGGTCTGAGCATGCTGAAGCCCATGCGAATGCAAACCTTCCGGGAGAAAGTTCCAGTTCAACGTGTGATGTCCTATGTTCTTCACTTCGGTGGAAGTAGGCCTCCCCGTCGCTGCGAACACGTGGTTTGGCCGCTGGAGCCTGCCTCCGGTCGGATCAGGTGCATGGTTCTTTCCATTACACCCATCTTGGCAGAAATTGCCACCACCATGCGCACACCCGGGATAACGTACCCGAACGTCCAAGGTCGACCCCGCTTCGACTTCGCTCAGCAGGGGTCGACCTGCCTACCGGACAGGCAGGCGCTACAGCGTCTTCGGGGAATATTCGGCTGCATTGCCACCGTTTGCGGCCTTGCGGCCGCAGCCCAAAGCCCCGACCTCATCGGCTACTGGCACAACTGGAACGACGGCAACGCACCCTACCTGGAGCTGAGCCAGGTAGATCCGCGCTACACGGTGATCGAGCTGAGCTTCGCCGTGCCTGCGGTGGGCACCACGCACGACATGGTATTCTCCCCGGCCGAGACAGCGCCCGCCACCTTCATCACCGAAGTGGCCGCGCTGCAGGCCCAAGGGAAGAAGGTGCTCATCAGCATCGGCGGGGCGAACGCCACGGTGCACCTGGATAGTGATGCTGAGCGCGACCAGTTCGTGGCCAGCATGCTTCAGATCATGGACACCTACGGCTTCGACGGCATCGACATCGACCTGGAAGGCGCTTCGGTGGCCATCACCGGCGGGACCATCGCCGCACCGACCGATGCCCGCATCATCCGCCTGATCGACGCGGTACACAGCATCGCCGAGCAGTATGAAAGCTTGAACGGCGTACCCATGATGCTCACCATGGCACCGGAGACGGCCTATGTGCAGGGCGGCATGAGCGCGTACGGCGGCATCTGGGGGGCCTACCTGCCGATCATTGACGCACTGCGGGACCGGCTCGACATCCTGCAGGTGCAGCTCTACAACAGCGGTAGTATGTACGGTATCGACGGCGCCATCTACACGCAAGGCACGGCCGACTTCATCGTGAGCCAGACCGAGGCGCTGCTACAGGGCTTCACTACGGGTGGGGGCTTCTTCGCGCCTTTGCCGCCGGAGAAGGTGGCCATTGGCCTGCCCGCCTGTCCGCTCGCGGCCGGAGGCGGCTACGTATCACCCGCTGTGCTGGCCCAGGCCGTGGATTACCTGCGCGGCACCGGTCTGCAGCCGGGCAGCTACCAACGCGTGGCCACCTACCCCACCCTGCGCGGGCTGATGACCTGGAGCATCAACTGGGACGCCGTGAGCACCTGTGCTTCCACCGATGAGTATGCCCAGGCCTACGAGGACCTCTTCGGAGACATCAGCACCGGCATTTCCGGACCCGCAGTGGAAGTTGCACGCCTGTGGCCCTCGCCCGCCACAGCGGGCAGCGTGGTCCACCTGCAAGGCCTGGCGCCCGGCGAGGTACTGCAACTGCGCGATGCCAGCGGACGCCTGTTGCGCACCATTCCCACCAAAGGTCAAGATCCCATTGTGCTGCCAGCCGACCTACGCGCCGGGCAATACCTGCTGCACGCCTCGCAGAGCGCCCAGGTGTGGCGGCTGGCGGTGTTGGCGCCGTAAGGGCGGGTCTGGTCGGAGGGCTGCGCTTGGGATGCTCAGGGGCGAACCTGCAGATCCCATCCCGCACCCCTACTGCTTCACAAAACGTGCACTCCGCACGCCATCGGTTCCCGTTACGCGCAACACGTAGGCACCGTCGCTCAGCGCCTGCACGGATACGCGGCCGTTCGCTGCACGGCCGGTGAGGACGATGTGTCCGGCCGGATCCAGCACCTCATAGGCGCTGTTGGGCTCGGCGCCGGTGAAGGTGATGTGGTCCTGCACCGGGTTGGGGGCCAGTGTCAAAGTGCCGGGCGCAAGCTGGGGCACGGCGGTGATGGTGCCTTGCTCGATGACGTGGGTGGTGTTGATGGCCAGGTCCGTGAAGTTCTCCAAGTCGCCATTGGGCCAGCGGATACTCACGTCCGTCACCACGCTGTCAGTGCCCAGTCCGAAATGGGCGCCGATGAAGCTCATGTGGGAGAAACCGTCGCCGCTGCGGATGTCTCGGATCTGGCTGCCCAGTGCGCTGGTGATGGTGACACGGGCACCAATGGCGTCGCGGTTGCTGAGGGTGCCGCGCGGATTGATGCGGATGTAGTTGTTGTCGTTGCCGCCGTTGCTCCGGAAGCCTTCACCCGTAGCGATGTCCAGGAAGCCATCGTTGTTCAGGTCGCCCACGGGGCCGTTGCCGGGGGCGTTGGGGTCGTGGCTGAAGGTGCCATCGCCGTTGTTGTAGTGGAGGGCGCCGCCGCCGATGATGTCGATCCAGCCGTCGTTGTTGAAGTCATGCGCGGTCCACTCGATGCTGGTCCCGGCCCACAGGTCCATGCCGTTGCCGGGGGGCGCATCGGTGAAGGTGCCGTCGCCGTTGTTCAGGAGCAGCTTGTGCACGGGGGCGCTGCTGCTGCCGATGAGGGCGTCCATGTCGCCATCGTTGTCATAGTCGCCCCAGGCGCTGCTCCAGCTCTGGTGGCCATCGTTCAGGCCCAGGGTGGGCGCGTTGTCGGTGAAGCTGCCCGTGCCGTTGTTCAGCATCAGCAGGTCCTCCGGGTCGCAGCCGCACTTGGCCACGAAGAGGTCCATGCTGCCGTCGTTGTCAATGTCGGTGAAGATGCTGCCGTAGTTGCCGCAGGTGGTGCCGTAGCCGCCCTGGGTGAACACCAGCTGTCCGGCGCCGTCGTTGATGAAGGCCACATTGGCATCCACATCGTGGCAGGAAAAGGCATCGAGGTTTCCATCGTTGTTCAGGTCCACGAAGTTGGTGCGCTGGCAGAAGATGTACTGGGTGGGGCTGAACTGGGTGTAGGCCGAACCGTCCGCATTGGCCGTCATGAACGTGGCACCGCTGCCCCCGCCGTAGAGCAGGTCGCGGTGGCCGTTGCTGTCCCAATCACCCACGGCGAAGCTCCAGGAGGCCGTGTTCACGGCCGTGGTGGTGGGGAATACCGTGATGTCAAAAGCGCCGACCTCGCCTTGGTAGCCCACATTGAACGCGGTGCTGCCGGGTGTCACCAGATCGTCCTTGCCGTCGTCGTTCATGTCCACCGCGCCGCGCACGTTGCCGATGCCCGGCACGGTGACGGTGGAGAAGAGCACTACGTTCTCCGGCACCCAGGATTCCTGCACGGTGAAGGTGAAGCCGGTGTTGGTCCAGTAGCTGTCCCAGGCCAGGAGGTAGGTGGTGCCGGCCGTGACGCTGAAGGTGGCGATGGAGGTGTAGCCCGGTCCTTCGTCATCGCCGCCGGAGTAGCAGCTTAGGGCGTCGCAGGTGCCGGTGTAGACATGCAGGCGCGTGTCGATATAGGGGAAGCCCGTGACGTAGCTGCTCACCGTCACCACCATGTCGGTGACCGGGGTGAAGCTGTACCACAGCCCTTGCGCCGCCGCGGTGGCCGGCCCCGCGCAGATGGGTGCCGGTGCAACACCGTTCACCGTCGGCGCGGTGTACATGCCCAGTTCCACGGCCACGGCATCCGTACAATTGAGCTGGGCGCTTGCCGCCAAGGGAAGCAGGAAGGCGAAGGCAAGGGCTGGTCGAAGTGCGGTCATGGCGGTGGTGGTTCGGGGGTGAATAGGGAGCGTAAGGTAGTAGTGAGGAGCTTTGATGGGAAGCCTTCCCGAGACTGTTCAGTAAAGTGTGTCAGGTCGGATTACGAACTTCAAACCCTGACCAATGGAAACCAAGACTGAAAAGTTCGATTACGAAGCCTTCGAGAAGGAGGCAATGAGACAACTGCTACTGGGCAAGCCACTCAGT